>CAMORO010000017.1 GCA_946623875.1 uncultured Lachnospiraceae bacterium | reverse complement strand
CAAGCCAGCTTGACGTCTGATATTTTAAAATTTATGTGCTGTTCTGAATAGTTACTGTCAAATTATTCCGGTTTTCCTGATATGATCCGGTCTACCGATATATTCTCTTTAAGTCCCTTTTCAAATTCTTCATCGATCTGATCAAACATTGAAAGCAACATATTGACGATCATCTTTTTATCGGTTTTTGAAACATTATATCCTTCAAGAATTTCATCAACGTCTTCCTGCATTATTTTTCTTATATTAGCGAAAGCTTCCTCGAACTCATCATTTATGGATTCATTCACTTTTTTGATGATCGCGGTTTCATTTTTCGCGATATCAGGATAGGCTTCCCTGAGGGCGTTGTATTCTTCGATCTTCGCCTGTATATCCTCTTCGGATACTATATTTGCATCCCTGAAGGCTTCGACATTTTCATTTAAGGAGAAATTACCGTCTTTAGAAAGAATATCGAATACGTTGAACATATCGGAAAGATTGTACATTACCGAAGCACTTATAAGTTCAGCCATATCTTCAGTCATCTTTTCTATTTCCTTAGCTTTTGCTTTCGGTATATCAGCCTTTGAGGGTATTGCGTTCTTTGCTTCCTTAATAACGTCTTCCTGTATATCCTCATACGCCTCTGAAAGTTCCCTGGTCACAATGTACTGGTAATCCTGCATGATCTCATCCCAGGCATCTTCCAGACCGGAGTTACTTTGATCGAATGCCTTAAGTGCTTCCGAGATCTGAGCTACTGTTTCATCGGAGTAGTAGTCCGATATATTGCTCTTGAACATTTCGAGGCTTTCATTGGCTTCCTCAGACTCCATAAGAGTAAATATGGAGCTGGCGAACTCTACAAAGAGATCCTTTTCCTCGTCTGTAAACCCATATTCATCTGCGAAACCGGATAAAACCGTTTCCAGCTCCTCGTCAATGACCCCGGATGATTTCGCATCTGTATCGTCAGTCTTTTCGTTTTTGGCTTTATCGGTCTTATCGGCAGTTTTTTCGTCTTTGGCTTTATCAGTCTTATCGGAAGTTTTTTCGTCTTTAGCTTTATCGGTCTTATCCTCAGTCTTTTCGACTTTGGCTTTATCAGTCTTATCCTCAGTCTTTTCGACTTTGGCTTTATCAGTCTTATCAGCAGTTTTTTCGTCTTTGGCTTTATCAGTCTTATCATCAGGTTCCCCGGGTTCGCTTGCAGCTTTCTCATAGTAGAATGTAAGACCGAGGGTTTTAAGATCGAAGGTGACCGGTTCAATATCTCCCGGGTCTGCATCTTCATAACGTGCATTATAGTCATATGTAAGAGTGATGGTACCGTTTTCTTCCCCCTTCCCGCCGATCATACGGAAATCGCCGGTCTCATCAAATTCGTAAGTTCCGCTCTCGTAAAGTTCAACGTCATCGTCTGTAAATATATATTTCTCGAAGCTCATATCATCTGACATGATCCATATTGAATCGTAGTGATATACTACCCCGTTGTCGTTCTTATAGTACAGCTCATTGTCATCACCCATTATCGCCTCGACCTTTGGGGCGTCTTCTTTGGCACCGTACAGCTGCTTAAAACCGAGTGATCTGAGATTGTATTCATGGCTTGAACTATAATCGTAAAGCCCGGGACCATTATCACCGAAGCCGAACTTCTGTGTGCGGTTTATTGTAATGATTTCATCTTCGTCTTCTTTTACAATAAAGTCAGCGCCTTCACTGAGAGAATATGTTCCTGTACTGAACAGTTCATATCCTATATTTGTCTGTGCGTACTGATCGAATGTGTTATCGGAATAATAGATCCATAGCGTGTCGATCATGTCCTCATTTGCATCATTTATCCGGAGGTCTTCGGGCAGTACAAGCTTCTGAGCCTGTGCTTTTGCGAAAACAGCGACAACATCAGCGTCTGCTTTTACAAAAGGCGGAAGCGTGTGTTCCTGTTTGTCCGCGCCTTTGCTTTCTGCCGCAAAAACGGGGAATACCAGTGCGATACTGATGAGCAGCACTGTGATCGGGATCAAAGATGCTTTTTTCCTGTGAAATATAGATTTGTTTTTCATGTGCACCTCCTATTGTTGCAATTTTGTAACTATTCAGAACAGCACATAAATTTTAAAATACAGGGCGTCAAGCTTGCTTGTAAGAACTGTATTTTATAAATTTATGTATTGGATGAATCCAAAACAGCGAAAAATACGAAGTATTTTGAGCCTGTTCTGAATAGTTACGCATTTTTCTGAATAGTTACTATTCTTTAAGATTGTAACAAGTAATTTACATTCATGTCAATCTGACTTTACATTCATGTTGATCTGACTCTTGACGAAACGGAATAAAAGTATTATATTTTTCTAAGTTAAGCGAAGGCGCTTTGGACACAGATCCAAAGCGCCTTTTTGAGTTTGGGAGGTTTCCATGAATATAGAATTCACCAAGATGCACGGATGCGGAAATGACTATGTATATATAAACGGATTTACACAAAAGATCGCAGATGATAAAAAGAGTGATCTTGTAAGGAAGATAAGCGACAGGCATTTCGGAATAGGATCCGACGGGGCAATCTTTATCAATCCTTCGGATAAAGCTGATTTTGAGATGGAGATGTACAATGCGGACGGAACAAGATCCGAAATGTGCGGAAACGGTATACGGTGTGTTGCCAAATACGTATATGACCACAAAATGACGGACAGGACTGAGATAACCATAGAAAGCTTCGGCAGGATAAAGAGCATATGGATAAATGCGATTGACGGTGTTGCCGGAAGCGTGAAGGTCGATATGGGTACTCCGGAACTAAGGAGTTCTGAGATACCCGTGGCGGTTTCGTCCTCGGGTATGTGGGGCGGCAGCACAGGCACGGATGAAAACAGGGTAATAAACGCTCCGATAACGGTAAACGGGTATGAGTACCATATGACCTGCGTGTCGATGGGGAACCCCCACGCGGTATTTTTTATGGATCCCGATAAAACTGATATTGAGGGACTTGGTTCGGTCATCGAGGTTCATGAATGCTTTCCGGCAAGGACTAATGTTGAATTCGTCCGGGTAGATGACAGGAACAGTGTTCATATGCGTGTTTGGGAGCGCGGAACAGGTGAGACGATGGCCTGCGGGACAGGCTGCTGTGCAACGGCAGTTGCATGTATCTTAAACGGGCTGACGGACAGGCAGGTCACCGTGCATGTTCCTGGCGGAGATATTGAAGTCCTGTGGGATGAGAATGACGGTCATGTGTATATGACCGGACCGGCCGAGACGGTATTTGACGGCGTGATCGAAGTATTTTGAGCCTGTTCTGAATAGTTACAAATAATCTTTAAAAGTGGAACAGGGAATCATTCCATGTTTCGGAAAGGATTTGATATGGTAAAGGTAAACAGAAACTATTTAAAGCTTCCGGGAAGCTATCTTTTCTCGACAATAGGTAAGAAAGTCAATGCATTTATAGCGGACAATCCGGATAAGAAAGTGATACGACTCGGGATAGGAGATGTTACACAGCCGCTTACACCAACCATTACAGCAGCGCTTCATAAGGCAGTGGATGAAATGGGAAGGGCCGAAACCTTCAGGGGATACGCCCCCGACCTTGGTTATGACTTTTTAAGAAATGCGATTTCAGTGAACGACTATAAGGCAAGAGGCTGTGATATAGAACCCGATGAGATATTTGTTTCCGACGGAGCCAAGTGTGATTCGGGAAATATCCAGGAATTATTCGCGCTTGACAATAAGATCGCCGTCTGTGACCCCGTTTATCCCGTATATGTTGATTCCAATGTAATGGCAGGACGCGGAGGGGAGTACGATAAAGTACTTGAAGGTTTCACCGACATAGTATATATGCCGTGTACGGAGGATAACGGGTTTGCTCCGGTAATACCCGATACGGTTCCCGACATAATTTATCTGTGTTTCCCCAACAACCCTACGGGAGCTGTCATAAGCAGAGAAGAGCTGCAGAAATGGGTGGATTACGCCAATGACAACGGTTCGGTGATCATCTATGATGCCGCTTATGAAGCATATATAAGGACCGAGGGTGTACCTCACAGCATCTACGAGTGCAGCGGTGCAAGAACCTGTGCCATCGAGCTTCATTCCTTTTCCAAGAATGCCGGCTTTACGGGAGTGCGGCTTGGATATACTGTTGTGCCGAAGGATCTGATGATTGATGATGTAGCTGTACATTCACTGTGGGCAAGACGTCACGGAACCAAATACAACGGCGCGCCTTACATCGTTCAGCGAGCGGGAGAAGCAGTATATTCGGAAGAAGGCAGGAAGGAGATAAAGGGACTGGTCGATTACTATATGAGGAACGCAACCTATATCTTGAACGGCTTAAAACAGGCGGGTTACAGTGTTTCCGGCGGTGTGGACGCACCCTATATATGGCTTAAGACACCCGATAACATGACAAGCTGGGAGTTCTTCGATCATCTGCTCACATCAGCCAATGTTGTCGGAACTCCGGGTTCGGGCTTTGGACCGCACGGAGAGGGTTATTTCCGTCTGACCGCATTCGGAAGCTATGAAAACACGGTAGAAGCAGTGGACAGGCTCATTGGTTGAGCCCGTCCCTGTGCCTGCCCGTATCTTTTCTTTCTGCCATCGTGTCTCTCCCAATGTCTGCCTCCTGTCTTCTCCTTCTTCACAGCAATAACAAAATATAGTAAAATAGTAGATATTCAGAAAAGTTACCAAATACGGAGGTTATTGCATGAGTTCACATTACAGGAATTTCAAGACCGTTGTGTATATACCGGCATGGGTGTCGCTTGGTATCACCACGGACGGGTTAAAGGCAGGATATGACTTTATAGAGAAATACATAGGTCTTGATAAAGTGTATCTTGAGACACATCGCGGCGATATTGATATAGCGGAAGATAAGCTTATGATGATCAAGGGCTTCTTAGAGGATAAGGGTGTAGAAGTGTCTGGCGGAATAACGACGATCATCGAAAGACCCGGCGGTAAGGATGACGGGAAGAGACGCATCTTCAATACCCTGTGCTATACAGATCCGGTTACGAGAGAAGCACTTAAACAGATCTCTATTGATGCCGCGAAGCATTTCGATGAGGTAATACTTGACGATTTCTATTTTACCAACTGTACCTGTGAGAGCTGCATTAAGGCTAAGGGGGATAGGGACTGGGTGACCTTCCGCAGGGAGCTTATGAGGGAGGTTTCCAAAGAACTTATTGCAGATCCGGCAAGATCAGTTAATCCTAAGGTTAAGATGGTGATAAAATATCCCAACTGGAGAGAATCTTTCCACTTCACCGGCTATTTACCGGGGGATCAGGAGGATATCTTCGATGCGACCTATATAGGAACGGAAACCAGAAGTCCGACGTATGCGGATCAGCATCTTCCGGAGTATCTGAGCTATTCGCTGGTACGCTTCATGGATAATGCATGGCCCGGGAAATGCGGTGGAGGATGGTTTGATACATATCAGTGCTGGTCGATCGACAGATATCTGGAGCAGGCCTATCTTACGGCATTTGCCGGTGCAAAGGAGCTGATGCATTTCCAGTGGGGCGATCTTATAGACAATCCTTTTGTATGTGCAATGGGACTGCAGCTTGGCAGGATAGACGATATGCTTGAGGGAACAGGCAGACCCGTTGGAATCCCCGTGTACATACCTCATGCATCAGGTGGTGAAAATCATCTTGAGATGCGCCTTGGCATGATAGGTATTCCTGTTGAACCGACCCCTTTCTTCCCGGCAAATGCCCCAAAGCTTCTTCTTACGGAAACCGCGCTCGGTGACAGTGATATCATAGATAAACTGGTGAAATATACAGAAAAAGGCGGCGATGCGGTCATAACCACGGGCTTTCTGCGTGAAGCGAATGATAAGCTGTGGAAGGCAGGACTTACCGAAGCAAGGCTTACGGGAAAGAAATTCAATGTTACCAGATATCATATAACCGGAGATGAGGCGGGATATATCGAACATCGTGAACCGGTTCTGTTCCCGGAGATCATTCACGGGAACAACGAATCCTGGTCGCTGTTAAACGGGGGAGACGGAGATCTGCATACATCCCTGTTCCTTCGCAGCACCTATGGCAGGGGAAGGATATATGTACTGTCTGTTCCCGACAATGATGCGGATCTGTACAGGCTTCCCAAGGCAGTAACGGATGTGTTCAAGCGTGCCTTTATAAGTCCTGACAATGACACATATATTTCGGGAAGAAACATCTCGATGTTTACATACAGTGACGGAAGTATGATAATGTATAAGTATGTCAAGCCGGATATAAATCCGTCCCATGTAACAGTTCATACATCGAAAAAGGTCGACGGTCTTAAGGATGTTGTAACGGGTGAAGTATTTAAAGCACGGGAAGTAAGATTCCGTGAGGACTTTGAGCCCGTTACCGAATATTTGGTTGACATAACACTGGCTCCGGGTATCATAAAGAAGTATGTCTGGGTCAATTAATTAAATTCGTTCACTATAAAGGAGATCAACAACATGGCAGACAAAAACAGTAAGTTAAAAATAGCATTCTTTGATGCAAAGGATTACGACATAAGCTCGTTTGATACGGCTAATGAAGCAGGAGATGTTAAGATCAAATATTTCGAGACCAAGCTTGATGAGGATACGGTCAAGCTGGCCAAGGGATATGACGCGGTATGCGTTTTTGTTAATGATACGGTTGATGAGAAGGTGATAAATGCTCTTGTAAAGAAGGGCGTAAGGCTGATAGCATTAAGATGTGCCGGCTTTAATAACGTCGATATAAAGGCGGCTCAAGGAAAGATCGGTGTTGTAAGAGTACCCGCTTACTCGCCCTATGCCGTTGCCGAACATGCAATGGCCCTGTTGCTTACTTCCATCAGGAGGATCCATAAATCATATATAAGAACCAAGGATTTTAATTTCAGCCTTAACGGACTTATGGGATTCGATCTTCACGGCAAGACGGTCGGGGTTGTCGGAACCGGTAAGATAGGACGTGTGTTCATTGATATCTGCCGGGGCTTCGGAATGAATGTAATTGCCTATGATAAGTTCCCCGCAAAGGACGTTGATTATGAATATGCAGACCTTAAAGATATATGGAAGAGGAGTGATATAATATCCTTCCATTGTCCGCTTACCGAAGAGACTTATCATATGGTCGATGAAAAGAGCATAAAGAAGATGAAGAAAGGTGTTGTACTTGTCAACACCTCAAGAGGTGCGCTTATTGATGCGGATGCACTGCTTGATGGTATCAGAAACCGCCATGTCGGTGCCGCCTGCCTCGATGTATATGAGGAAGAGGCTGATGTCTTCTTTGAGGACAGATCGGGACATATCTTTGAAGATGATACGCTGGCAAGGCTTATTTCCATGCCCAACGTTATTGTAACCTCGCATCAGGCCTTTCTTACACAGGAAGCACTCACCAACATTGCATCAACTACACTTGGCAATATCAGTGAGTACTTCAATACGGGCAAATGTGCCAACGAGGTAACATTGTAAGATGACATTGGAACCGTCAGTGTCCTAAGTCACCGTGTCTTAAGCCTGATTTCTGCGGGACCTTTATCAATCAATAGAAACACCGGCTGCGTTTCGTATAAAGAAGCGTTCCGGTTTGGCTTTCACAAACGGAATATCATCACAGGGACGAAGATCATGTTCGTCCCTTCTTTCTTGTGCGTCATCCTTTATATTTAAGGTGAGATTCCTGAATGAGATATTCCCGATGTTGACAGATTCATCACCGTAAATAAGTATACCGTTGTCTGAATTACACGTGATATTGTTAAAGCTTATGTTGCTTATATGCCCGATGTTGGTTCCGGAATTACGCTTGACAGCGGTGATGGCTATCGGTTCCGCATCTCCCCACCAGTGCTTTTTGGATACGAAACGGGTATCGATGGTGATATTGTGAAAGTTCACATCCTCGATGCTTCCGCTGTCTCTTAACTGCAGGGATATCCCCCGGTTTGTATCCGTAATGCGGATATCACGGATATTTATGTTTCTGAACAGATCCTCACTCTCGGTGCCGAATTTGATGGCAGCGCTTGTTGATGACAGATCACAGTCTGTAACCGTAATATCCTCGCATGGTCCGTAATCCATACCGTATTCCGTATTTTTGAAAACAATACAGTCGTCGGCCGTACTGATCCTGCATCTGCTGATGCTTACATTTCTGCAATGGTCGGGATCGATGCCGTCGCAGTTGGCCAGGATCCGGTTATTATCTATGGTTATATCCTCGATCCGGATATTCCGGCAGCCTACCGGATGAATGGTCCAAAAGGCGCTTCGCCGCAGGGTGATACCGGTAATCGTCAATCCTTCGATATTTTCAAGAAACAGCATCGGAACACGCGGATAAAACGCACCGTCTATGTGCCACGGAGTCACCGTTCCATAGAATATCTCCTCGTTACCGTCGATTGTTCCTTCCCCTGATACGGTTATATCCGACGCATCCCTTGCATAAATGAAAAACAGTGTCGGACTGCCCGAATATTCACAGCTTTCGTACGTTGGGACAGTCACCTTTGCTTCATTTGCGTTGTAATTGCCGGACGGGTCAAAGTCACTTATATTGTCACTTGCCTTCAGCACGGTATCTTTATCAATATGAAAATCAATGTTGGAGCGTAAAACAATGGTTCCCGATCTGTATATATGTGAGCCTGACAATAACACCTGTCCGCCGCCGGAAGCAAAACACGCATCGATAGCCGACTGAATGGCGGATGTGTCATCATGAACACCGTTGCCGACCGCTCCGTAATCCTGAACATTATAGATCATAGGAATTCTCCAGTTATAATAATTCACAGCCGGCGGTCCGGTTCCGGTATGTGTAACTGAATATTAACATTACATATGTTGTTTTGTCAATTCAAAAATTTAAAAAACTTAAAATGTTTGAGCAGGTCATTATCATAGCACTTATTGCTTATATGCTTCACGAAAGGCCCGGGGCGAAATCCCGTGCTTCTTTCTGAAGCAGTCCTTGAAATAGTTCGAGCTGTTGAAGCCGCAGCTTAACGCTATCTTTGTTATTGAATCATCGGTAGTTATGAGCATCTGTGTTGCCTGTTTCATACGAATGTAATTAAGATATTCCTTGAAGGTAGAACCGGTCTGCAATTTGAACTTCTTGGAAAAATAGGAGGGACAAAGGCTGAATTCCTCAGCCAGTTCATCCAGTGTGACCGGGTAGGAGTAATTCAGGGCTATGTAGTTGATCGCCTGTTCTATGTCGGAGCTGATATCCATGTTCCCTTCCGGATGCTCATGAACAAATACACCGCTTCTCTGCAGTGTGAGAAGGAAGGACATCATCAGCAGACGCATGAAATCCGAGGTGTAATCATCGGGAGTCTGTGCCTCGGACAACATCTGTTCAAATATATTCTCCACCTTCTGGCGAAGGCCTTCGCTGAGGACTACCTTCATTGTGGAAGAGAGCATATTACAGATATCCTCATGAGCTTCCATAAAGGTTTCGGGCAGGGCGCTTAATTCGCAGGAAATAACGATACGTTCCGAATTGACGTTACCTTCATAGTAAGATCTGTGAGCATCACCTGCCTTCACTATGAACAGATCGCCCTTGAGCAAATGGAAGGAACGTCTGTTGACGGTGTATGTACAGGCACCGCTTTTGAGATAGTATATCTCGCAGTAATTGTGGGTGTGGTCGTAGTCCATGCCAAAGGACGGACGCCTCATCTTTTTGTCTATATATATACCGCTTTGATTGTAATCCGATTCCACCCGGTTTCCTCCATTTCGTTTTAAAATATTCAGAACAGGCTTTTCGCTGTTTTGGGTTCATCCAATACAAATATTTGTTAAAATTATAACACATAAAAGATAAAAAATCTGTAGTTTTTTAAAAAAACAGCTAATTTTTTGGTATTATTGAACTGTATCCGGCTCTAAAATCAAAAACATCAAAAAACTTACATGACATCCGTCACGGTCCGGTGGATGTCAAATAAGTGACCTTGGAGAGGGAAAGGAGCAATACATTATGATGAAGAAACTATTGGTTACATTGCTTACTGCATCCATGATCATCGGGATGACAGGATGTGCGGGAAGCACAGCATCAGCACCTGCGGCAGCACAGCCTGCAGAGGCGGAAAATGAGAGTTCGGAAGAGGCTGAGGCGGAAGCCGGGCCGGAAGCTGAAGCAGAAGAAGACAGTGAACAGGCAGATGCGGCAGAGACTGCGGAAGGAGAGCCCGTAACACTCCGTATGGCATGGTGGGGTTCACAGACAAGACATGATATAACCGTAGAGGTTATTGAAATGTATGAAAAGGAGAACCCCAACGTAAAGATCGAGTACGAGTTCTATGATTTCGACAGTTATTTTACGAAGCTCAAGACGCTGGTGGCTTCGGATCAGGTGTGGGATATCTTCCAGCTTGGAGGTAACTTCCCCGAGTACATTGATAAGATATATTATTTGAATGAGTTCATTGACAGCGGTGCGGTAGATACCTCGGGTATTTCCGATGCATATCTTAAAATAACACAGGATACCGAAGGAAATCAGATAGGACTTTCCAACGGACTTAACACCTATGGTATAGCATATGATGTGGATATGTTCAAAGAGGCAGGAGTTCCTCTTCCTACTGAGGACTGGACATGGGATGATTTTGCGGACGCGGCTATGAAGATCCATGAGCATACAGGCAACTTCGGTTCATCGGGCTTCACATCCAGCGAGTTCATTGCAGGATGCTCAACCTACATTGCACAGCAGGGTAATGTCGGTGAGAACAGCTTCTTTAATCTTGCTCTTGATGGCATGGGCTTTGAAGACGCGCAGATGCTCACACCGTACATACAGATGAGAGCCGACCTTATAGGAGCCGGAGCTTCACCCGATGCCGGAGCTGAGATGGAGATCACGGATATAGAGAATGATTTCCTTGTAACAGGCGAGGCTGCCATGACCTGGGTTGCTGTCAACCAGTTCCCTACGATCTATGATATCTGTGCCCAGGAGGGACGTACACTTGCACTTGCAACGGTTCCGCGTGTTAAGAAGGACGGACCTTCGGGAACAGTGATCCAGTCATCCCAGATGCTCTGTGTATCACAGGACAGTCAGTATAAGGAGGAGGCTGCAAAGTTCATAAGCTGGTTCCAGAACAGTGTTGAATGCAACAACGTTCTTAAGGGCGAAAGAGGTATCCCCATCAATGATGAAGTGCGTAAGGCCCTTGAAGCTGAGGCTACCGACGGCCAGAAGGAAATGTATGATTACGTATCTCTTGTAGGTACCTTCGAAACACCCGAGAAGATCAATGTATTAAGCCCGGCCGGACAGGACGAGGTTGTTGACAATTACCGTAATTACATCCAGCAGGTTGTGGCAGGTGACATTACTGCGGAAGAAGCGTCAGACAAAACATATGCCGATGCGAAGAAACTCTTTGAATAAACACGGATCAGGACAGTAAAAAGATACAAAACAGCACAGGTACACTTCTCGTGGGAGTGTACCTGTGTTATAAAAGAAATAGTACAAGGTGTACTTAAGGAGGGTTTTATCATGGCCAAGAAGGCTGAAAAAGCGTCCGCATTTTCAAGGTTTATGAACAGTAACCAGACAGTGGGATACGTTTTTGCGTTTCCGTTCATTTTCGGTTTCATATGCTTTTCTTTTATTCCCATAGTTACTTCTTTTTATTATTCTTTCACAGATTATTCCATGGGATCGAAAACACTTACGTATGTCGGATTTAAGAATTTCCTTCAGTTGTTTTCTGATGATGTATTCATTAAATCACTCGGCATAACAATTAAATACGTGCTTTTATCAGTTCCGTTAAAGCTTGCATTTGCCCTTCTGGTAGCATTTGTGCTTACACGTAAGAGCAACATGGTTACCCTCTACCGTTCACTGTACTATGTTCCGTCCCTTGTAGGCGGAAGTGTTGCGGTCGCACTTGTATGGAAACAGCTTTTTGCACGAAAGGGCCTTATAAATGTGGTGCTTTCGGATATGGGTCTTAAGACGGTCAACTGGTTCGGTGATCAGAAGCTTGCACTTTATCCGCTCATTCTGATGACGGTATGGCAGTTCGGTTCATCGATGATAATATTTGCGGCAGGTCTTAAGGAGATACCGGTCACCTATTACGAGGCTGCGAAGATCGACGGCGCCAGCGGAACACAGACCTTTGCGAGGATAACCCTTCCCTGCCTGTCACCGATAATCCTGTACAACCTCGTAATGCAGACGATACAGGCATTTATGTCCTTTACTCAGGCGTTTGTGATTACGCAGGGCGGCCCAAACAACGGAACCATGCTGTATGCCCTCAACGTTTACAATCAGGCGTTTAAGTACAACCATATGGGTTACGCCTGCGCGATGAGCTGGTTCATGCTTATCGTGATGAGCATCATTACGCTGGTTATCTTTAAGACTTCGAAGTTCTGGGTATTCTCGGAAGGAGGTGAGGACTGATGCACTCCGCAAGGACAACAAGAAAAATCATATATCATGTACTTGTTGTAGTATTCGGCTTTATCATGATCTATCCCGTTTTGTGGATGATAGCGGGTTCCTTTAAAGATAATTCGGAGATCTTACGAGGTTCTCTCAGTCTGATCCCGCGAACAGTTAAGGCAAGCAATTATTCCACCGGATGGAAGGGATTTGCCGGAACCTCATTCGCCAGATTCTTCCTTAATTCATTTATCATTACGGTTGTGGCGACTCTTGGAACGGTCATCAGCTCATCGCTTGTCGCCTATGCTTTCTGCCGTGTGAATTTCAGAGGCAGGAAGTTCTGGTTCACCTGTATGCTGGCTACAATGATGCTTCCGAGCCAGGTGATCATGATACCTTCGTTTCTTATCTGGTACAGGATAGGACTGGCAGACAGCTACGTGCCGCTTATCCTTCCGTATTATTGCGGACAGGCCTTCTTCATTTATCAGATGATGCAGTTTATGAAGGGTATACCCAAGGAGCTTGATGAGGCCGCAACGATCGACGGATGCAGCAAGTATACGATATACACCAATATAATCCTACCGCTGCTCAAACCGTCAATAGTAACGACCGTTATCATACAATTTTACTGGAAATGGGATGATTATATGGGACCTCTTCTCTATCTCAGCAAGCCAGAGTCATATACGGCTTCCCTTGCGATCAAGATGTTTGCGGATGCCGCCAGCAAGACCGACTACGGTGCGATGTTTGCGATGTCCACACTTTCGCTTATTCCGGTATTCCTTATTTTCCTTATCTTTAACAGATATCTTGTTGAGGGTATAGGAACCAGCGGACTGAAAGGATGATAATATGATCAAAAATCCCATACTCAGGGGCTTCTGCCCCGATCCGAGCATAATAAAGGCAAACGGGAAGTATTACATTGCTACTTCCACTTTTGAATGGTGGCCGGGCGTAGGACTGTTTGAGTCGACAGATCTTAAGCACTGGAAACAGATCCGGTCACCCCTGCATAGAGAATCACAGCTTAACTTAAAGGGCGATCCTGCATCCGGTGGGGTGTGGGCGCCCTGTTTGAGTTTTGACGGAGCAAGATTCTATCTTGTATATACCGATGTCAAGACCAAGAAGGGGCGCTTCTACAACACCAACAATTATGTGGTTACAACTGATGATATTTACGGGGAATGGTCGGATCCCGTGTATCTTAACAGTATAGGTTTCGATCCCTCTCTGTTTCATGATGATGACGGCAGGAAATACCTTGTAAATATGATAAACGGGTTTAAGGGGATAACGGTACAGGAGATCGATCCCGCAACACTCAGACCCATCGGAGAACGTATTAAGGTATATGAAGGCTCAGGCATAGGATGCTGTGAGGGACCCCATATATATCATATAGGAAGCTATTATTACCTTTTTACCGCTGAAGGCGGTACGGGATACGATCATGTGGTGACTGTCGCAAGAGCAGGGAATGTGTACGATCCGTATGAAACCTGTCCCGACAATCCGCTGCTTACCTCGGACAAAAACAGAGGCCTCCAGAAATGCGGTCATGCAGATATAGTGAAGGCGGATAACGGAGAATGGTATCTTGTCCACCTTTGCGCCAGACCGTCAAATGAGGTGCGCGGATGTATTCTCGGAAGAGAGTGCGCGATTCAGGAGATCGTATTGGATGAAGACGGTTTCTTCAGGACAAAGAGCGGGAGCAGGTACTGTATGGATGAAATAGAGGAGCCTGCCTTGCTAAGACCGTATCCCTACGGGGATGAAAAGGACTTTCGTGATGATTTCAGTACACCGCAGATCAATGTAAGATACAGGTCACCTCGCCGTGATTACAACACTTTTGCCTATACGGATGTCAAAAGACAGAGGCTCATTATCCGTGGAGAGGAATCTCTGAATTCACTTCATGATGTTTCGCTTATTGCCTCAAGGCAGTGTGAGAAGGCCTGTACGGCAGCAACAAGGATGTATTTTAAGCCTGAAGCCCCGGAGCATCTTGCAGGACTTGTCTACATGTATGACAATATGAATTTCTATATTCTCGGAAAGACCAAAGATGATGCAGGTAATCCGGTTCTCGTACTCCTTAAGAGTGATAAGGGTGATATTTCGGACATTATCGAACCTGTCGGGCTTTCGGACGATGAGTCTGTTGATCTGAAGATCGAAACAGACGGGATCACGATCAGCTTTTTTTACGGGAATGATGGTAATTACACACAGCTTCCCGCACAGGGAAGTACGGAAATATTGACCGATGAGTACTGCAGAGGCTTTACCGGTGCGCATTTTGGAATGTATGTACATGATATGCTTGAACGAAAGGCCGGAGCTGAGTTTGGGTATTTCAGCATCGTTTATCATGAGTGAATCTGCAGAAACGGAGAATAAGAGTGAATACGATATCGCGAGTGACTTTTAAAACAGGTGATGGAAGATTACAGCATCTATATAACGAGGCTGAGCGTAAATGTCTTCTGAATATAAAGGACTTCGGCGGGAAAAAGGTGCTGGTCGAAGGCGGTGGCTATGATAAGATATGGCTCGAAACACAGCCCATGGGCGGTGAAATGTATGCCAAGCGGGATATTGAGACCGGTCTTAACAACCAGCTTATGTTCATGGAACATATCAGGGAGGACGGCAGGCTTCCGGGTTCAATAGCGCTCATAGACGGGAAGGCAGTCCCGCAGTATAACAAGTTTCAGGGCTACTGTTTTCCGGCACCGGCTCTTAACATGTACTATCTTGCGGAGCTTGATGATGACTATCTTGAGCTCCTTTATTCCACCCTTGAGAGATTTGATGATTATCTGTGGCGTGTGAGGGATTCCGACGGGGATGGCTGTCTTGAGTCATGGTGCAAATATGACACGGGCGAAGATAATGCTCTCCGTTATGAGGATGCACCGGATGCATGGAGTGAGGAATACCCGCCGGAAGGCTGCAGTGTGGTACCCATGGCTTCGCTTGATGTGATGAGCTACTCATATACCGGAAGGGAAACTCTTGGCAAGGTGAGCCGTCTGCTGCACAGAGATGATCTTGCCGGGATTTGGGATAAAAAGGCTGAAGAGGTCAAAAGAAGGATAAGGGAATATCTGTGGAGTGAAGAGCGCGGAACCTGTTTTGACAGAGACAATAAGCACAGGGAGATGAAGGTTCTTTATCACAATACATTAAGGGCCATGTACTGGAACAGCATAGATAACGATATGGCAAAACGTTTTGTGAATGAGCATCTGTTGAATCCGGATGAATTCTATACGGCAATGCCGCTTCCTTCCGTTTCGGTAAGTGATCCGCTTTTCAGGAACATAACCACCAACAACTGGAGCGGACAGAGCGAAGCGCTTACATATCAGCGCGCGATAAGGGCACTTGAGAATTACGGATACAATGAGCTTATACCGAAGCTTGGAAGCTGCCTGTTTGATGCTCTTAAGGATGAGTGCAGGTTCGTTCAGCAGTTTGATCCATTTACAGGGGAGATATCGAGGGTTTCGCTTGACTCTGAAATGGATGCGTACGGTCCGGCAATGCTGTCGGTGCTTGAGTACATATCAAGGATATACGGTGTCCACAGGGAAGGCGATCTTATGTACTGGGGCTGTACCACGAAAGCCGAAAGTATTTATGAACAGGAGCTTGCAGGGCATGTTTACCGAATCGAGAATTCACCTTCGGGTATAAAGGCGGAGATCGACGGGAAGGAAATATTTACGACCAGAGCTAATGTTAAATTGGTCACCGATCTTGCGGGAGAGATAATTACAGTCTTTGAATTGCATTAGATTTATGGTAGAATGTGACAGGATGGATAGAACATTACAATATGAATGGAGGAACGGATATGACGTCGAAAAACATTTCCGATATGGTATGTAAACAAAAAAGACCGGTTAAGGTGATGCAGTTCGGGGAAGGGAATTTCCTTAGAGGTTTTGCAGATGAGATGATCGATGTTTCCAATGAAAAGGGTATTACGGATATGTCGATAGTTATCGTCAAGCCAAGAAAGGGCACTCTCAAGGAGTCCTTCAGACAACAGGACTGTAATTACACGGTTTCACTCCGCGGCCTTTTGAATAACGAACCGACTAAGCGGGAACGTATAATAACAAGCGTTGTGGAAACCATATCATGCTATGATGATTACGATAAATACATGGAGTATGCGGTGTCTGACGATCTTCGGTTCATTATATCCAATACAACCGAAGCCGGAATAGTGTACGATGGCACCGACACCCTTGACATGAAGCCTCAGAAAAGCTTTCCTGCCAAGATAACGGCTCTTTTGTACGAAAGATACAAACATTTTAACGGCGATAATAGTAAAGGACTTATCTTTCTTCCGGTCGAGCTTATAGACAATAATGCCGATGTGCTTAAAGAGATCGTTATCCGGCATGCGTCCGAATGGAGGCTCAGGGACGGCTTTATTACATGGATAAAGGAAGCCTGTGTATTCAGTAACACTCTTGTAGACAGGATAATATCCGGATATTCGGCAGATGACGAGGAAGATCTGTATAAGCGGAACGGATATGAGGATAAGCTTCTGGTGGCAGGTGAGCTGTTCGGCCTGTGGGTGATAGCGCAGGATGAACGTATCATTGCCGAACTGCCGCTTAATAAGGCGGAACAGCCTGTCCTGTTCGTTAAGGATATCAGGCCGTATAAGACACGTAAGGTAAGGATACTGAACGGTGCTCACACCTCCTTTGTTTTGTGGGCATATCTTAAGGGACATGATTATGTGCTCGAGGCAATGGATGATGAAGAGATCAGGGAATTCGTCGAAGGAATGCTCAGGGACGAGGTAATAGATACGATAGACCTTGACAGGGATGAGCTTAATAAGTTCGCGGATGACGTCATCACAAGGTTCAGGAATCCTTTTATCAAACATGCACTGTCCTCCATTGCGCTTAACAGCGTGTCGAAATGGAAGACAAGGTGTCTGCCAACCCTGCTTGACTACCTTAAGATGAAGGGGGAACTTCCCGACCGTCTTACGAAATCACTTGCGGCTCTGCTTCTGTATTACAGAGGTAGTGTAAATGCCGGTGGTGATTATGTTGGAAAGCGTATCAAGGATGGCCTGTCAAGCGAATACAAGATAAACGACGATCCCACGATCATTGATTTTCTTAAGGATTGTGAAGGGATTTCGGATGATGAATACATAGACAGGATGCTTGGCGCCGATAAGTTTTTCGGAATGAAACTGTCGGATATTGAGGGTCTGGCCGATAAGGTTAAGACCGATTACGCCGAACTTGCGAAGTTACGCAATGCTGATACGGCTGAGTGATATAACGGCAGGATACGAAGCAAACAGAAAATGCTGAATAAAAGAGGTTGTTAAATGAAAACGATAAGAATAAATCCGACAGACAATGTATCGGTGGCGCTTACCGGGATAAAGGCAGGGGAAGCTGTTGACAGTGTGGACGGCCTTAATGCAAAGGAAGATATCGAGAGAGGGCACAAGATAGCTCTTGAGGATATAAAGGAGGGCTCACCGGTCATTAAATACGGGAATGTAATAGGTTATGCGACGAAAGATATAAAGGCCGGTACCCATGTCCATACACACAATATCAGAACGGGCTTATCCGAGAAGCTTGAATACGAATATACACCGGTTTCCGCATATGAACATAAGCCGCTTGAGGGACTGAGCAACAGCTTTATGGGCTTTGTCAGGAAGAACGGCGAGGTGGGTATAAGGAACGAGATATGGATCATCCCCACGGTTGCCTGTGTAAATGATATAGCGAAGAAGATAGTGGAGAACACACGTAAATATCTTAATGAGGACGGTGGAAGCATCGATGATATCGTCACCTTTTCCCACCCTTACGGCTGCTCGCAGCTTGAGGAGGATAAGGAAACGACGGAACAGATACTTGCCGATCTGTGCACCCATCCCAATGCCGGAGGAGTACTGCTATTAAGTCTTGGCTGTGAGAACTCGGGTATCGAACATATAAGGGACAAGTTCCCCAAGCATGACGAGTCAAGGATTCGTTACCTTGTATGCCAGGATGTGGAGGATGAGATCGCAGAAGGAGAGAAGCTTGTTAAGGAGCTTGTTGATACCGCGTCAAAAGATAAAAGAGAAGAAGTAAGTGTGGAACGCCTGGTCGTAGGACTTAAATGCGGCGGTTCGGACGGTCTGTCGGGAATCAGTGCCAATCCGCTTCTCGGGCGTGTGGCAGATGAGGTGATCGCACGCGGAGGAAGCTGTATCCTTACCGAGGTTCCGGAAATGTTCGGCGCCGAGAGGATACTGATGAACAGGTGCAGGGACAGGAAGGTATTTGATGAACTTGTAAGCATGATAAACGGCTTCAAGGATTACTTTATAAGCAACGGTCAGAGTATTTACGAGAACCCATCGCCTGGTAACAAGAAGGGCGGTATTTCCACACTCGAAGACAAGTCGCTCGGATGCACGCAGAAGTCAGGAAGTTCTCCCGTAAACGGAGTGCTCGGATACGGAGAGTGTATAAAGGAACACGGGCTTAATCTTCTGTACGCTCCGGGTAACGATCCGGTAGCAGCCACGGCACTTTCCTCTGCGCATGTACAGCTTATCCTGTTCACAACGGGAAGGGGAACGCCCTTTGCGGCACCCGTACCTACAATGAAGGTTTCGTCCAATTCGGCACTTGCAGCCAGGAAAAGGAACTGGATCGATTTTGATGCCGGAGTTCTTGTAGACGACACCGATAAGGATACGGTGACAAAGCAACTGTACGAAAAGGTCATTGCCTGTGCATCGGGCGAATATGTGTGCTCTGAGAAGATGGGGTATCATGACATGGCAATATTCAAAAGGGGAGTTACCCTGTAGGCCGGTGTATAAATCAGAGATTTGATTGCCATTTTTTTTTTCGAACCGTATAATATTATAGAAAAACATATTTCAAAACAGATAATTAAAATCAAAATATTAAGGAGGACAATAAAATGGGTAAACAGGATAATTTACTTAATCTCGAACAGCTTGCAGATGTTAACGGAGGCTTGGTAGTATCTGACGAGAAGAAGAACAAGTTTTGGTTTGTAAAGCCGGACGGAACTTCACTTCAGGCTCCTTCGGAGAAGAAGGCAAAGGAATACGCCAAATCTTACAGCGAAAGCCCCAAGGTATACACGAGGGAACAGTTCAAGCAAAGCTTCGGAAGAGATGTAGAAGACTAAAGACGGCTTTGGATACTGAAGCATCATGTTGGTTCAGAAAAACCTGCCGCGGTTGATCCGCGGCAGGTTTTTATTCATTCAATGATGTAATACTCAAGCTTAGAAGAGAAACAGTCCTTAAGTCCTTCGGTGATATACAGTTGTCCGGTATCGCTTAAGAGTACAAGATCAAACCTGTCGCGCATGGTGCGCCATAAACCGACGGCCCGGTCTTTCCCCATTACATAAACGGCGGTTGAGAGCGCATCAGCCAGTGTCGGATCGTCGGATACCACGGTGACGGATTTAAGACCGGAAGCCGCGGGATAGCCCGTAGACGGATCTATTATATGGTGATAGGTAACCCCGTCCTCTTCAAAATACCTTTCGTATCCGCCTGAGGTTATGACACATTTATCGCTTACCTTAAGAACACCGGTAAATGTGTTTTCTCCGGTATCATCAGGTTCCGGATCCTTTATCGCTATGCTGAAAGGTGAGCCGTCGGGTTTCTTCCCCACGGCACAGACATTACCGCCAAGATTAATGAGGGCACTGTTTATTCCGTGGGCTTTAAGTATATCCCGGGCTTTCATCGAAGCATACCCTTTGGCTATTCCGCCAAGATCGATCATTGCATCTTCTGAGAGGGATACCGAATCAGCCGTTGTGTCAATTGTGATCTTCGATCCGTTAACAAGTTTACATAACTCTAAGATGACGGCTTCTTCCGGAACTTTGTAGTTCTTTTCGGTAAAACCCCATTCCTTCATAATGGGATATATGCAGATATTGAAGGCTCCTCCTGTCATTTCCTGTATTTGAATGCTTCGTTCAAGGAGGTATTGAAGGTCTTCGTTAAGACTGCATGAGCCCGTACTGTTAAGCCTGTATACGCTGCTGTCCTTATTTGTAACGGAAAGTGCGGCATCAAGGCCGAGTATGGCCTCTCTTGCTTCTGACACTGCCTTATCCGCATCCTTTCCGTAAGCCTGCAGTGACATAATGGTATCCATGGCAAAGAAATCATCCGAGACTCCGGTCTTTCTTATATGCCAAAGATAAAGGCAGGTAAGGGATACCAGCAGTATTAATGATATAATAATGAATTTATGTGAATTGTTCCTGCTCATTTGATCAGTATTCCTGCGTATGTAAAAGATAAAGAGTGTAGGATCATGAACCCGCTCACATTATATCACGCTTCTTTAATGCAATAAACCGTGTTTTTGCCATAGTTAATTGTACATTTGCCTTTCCCGTGTTAAAATACTTTCAACATGACCGGGTTGATCTTCAGTGAGTCATTCGAAAGGAAGCAGTATGAGAATTGCATTGTTTGTAGGTCAGATATATCTGTATACGCAAAGAGAGGTTATCAGGGGGATATATGAGGAATGTAAGCGTAACCATGATGAGTTGCATCTTTTTTCTTTCTATGTATCCACGGATGAAAAGTTCGACCTTGGCGAATATGAATACATAAGACGTATGGACTTAAGCGGTTTTGACGGCTTTATTCTGTATGCGAGCGCCTTCTACAACCCACGGATACGGCGTATGCTCGTCAATAAGGTAAAGGAAGCCCAAAAGCCCTGTGTTTCCATTGACAGTTATGATGAGGATTTTATCAATGTCACCAGTTGCAGCAAGGTTGTTATGGGTGAGCTGGTTGAGCATCTTATTACAGATCATGGTGTAAAGAAGATCAATTACGTGGGAGGTCCCGAAGACAGTGTGGATGCGCAGGACAGGCTCGATGCCTGCAGGGATGTTCTTTTAAGCCATGGGTATGAACTTCCCGATGACAGGATATACTTCGGGAATTACTATCTTGACAGCGGATACAAGGCTTATGAGTATTTCAGGAGCAATAATATGATGGATGCCGATGCCTTTGTCTGCGTCAACGACCAGAACGCAATGGGCATATTCTACCGTTTAAGGGATGACGGATACAGGGTACCCGATGATTACATCATTACAGGGTTTGACAATATCCCTCAGGCTTCCTACAATATTCCTTCGATCACATCCGTCAAAAGATATGAGAACAAGATAGGGCGTGCTGCTTACAGGGGGCTTAAGGAAGGTAAAAACGATATAAGGATAGAGCCGAAAGTAATACGGGGTGCGAGCTGTTGCGGGAATTGCCGGATGGATAACAACAAGAGGGAGGATTACCTGAGCGAATTCATAAAGTTTTCGATGGACAGCGCCAGGTATTCCGGCTTTGTGAACGAATCGGCTGCTGATTTCATGGCATACCGTTCAATTGATGAAATGTTTGAGATACTTCCGGATTATCAGAGGAAGTTCAACATTCCGATCATGAGTGTTGTAATAGACAGGGGCAAGAGGCGCAAGCTCCTTGATGTACCCTATCATTACAATATCGAAACCGGCGAAATGAAGAGCATGGTCATTGGCCGGGGGGAAATATTCGGCTGTGAGGGCTCCGGAAATCTGTATATTTATTCCTCGCTCCACTACGGCGACACTTATTACGGGTATCTGATAAGCACCAATTATCCCGAAGCGACAGAGTACGAACTGTATCACATGTTCGTTACCAATATCTCAAATATGCTTGAGTCCGCGCAGAGGCACAACGATCAGGAAGACTACATTAGCAGGCTCAAAGATCTAAGCTATTATGATCCGTTGACCAAGCTTTACAACAGGCACGGTTTCTTCAAAAAAGCCGATACGGATTTCGAGGAATATAAAAAGGAAGGACGGGATACCTATATCATCTTTGCCGATCTTGACAGGCTTAAGGTCATAAATGATACTATGGGTCATAAGATGGGTGATGAGTATATCGTTGATTTTTCGCAGATCCTTACGGAGTGTACAACGGGAAATGATATAGTGATGAGGTTCGGCGGTGATGAGTTCGTAGTTTTCGGCAAGGCGGGAAGCACGGAAGAGGTCACGGGGAAGATCAGGAGAATACAGGATGAGATAAGGGTATTTAATGAAAGAGGTAAGTATTCGCCATACATTCTCGGTGCCAGTCTTGGATATACAATGATACCGCCAACCACGGATAAGTCACTGTTCTCATTCATGGAAGAAGCCGACGGAAAGATGTATAAGGCTAAACAGGCCAAGAAGGAGAAACGTTCCGGAAAGGACAGGCGTTCGGGACGTGACAGAAGAGTTAATGACAGGCGATCGATCAACGATCCTTTGAATTTTACTTAAGAATCAGCGCTGTTTGCCTTGACTTAAGCATGTATATTGATATAATAATCAGATAGAGCAAAGGCGCTTCGGAGAACATCCGGGGTGCCTTTTTTGCTTTTTTGCGGTTGAAATGAATATTAAAGGAGGGGAAATAATATGTGCGGAATAGTAGGATACTGTGGAAACAAACAGGCGGCGCCGATCCTGCTTGAGGGACTGAGGAAGCTTGAGTACCGAGGCTATGATTCGGCAGGGATCGCCGTCAGGAACAAGGATGAAAACGTTAAGATAGTCAAGGCCAAGGGACGACTATTGGAGCTTGCCAACAAGACTGATGACGGCAAGGCGATGAAGGGCAACTGCGGTATAGGACATACCCGCTGGGCAACCCACGGAGAGCCTTCGGAGAACAATGCACATCCGCATCACAGCGACGATTACGAGGTTGTCGGTGTTCACAACGGGATCATTGAGAATTACGTTGAAGTAAAGGATAAGCTTGTTAAGAAAAACTACACATTTTATTCCGAGACCGATACAGAGGCGCTTGTGAAGCTGGTTGACTATTATTACAAGAAATACAGGCTGGGACCGGTTGATGCACTTGCCAAGACCATGGTACGTGTACGGGGTTCCTATGCTCTCGCGGTCATGTTTAAGGACTATCCGGGGCAGATCTGGGTTGCACGTAAGGATTCACCCATGATAATAGGCGTGGATGCCAAGGCAAGCTACGTTGCCTCCGATGTTCCCGCGATACTTAAATATACACGAAACGTATATTACATAGGCAATATGGAGATGGCCTGCCTTAAGGATAATGAAGTCCATTTCTATAATATCGACGGTGAGGAGATAGGCAAGGAACAAAAAAAGATAGAATGGGATGCAGAAGCTGCCGAGAAGGGCGGTTTTGAGCATTTCATGATGAAGGAGATACATGAGCAGCCCAAGGCCGTACAGGATACGATAAATGCTTATGTAAAGGATGATACGATCGATTTCTCCGCAGTGGGATTAGAGGATGAGGATCTTAAGAAGCTTACATCGGTCAACATTTCAGCCTGCGGATCTGCCTATCATGTGGGAATGGTGGCACAGTATATCATCGAGAAGCTGACAAGGATACCGGTAAGGGTCGAGCTTGCTTCGGAATTCAGATACAGAAATCCGATACTGGCACCGGATTCATTAGTCATTGCGATAAGCCAGTCGGGTGAAACAGCCGATACACTGGCAGCTATAAGAGAAGCCAAGGGGCAGGGTACAAGGACAATGGGTGTAGTTAATGTAGTCGGATCGACCATCGCCCGCGAATCGGATCATGTAATGTATACGATGGCCGGTCCCGAGATCGCGGTCGCAACCACCAAGGCATACAGCGCCCAACTGATCGCGATGTACCTGTTTGCCATAAAACTTGCCATGGTGCGCGGCAATATAGACAAGGACAGGCAGACTGAGCTGCTTACTGAGCTTAAAACGCTTCCCGGGAAAATAGAGAGGTCACTTGAGGATAAGGAGCGTCTTCAGTGGTTCACCGCCAAGTTCTCCAATGTTCATGATGTTTTCTTCATCGGCCGCGGGATCGATTACGCTATCAGCCTTGAAGGAAGCCTTAAGATGAAGGAGATAAGCTATGTTCATTCGGGTGCATATGCCGCCGGTGAACTTAAGCACGGAACGATAAGCCTTGTTGAGGACGGAACCCTTATCATCGGAGTACTTACGCAGTCCGATCTGTATGAGAAGACCGTTTCAAATATGGTGGAAGTAAAAAGCCGAGGTGCATACCTGTGCGGTATAACCAACAGCGGCAATTACGAGATAGAGGATACGGCTGACTTTACCGTATATATACCAAAGACCGAGGAAATATTCGAGGCTTCCTTAGCTGTGATACCGCTTCAGCTCATGGGCTACTACATGAGTGTCGCAAGGGGCCTTGATGTAGATAAACCACGTAATCTGGCAAAAAGTGTAACAGTAGAATAGAGCTTAGTGGAGATGGTGGGTCCGCTTCATTTTTGTATAAAATTCACAAAACAAGCTGAAATTGTATGCAAATTGTACAAATTTAATTGAAGTGACTGATTAATAATGGTAAAATATAGTTGTTTGAATTCACAATTAAGTTCTTACTTACTTGCACAGACTATTATAATCAGAAAGTGGGGTTTACACTATGAGACTAAAGGGTAAAGTCATTATGCTGTCAGTTATTCCGGTTATTGTGCTTGCGATCATTTCCTGCATTATATCCTACATAGTTGTAGAGGATAAGATGGCAGAGGAAGTATATGCGGCACTTAGGACAGCGGCAACTGCCACAAAGGATCGTGTCACTTCGGCATCATCCGGTGATTTTCAGATCAAGCATGACAATATATATAAGGGACAGTTCAATCTGACCGTATACGAGGAGCCGTTTGACAATATCAAAGCAATATCCGAAATTGATACGACGGTATTTTTCGGGGATACACGTTATGCCACATCCGTTGTAACAGACGGACAGAGGGCTATAGGTACCCAGGCATCCGCCGAGATATCATCCAAGGTTCTGGACGGAGGGCAGACAGTCGAAACAGACAATGCAAACGTAAATGGTGTCAAGTATTACGCTTATTATACCCCTCTTTATCAGCCCGACGGAAGCATCTGCGGTATGGTATTTGCGGGCAAGAGCCGTGAAGCCGTACAATCTGAGGTTATCAGTGTTGTAAGGATAATCGTGATATCGGCCGTTATCGTATGTATAATAAGCATATTATTATCGTATCTTATCGCAAACGGGATCGTAAGCGCGATCCAGAAGGGTATAGCTGTCGTCGGCGAAGTCAGCAAGGGAAATCTTGCAGTTCATGTAGACGAGAAGGCAGCTTCAAGATCGGATGAGATCGGCGATCTGTGTAAATATGTTGAGGAGCTGCGAGTACAGCTGGCAAATATCATCGGAAAGCTTAAGACGGAATCGGGAAATCTGTTTTCATCGTCCAATCGTCTGTATACAACATCCCAAAGTGCCAATGATGCGGTAGGTCAGGTGGAGAGAGCGGTGCATGAGATAGCGGACGGCGCGACCTCTCAGGCCGATGAAACGCAGAAGGCAACGGAAAATGTTATTCTTATGGGTAACATGGTTGAGGAGACAGGCGCTCAGGTTGAACAGTTGAGGCAGAACGCCGTGGAGATGCAGAAATCATCGGATCAGGCGAGCGCGATCCTTGCAGAGCTTGCTTCCGTTAACAGAGAGACCGTGGAAGCCATAGATGTGATCTCACAGCAGACCGATACTACCAATGAGTCGGCACTTAAGATCAGGGATGCCACAAATCTTATAACCGAAATAGCGGATGAGACCAATCTGCTGTCACTGAATGCAAGTATCGAGGCTGCCCGTGCCGGAGAACAGGGACGTGGATTTGCAGTCGTAGCAAGTCAGATAAGTAAGCTTGCCGAGCAGTCAAATGAGTCGGCCCGCAAGATTGAGGAGATAATAACTTCACTGATCAGCGATTCCACCAAATCCGTTGAGACGATGAATCATGTACATGATATAATGACCAGACAGAATGAAAATGTACAGCGTACCAACGAAGCATTCCAGATTGTTAAGGATGGTATCGACCGGTCAATGGAAGGGGTCCAGTATATTGCGGACACTACGCAGAAACTTGACGAGGCACGTGTAAATGTGGTTGATATTGTTCAGAACCTTACGGCAATAGCCGAGGAGAATGCGGCCGGAACCGAGGAGACCAGCGCTTCCGCTACAGAGTTCGGCAACATGATCGGTAACATCGAGAACGAGACAGAAGGACTTAAGAACGCAGCCAATGTCATTGAAGAGAGTGTTGGTGTATTCCAGTTGTGATAATATAGAAAGCGAATTTCATCAGAAATTCGGTATTCGTATTGGACCAGGCTCTGCTGAAAGCAGAGGCGTGTCATGCGGAACGCATGTTTTTTGTGAATGGAAAAGGATTCAATTGAAAAAAGGGGGAAAGACATCCGAACGGATGTCTTTTCTTGCAAAACAGGTCAAAATACGAAGTATTTTGACCTGTTCTGAAAAGTTACACAAAATGAGGTAAATATGAGAACTATAGATATGTGTGGCAGCGACAGGGTTCTTGCCATGTATACTGAGAAGGGATATTCACTGAGACGTAAGGATATACCCGGGGTGGAGTATGGGACAAGAGTTCTTGAGGATTATGCTGGAGAAGGGCTTAGAAGAACAGTAATGGCTGACGCGGCGCATTCGGGAAGTATTCTGCTTGCAACGGATGATAAAGAAAGAGACAGGATCGTGTATAAGGATGAGAGGTTTGCGACCAGGCATGAAGACGGTTATGACGGGATGGTGACGGCTGAACCCGGTATTCTTATGTGTCTGTCGACCGCTGACTGTGCTCCTGTATATTTATATGATCCGGTAAAGCAGGTTGCGTCACTTGTTCACAGCGGATGGAGAGGCACATGCAGTACTGTTTCCGTTAATGCGATAAAAGTAATGGAACAGCACTTTGGTACAGATCCCGAAAATATCAGAGTGGCCATAGGTCCGTGTATCTGCGCTGATTGCTATGAGGTTACCGGAGAGCTTAAGGACTATTTCCTGAACAGCTTTTCGGAGGATGAGGTAAACAGCTTCCTTACAGGGAGAGGTGACGGCAAATACAGTCTTGACTTAAGAAAAGCAATTACAATAAGTGTTGTAAATGCAGGCGTATCACCTGACAATATCATTGATACAGGCATATGTACCTATGAAACTGAGGAGTATCCGTCATACAGAAGGGCGGGTTTTTCACAGGGACACCTGCTTGCAGGTATAGTTATACGACAAAAAAATAGGCTTTAAGGAGGAACCATTATGCGAAGAATTCAGTTAAGACTCTCTTTATTTATTTCGGTCATGCTTTTGGTTATCGCAGGTGCACTGCCTGTTATGGCTGCTGATAAGAGTGACCGGAATGAGGGTGATGCCGGGAAGCTGCGTAAGGTTATGGAAGAAGATGGTATGTATGTACAGAAAGGCTTCTTTCGTGAATTTGATACGGTAAAGCTGGCATCGGAAGGCAAGCTTCTCAGCTGCTTTGGAAACAATGCGGGTTCGGCTTACCTTGTATTCAATCTTCCGGCTGCACCTGAGCAGGATACCTCCGTGGGTTTGAAGGAACGAGGATGGCCGGACGAGATTGCCACCGAGTATGACGACCCTGAGGTAGACAATGCACCCGCCAATCCGTATTTTGCACCCGGAGGATGGGAATATAAGCTTCGTCAGGATGAGGCGATAGTACTGATAACTCCGCTCCCGGAGGAATGCAAGTACTATTCCTTTATTAATTATGTCATGTTTACAGCTGATAAGCCCGGTAAGAACTACGAAGGTTTACCCGGAATGTTTTCCGTGGGAAACGACGAAACGGGAATATATCATCCGATTTTCGGTTCAATAGGCAATTCCCTCAATATGACCAGTATAAAGCACAGCGGAGACAGCGAATACGGTACGGAGGCTGTTATTGTGATCGGCGCCAATAAGAAGGTTACCGATATGGTTGTTAAGGATCTTGAGGCTGCAGGATATGACAGTGGCATGATCAATGTAATGCCCATTCCCTCAGGAACCTATCATATGGGACTGGAAAAGGGGGCAGATACCTTCTCCTTCCTGCAGAGAATATCACAGCCTAAGGACAAAGAGGCATATGAGGATTATCTAAAGAATATTTCCGAAGAGTCGACCGTATACAGGGTTACTCCCCAAGAGGAGATTGATGAAAGTCCTTATGAAAACGAGACTGTAATCCCGAGAGGTACCGGCGAACATGAATCCGCAGGGCTTGGAAATGCGGAACAGACGCTTGATTCTATCCGGGCCGAACTGATCGAAAAGTATTCCGATGAATATGACTATGAAGAGCTGTCGACCGAAATTGCTGTTCCCGAAGGTCTGACGGCGTATTTCACCGATTTCAATGCAAAGGGTGATAATCGTGACGCCATGTATCTGATGACGCCTGAGTTCACCCTGGACAGCGATGACGATTTCATCGTCACCTACGGAGTCAACCATACCGCTGCGGGAAAGGGTATATATTCGAATGCCGTACTGTACGCAAAGCCCATGCTCAACGGAGTGACAAGCATTTATGATTCGCTGTATCAGGGCAGTGCGGCTGAATGGCTGGACAAAGAAAATAAAGATGCGGACAAATACTATGTCTATAAGATGGCGCGGACAAAGATGGATGACAATACTGCTGTTATTCCATATTCGACAGGGAATGAACAGGGTAAATTCTACGGAGTTGACAACGGCAATCCCGTGCTTGTAGCCTTCCGTTCCTATCTTGAAGATACCGGGGCCGGAGCCTCCTATTACGAGGTGGTTTATGACCGTGTGATCGTATTCCACAAGAAAGCAGACGCTTCGGACAATAAGAACGCGGAAGCAGACGCTTCGGACGATAAGAACAAGGAAGCAGATACTTCAAAAGATGATGAGGCATCTTATGATCCCGAAGAAGTAAGATCACAGCTGGAAGCTAAGGATTGTACGGTTCAGAAAGGTAAACTGTACGGATTTGATACATTAAAACTTGCATCGGAGGGGAAGCTTCTGACATGCTTCGGAAACAATGCGGGGTCGGATTATCTGATACTTGATCTGCCCAATGCTCCCGGCCAGAATGTACCCAATCCCTATTTTTCACCTGAAGGAATGCATTTCAAGCTGCGTCAGGATGAGGCGGTCGTAGTCATTACCGAACTTCCCGATCCCTGTAAATACTGGTCATTTATCGCTTATGACATGTTTAAGGCACAGAAGGAGGGACGGGACTATTCAAAGGAAAAGGGGTTCTTTTCGATAGGTGATGAAGAATCCGGTCTGTATCATACCGTTTTCGGTTCCATTGGTTCTCCTGTCAACATGCTTAATGCAAAGCATGACGGAGACAGTGCTTTCGGAACTAAAGCCGTTATAGTGATGTGTGCAAACAGTGAAACAGGTGACCTGGTTACCGAAAGTCTGGTACAGGCAGGGTATACGGAGAGTATGATAAATGTAATGGAAATACCTGCAGATGTTTATAACATGGGACTTGATAAGGGAGCAGATACCTTCAGTCTCTTTGGGCGTATTTCGCAGCCGGAAGACAAAAAGGCATATGATGATTATATCGAAGGACTGCCGGAAAATGCGACTGTATACCGTGTCACCCCCAACAAAGAAACAGAGGAAGCTCCGTTTGACCCCAAACCTCTTAAGCCCCGCGGAAGTGGTGTACATGAAGCCGCACAGGTAACTTCATGTACAAAGAATCTTGATGAAATACGCAAAGAGATCATTGACCGGTATTCGGATGAATATGATTACGAGGAGCTGACAACCGAGATTGGGATCATAGACGGTCTTACCGCATATACCAATGATGTAAACGCAAACGGAGATGTACATGACGCCGCCTACCTGCTCTCACCGGACTTTAAGCTTAACAGTGATGATGATTTTGTCGTAGTATACGGCGTGAATCATAAGACAACGGGTAAGGCGAAATACTTTAATGCCGTGCTTCATGCCCGTCCCATGCTGAACGGGGTATGTACGGTATTTGACTCTATGGTTTCCGGAAGTGCCGATGAATTTCTTCCGGAGGATATTTCGAAGAATGATGAATTCTATGCATACAAGATGGCTCGGACCGAGCTTGATGACACTACGGCCGTAATACCTTATTCAACCGGTAACAAACAGGGTAAATTTTACGGAGTGGATAACGATAATCCTGTATTTATGCTTTTCAGGCTTTATCTTGATGAAACAGAGGTGGGAGCTTCCTACTATGAACTTGTAAATGACAGGGTTATCGTATTTCATAAGAAAAGGTGATCGGGCATGGAAGTTTTGGCTTACGTAATGAGGTGGTCATGAAGCACATTAACCTTGGTATAGTGGCTCATGTTGATGCCGGGAAAACAACTTTATCGGAGGCGTTGCTGTATAAAGCCGGAAGTATAAGACATTTGGGAAGAGTGGACTCCCGTGATACCTTTCTTGATACTTATTCCGTTGAGCGTGAGAGGGGTATCACGGTATTCTCCAAGCAGGCAGAGCTTGAGCTTGATAATGTTACGGTTACACTGCTGGATACACCGGGGCATGTTGATTTCTCAGCCGAAGCCGAAAGTGTGCTTCAGGTGCTTGATTACTGTATACTGCTTATCAGTGCATCCGACGGGATTAAGGGACATACACTGACTCTCTGGTCACTTCTTAAGGAATACAATGTTCCGACGATCATATTTGTAAACAAGATGGATCAGCCGGGCGCAGATCGGGACGTGCTGTTATCACAGATCAGGGATAAGCTTGATGATAATTGTATCGCGATTGATACGCCGAATGATATCGGGGAGGATATTTATGAAACGATAGCTACCTGTGATGAGACCCTGATGGAGGAGTATCTTACTACTGGCGGTCCAATTTCGGATGAGCGTATTGCGTCGCTTATCAATGAACGTAAGATGTTTCCCTGCCTGTTTGGTTCGGCGCTTAAGCTTACCGGAACAGATGAGCTTATCAATGTACTCGGCCGGTTTACTGTGAATAAAGAATATGCGGATGATTTTGCCGCACGTGTGTTTAAGATAACCAGGGATGCACAGGGCAATCGGCTTACCCATCTGAAGGTAATGGGGGGCGTACTCCGTAATAAGGACATGATCGGTGATGAGAAGGTCAATCAGATCAGGATTTATTCGGGAGACAGGTTTGAGGCCGTAAATGAACTTGAGGCAGGCAGGATAGGCACGGTTACGGGTCTTGGTGCGATAAGGATGGGGATGGGACTCGGTACGCTTGATGGTATAAATATGCCGATCCTTGAACCTGTTCTCTGTTATAAGGTCAGCACCGACGACGGAACCGATCAGGCGGTGCTTCTTGGCCGGTTGCGTATACTTGAAGAAGAGGATCCGCAGCTTATCGTTTCGTATGATGAGAATACTAAGGAAATACTTATAAGAGTTATGGGCGAGGTACAGCTTCAGGTGCTTAAGGGAACTGTGGCTTCGCGTTTTGGAATAAGCATTGTGTTTGATACGGGAACTGTGCTGTATAAGGAGACAATAGTTTCGCCTGTCCTTGGTATGGGACATTTCGAACCTTTGAGACATTATGCGGAGGTTCAGCTTCTGCTTGAACCAGCCGAGCGGGGAAGCGGTTTGAGTTTCGGTTCTCTGTGCAGCGAGGATATGCTCGATAAGAACTGGCAGCGTCTGATATTGACTCATCTTGGTGAGAGGATGCACAGAGGTGTGCTGACCGGCTCTCCCATAACAGACATGAAGATATCCATAGCTGCCGGCAGGGCACATACCAAGCATACCGAGGGCGGCGATTTCAGGCAGGCGACATACAGAGCCGTAAGACAGGGCCTCATGTGTGCTGAAAACCTGTTACTTGAGCCGTATTATTTCTACAGGATAGAACTTCCCACAACCGCAGTCGGCAGGGCGATGACGGATATCGAGAAGATGAACGGCAAAACCACCGCACCCGTGATAGAGGGAGATACTGCGGTTCTTACAGGAACCGCTCCTGTAGTGAGTATCAGGAATTATGCCGCGGATCTGGCAGCATATACCGGTGGCACTGGTACCATATCACTGTCTCTTGCGGGCTACGATCTGTGTCATAACACTGAAGAGGTAATTGAAGAGAAGGGTTATATTCCGGAAAGTGATCTTCGCAACACGCCCGATTCCGTATTTTGTGCTCATGGGGCAGGATATGTTGTACCCTGGAATGAAGTCGGGGAGCATATGCATGTGGAGACTCCAAAGGAAATACTGGCCGTATTGGCAGGTTACGGAAACAGTGATGACTCTGATGAAGATGATGTGAGTGGAAGCGGTTCAGGTATAAACGGATACGGAGCTTCAAACGCAGGAATATCATATAAAAGAACACACGGACAGACCGGTGCGGAAACGGGTACATCCCTTGGTACGGATGAGGTTGACGCGATACTTAGCAAAACCTTCTACTCAAACAGTGAAACAACTGCCGCACAGGCTGCGGAGAAACGAAAGGGTGTAGGTAAAAAGGGCAGGGTAGTTGCGGGAATTTCGCATATTAAGGACGGCAAGAATGAAGATCCGTATAAGGATTTCAAATATAAACCCGTAGAGCGCAAACAGAAATATCTTATAGTTGACGGATACAATGTCATACATGCGTGGGAAGAATTAAAATCACTTGCCGATATTAATATAGACGGAGCGAGAGACAGATTGGTTGACATAATGTCTAACTATCAGGGAGCGACGGATGAAAAGATAATACTTGTATTTGACGCTTACAGGGTCCATGACAGAAGTGTTTCGGAGCAGGAGACCGGGAACCTTAAGGTTGTCTACACCGCACAGGATCAGACCGCAGACCGGTATATAGAACGTTTCAGCGCCGAAAACGGAAGGAAATACGATATAACGGTTGCCACTTCGGATAATATGATCCAGGTGATCGCAAGAGGCAATAACTGTCTTATCATATCCTCGCGCGAACTTGAAATACTGATAGAGAACAGGCTCAAACAGATACGTGATGACTATAAAATAAAAGAGGGATAAACGGCTCACTGCGTTGCTGACCTTGACAGACATAAGTGGGAGGTGTAGACTAAATCATCGGAAGATTTGGAAGCCGATGCTTTGAAGTTGTATATATCGAATGTAGACGGTGCCCGTGATCGTTTATCATGGGTTAAAAGGGAAACAGGTGCAAGGCCTGTGCGAACTCGTCACTGTATTTACGGAGCGTATGTGTCGTCCCTTGGCAGATTATGGATGTTATGCTTTTAAGGGGTCACTGGGAAACCGGGAAGGCAGACCGTACGTGCTGATGTATGAGCCAGGAGACCTGCCGTTTACAGGTACGGGAGTAATCCGGACCACGAGTAATTGGTCGTACTGCGTGAGGGTCATTTATGATGGCCCGTAAATGTATGTAAAAATGACCATTTCGCACAGCGGGATGGTTTTTTTGTAACTATCAGGAGCCGGATGTGGGGTTCTGAATAGTTATATTAATATCTTATAAGAGGAGGAAGTATTATGAAAAAGAAACTTGTAAGTGCCATTCTGTTTGCTGCAATGTCAGCAGCTGTTATGGCAGGCTGCGGTAATGTCAATGTGAACATTAATGACAGCGGCGCAGATGAGGAGGTAACTGAAGAGGTTACTGAAGAAGAGGTGTCTGATCAGGAGGCTGCTGATCATGTGGCGGATCTGATCGATGCTATCTATGTACAGGAATGGACTGAGGATACAGATGCCCGGTGTGCTGAAGCCAGAGAAGCATGGGATGCCCTTACGGATGAGCAGAAGGAGCTTGTCGAAGGTGAGAATGCTGATCCCGATTACTTCGGCCGTGATACCGGAGATGCTTCCAAGGACGATCCGCTCAATCAGGACGAAATCGGAGAAAATGAGATACTTGTTGTAAGCTTCGGTACTTCATTCAACGACAGCAGGACAGAGGATATCGGCGGCGTCGAGAAGGCAATAGCAGAGGCCAATCCGGACTGGTCCGTAAGACGTGCATTTACTGCACAGATAATAATCAATCATATTCTGGCCCGCGATGGCGAGAAGATAGATAACATGAAACAGGCTCTTGACCGTGCAGTGGATAACGGTGTAAAGAATCTAGTAGTTCAGCCCACTCATCTTATGCATGGATACGAATACGACGAAATGGTCGAAGCACTTAAGGAGTATGCATCGAATTTCGAATCTGTTAAAGTAGCCGAACCCCTTCTGGGTGAGGTAGGTAAGGACGCAACTATAATAAATGATGATAAGAAGGCTGTTGCCGAAGCAGTAGTTCTGGAGGCGGCAAATGAGGCAGACTATGAGGATGCAGCTGCCGCTGCTGAAGATGGTTTCGCATTCGTACTGATGGGACATGGTACCTCTCATACAGCTAACGTTACCTACGATCAGATGCAGACACAGATGGAAGAACTCGGTTATGAGAACGTATTTATCGGAACGGTAGAGGGTGAGCCGGAGGATACTGCCTGCGATGTGGTGATCGACAAGGTTGCAGAGGCAGGGTATTCAAAGGTTATACTCCGTCCGCTCATGGTGGTAGCAGGAGATCATGCTAATAACGATATGGCAGGCGAAGACGAGGATTCATGGAAGAGTATGTTTACGGCTTCAGGTAAATTCGAGTCAGTGGATTGTCAGATTGCAGGTCTTGGACGTATAGAGGATGTTGAGGAACTGTATGTAGCCCACACTGCTGCAGCATTTGACTCAGAGCCGCTTGAAGCTGAAGAAGCACCGGAGGATGCTGAAGCCAAGGAAGATGAAGAAACGGATACAGAGGAAGCATTAGAAGCAGAAGAGCCGGCAGATACCGAAGCAGATGAGGAGGATGCGGAAACAGCAGAAGCTCCAATCCCCGACGGAACTTACGCAGCTAAGTTCACAACAGACAACTCCATGTTCCATGTTAACGAAGCTCTTGATGACATGGGCGAGCTCACAGTTAAAGACGGAAAGATGACTATTCATGTAAGCCTTGCTTCAGACGGTATATTAAATCTTTTCCCGGGTACGGCCGAGGATGCACAGAAGGACGGTGCCAAGCTGCTTGAGCCCACAGAGGATACCATTGAATATGACGATGGAACAACCGACGTGGTTAACGGTTTTGATGTTCCCGTACCTTACCTTGACAAGGAATTCGATCTTGCACTTGTAGGTAAAAAGGGGAAATGGTACGATCATAAGGTAGTTGTGGCATCACCGGAGGCTGAATAAGCCATGGCGGTTTTCCGTGACTTGTCCAAGGATGAACCGGACTGCATAAAAACATTGAAAGAATGAAAAATGTATGAATAGGAAATTAGTTTACATAAAATCTACAATATATGTATTTCTGATAACGTTCATGATGTTTACAACCTCCTGCGTTTCGCAGGAGGTTGCTTTGCATCGGAATGAAGTCGATTCAACTGTGTCATCGGATAACAGAACTGTTGATGAAGAGACTGCCGCTTCGGAAACGACAGCACAAGACAGTCGCTTTGAGGTTGACATAACTATGGACGGCGGTTCCGGGAAGGCACATATCATATCACCTGTGAGTATTGAAAAAAAAGACGGCAGGATGACGGCAACCTTCATCTGGACAAGCGAAAACTATGATTATATGCTCGTAGACGGAATAAAGTACGACAACGAAAATCCCGGGGGCAGGTCAACCTTCACAATACCGGTTGATACGCTTGACGAACCGCTCGAGGTGACAGGCGATACGGTTGCCATGAGTACGCCTCACGAGATTGAATATACAATATACTGGGGTGAACCGGATGAAGGTTCCTCATTGTATTCGGAAGAAACGGTGAATGAACCGGGTGATGCTTCAGGTGATGATGCAATTGTTGATACAGGGAAACGTTCTCCGGAGCAGCTCGGAACTCTTATTAAGACCGGAGATATGGAACTTAAGCATGCAACTCAGTATGCTGTTTCATACTATGGTGATTACGCACTTATAAGCATAGCCGGTTCAGGCGATTATCTCCTGGTTCCCGAAGGCGGAGACACACCTGAAGGAATTCCTGACGATATAACAGTGATCGGTCAGCCTCCGAAAAGAACATATCTTGTTTCCAGCGCTGCAATGGATCTTGTATGCAAATGCGGAGGTTTGGACAACATTCTGTTTTCAGGTACAAGGGCCGATGACTGGTATGTTGACGAGGCGGCCGCCGCAATGAAGGAAGGAAGGATCCTTTATGCGGGTAAGTACCGGGCTCCCGATTACGAGCTTATCCTTAGCGGAGGCTGTGACCTTGCCATCGAAAATACAATGATCTATCACAATCCCGAGGTCAAGGAGAAGCTGGAGGAACTGGGAATCCCGGTCCTTGTTGAGACCTCAAGTTACGAATCAAGTCCGCTCGGAAGGCTTGAATGGATCAAATTATACGGTTTATTGTACGGTAAAGAGAAGGAAGCCGGGGAATACTACAATAAGCAGATTGATCTTCTGGAACCGGTGATACATAAGGAAGGTACGGGGAAGAGTGTTGCTTTTTTCCATATAACAACCAACGGCATGGTCACTGTACGTAAGAATGGTGATTATATCTCCACAATGATCGGAATGGCAGGTGGAGAATATGTGGGGACTATGGAAGACAAGTCTGCAAAGGATGGCGGATCAGCCGTGACAGATGGCTCCACAGTTAAGAAGGATGATACAGGCGGAAGTTCGAATGCACTGTCAACCATGAACATACAGATGGAGGATTTCTATGCATCTGCGCTGGATGCTGATATACTTATATACAACAGCACGATCGAGGGTGAAATCCATTCTGTAGATGAGCTTATAAATAAAAGCGATCTGTTTGGGGATTTCAAGGCCGTGAAGGAGGGACAGGTGTATTGCACGGAACCGGCACTCTTTCAGGAAATAACCGGCATGGGTGACTTTATTATGGATCTTAATGCCGTACTTACCGGAGAAAAACGGGATATGATCTATCTTACGAAGCTTGAATGAGCCGGGTACCTTTCTTAGGGCTTACCCGGACTAAAATGGGAGCCGGAATTATGACAGGAAAGAGAAATACGATCACATTTACCTGTTTGTCTGTACTTATCGTTGTGATGACAGTTGTCAGCATACTGGCCGGGAGTGTCAGGATAACGCTTGCCGATATCATGGAAATGTTCGGCGGGACGGACAGCAGTGTAATGACTTACAATATAATATACAATATCCGGCTGCCCCGGGTGGCTTCCGCAGTGCTGCTTGGCGGAGCGCTGGCCCTGTCGGGCTACCTTCTGCAGACCTTTTTCGGCAATCCGATAGCAGGTCCCTTTGTACTCGGAATCTCGTCGGGAGCCAAGCTTACGGTTGCGCTTACCATGATCTTTTTACTGAGCAGGGGGATGAAGATCGGGTCGGCGGGTCTTGTCGTGGCTGCCTTTGTCGGAGCGATGATCGCCATGGGTTTTGTACTTTTGGTATCGATAAAAATACGTGATATGAGTACGCTGATAGTCTGTGGTATACTTACCGGTTACATATGCTCGGCGGTGACAGATCTTGTGGTGACCTTTGCCGACGATTCCAATATTGTTAATCTTCACAACTGGTCAATGGGAAGCCTGTCGGGTATGAGCAGAGGAGATATCGGGGTAATGGCGGCGATAGTATTTGCCTGTCTGGCCGTCGTATGGCTTATGCAGAAGCCGATAGGAGCGTACAGACTGGGCGAAGCCTATGCAAGGAATATGGGAGTCAATATCACTCTGCTCAGGGTAATGCTAATCCTTCTGTCCAGCATACTGGCAGCGACCGTAACAGCCTACGCAGGCCCCATATCCTTTGTGGGTATAGCTGTTCCGCATCTTGTCAAGAATATGCTTAAGTCAACATCACCGGCTGTAATGATCCCGGGATGCTTTCTTACCGGCGCCCTTATAACTCTGATATGTGATCTTCTGGCAAGGATGATCTTTGCACCGACAGAGGTAAGTATCAGTTCGGTAACGGCTGTTCTTCTTGTTCCGGTCGTTATTTCCATTCTGCTGAAACGTAAGAATAAAGTGGAGCAATAAACCGGAGTGAAGTAAGATGCTGCAAACATGCAAGCATGACGCATCATATTTAAAATTCATGTGCTGTTCTGAATTGCTACTACATTTTGTAATAAATCCTAAGGGTAAAAATGAATCTTAAAACAGATAATCTTACAATCGGATATGACAGGGATATTGTCGGCAATATCTGTATCGAAGCCGTTCCGGGCAGGATCGTGACTCTTATAGGTCCGAACGGCTGCGGTAAATCGACTCTGCTTAAGACTGTTACCGGACAGCTTAAGAAGAGAGGAGGGGTGATCTTCCTTGACGGTAAAGACATGGGCAGAATTGATGGCGTTAAGGTTGCAAGACATATGTCCATGGTGATGACATCGGCAGTGAGACCGGAGCTTATGACCTGTCTTGAGGTGATAAGTATGGGACGATATCCGTATACAGGTATGCTCGGTATATTGTCCGATGAAGATAAACGTATCGTTGAAGATACAATAACAATGACGGGAACGCAGGATTTACGTGACCGGCAGTTCATGAGTATAAGTGACGGACAGAAGCAACGGGTGATGCTTGCAAGGGCCATATGTCAGGAACCGGATGTACTCATACTTGATGAACCTACGTCTTATCTTGATATTAAGTATAAGCTTGACATACTTACACGGATAAAGAAGCTGGTTGAAGACAGAGGCATAGCGGTCATTATGTCACTGCACGAGCTGGATATAGCGATGAAGATTTCGGATCATGTTGTTGCGATGGGAGAAGGACGGATACTGAGGCAGGGAACACCAGGAGAAGTGTTCGAGGAAGGATTTATCCGCAGGCTGTATGATATCGAGGGCGAAAGCCTTGATCTGCT
>CAMORO010000016.1 GCA_946623875.1 uncultured Lachnospiraceae bacterium | reverse complement strand
CCGGCCTTAAACTGGAGATCGGCGAAAAGAGGGGATTCTTCAGGCTGCATTGTGTTGCCAGAAAGCCTGTTTAGCGGTATTGACATTATGATCAAATGGTGTTATTATTCCGGTTAGCATATGCTAATCGAGTTGGATCGTCAACATAAAAGCTCCCGAAACTATATCTTCGGGAGCTTTACATGATCTGTTCAACACGACCGATGCCGTGGTTGACACATTATATCACTCAAAGAGTATGTTGTTTACTATACCTTCAAGATATTCCTGCCTGCCAGATCCCGGAAGAGCGGGAGCTTTCAGATCAGATGCATATTTTGCAAGTTCTTCAAGGTTCGTGCTGCCTTCACGGATCTTCTTACCTATACCTTCATCGTAGCTTGAGTATCTTTCCTTGACAAATGAATCGATCCTGCCGTCTTCAATGATCTTTGCAGCCTTGATAAGACCCAGTGCAAAGGTGTCCATTCCCAGAATAAATGCATGGAACATATCTTCGTAGGTGTAGCTGGGACGCCGGTTCTTGGAATCGAAATTGAAACCGCCGGTGAGGCCTCCTGCCTTCAGTATTTCATACATAGCCATAGTTGCATCATAAACATCGCAAGGGAATTCATCGAAAATGACAGATTTTCAGGGGCAGGGAAGTGTATGCAGCGCCCGGTGATTGTGGTAATATTATCTGTGTTGACAGAGAAAAGAACATTCTGTTTCGCAAACATGATTGAAAGGGGGATCATAGTTGGGATTATTTGAAATACTGTTATTGGCGACAGGTCTTGCAATGGATGCCTTTGCCGTGTCTGTATGTAAAGGACTTGCAGCCGGGAAGGTCAGAAAAAACGAATATCTTGCATGCGGAATTTGGTTTGGGGCATTTCAGGCGATCATGCCGTTTGCCGGATACATGATCGGATCCGGTTTTGAGAATTATATAACAATGATAGCTCCATGGGTTGCTTTCGGACTGCTTTCGCTTATCGGAGGCAACATGATAAGAGAAGCACTTTCGCCGGATGAAGAGGTAACACCGGGTTTTGATATAAAGACAATGTTCATTATGGCGGTGGCTACCAGTATCGATGCGCTGGCCGTCGGCATCACCTTTGTTGCAGTACCCGTTAAAGTGTTGGGAGCCGGATCTCTGATAAATGTTGTTCTGGCGGTGATCATTATAGGATCCATCACTTTTATGATCTCCACGGCAGGTGTTAAAATAGGCGCTGTTTTCGGCGATCGATATAAGTCCGGGGCCGAGATCATGGGAGGAACGATACTGATATTTATAGGTTTTCGTTCATTGATAACCTATCTTGACAGGTCGCAGACCCTGTCCGATAACGAGACGATATTCGGGATGCTCATACCTCTTATCGGAACACTTCTCGGCTCGGCGCTCATATATACAAAAAAGAACCGCATTTCCGATGAAATTCGTATGATACTGGTCGGAAGCGGCTCGGGTATCATGTTATCAATTGCTGTCTGGGGAATGATTGAGCCGTCTATAGACGGACTTAATAAAGAAAATGAAAACGGTATCATCCCGGTGACGATATGCTTCATTGCGGGAGTGATACTTCAGGTCATATTGGATAGGATCGTCCCGCATACACATGTCTATTCCGAAATAACCGAAGGTCCCAAAAGCAGACTGAATCCCGAAATAAAGGTAATGCTGACGGAAGTGATCCATCATATTCCGGAAGGTATTGCCCTCGGTTCTATCTATGCGGCCAATTTTATGAAGACAGAGTGGATATCTTCATCGGTAGCGGTGGTTCTGGCAATGGCGATCGCATTTCAAAATATTCCGGAGGCGATCTACGTGTCATTTCCGATAAGAGAACAAGGTACCGGAGAGGGTAAGGCATTCTTTATGGGAGTGGTATCGGGTGTTCCCATTCCGATTCTTGGTGCAGTTACTGTCGTGATAATTGTTCTGTTTCCCGGTTCACTTCCGTATATAATGGCAGTAGCAGGCGGAGCACTGATCTATACTACGATTGAAGAGATTCCGCATATTGCTTCCCATAAAGACAACGACAAGGGGACCATGGCGTTTGTCGCGGGCTTCGCTATAGTGATGTTGCTCATATTCTTAAGATTATCGTAACTATTATCGATGCAATGAGTGGTGACGGTTCCTGACTTACCTCATGGTTTTTTTTCGGTATTGTTGTCTTCGGTTTTCCATTTTTTATAGGAATCTACGGCAAGATATCCGAAGAGTATACAGGCAATGAAACATATTTCAATGTATTTTCCGTGAAGGATCACAGAAGCAATTCCGGCAGCAAGCCATATTAATGTTGTGATCATATTCAGGATGAAAGCTTTTTTGGAATTCAGATTCATGGTTATTCTCCTTGATTTCTGCAGAAATAGTATCGGGAACCGGGTAAGTAATTATACCACGGTTTCAGTAATAAATCATTAATACGGCAAACGTTAACGGGTTGTGTTACATACTTTAGGCAGGTGAAACGGGTCTGCTTTTGTGTTACAATAACAGGTATGTAAAGTTGAAGGGTTTATTTACCATTTATTTAAGGAAGTCGGAATATGATCCAGAAGATACACAACAGTCTGCTTCTGCAATTTGTATACATTATTCTTGCCATTTTTTTTGTGCTTTCGGTCACGCTGTTTATTTCGTACCGTTATGTAAGAGATACTACGCACAGCTATGCCGAGGCTCTGGCGGACAGTCTGTTGAAACAGGCGGATAACGCGCTGGCTTCATACGAGGATAATCTTAAATACAATGCAGAGACCCTGTGCCGTTTCCTTACGGTAGATGCCCGCATTAACGAAATGGACGATGTCATGGAAGCACGGATATCTTCTGTTTATACCCGTATTGCTCTCAAAAACCGTGAGATCGAATCGGCGGTTTTACTCGACAATGATCTTAATCCCGTAATAACCCTCGGAAGACCGGTTGATCTGCCGAAGGAACAGACATATCTTCGAAAAGAAGAAGATATGAACGCGGATATCTATTACCCGGACGACGATAATTACTATTACGGCTTCTATTATCCTATCTATGATACGGTTAACGGTGATTCCGGACAGATGGGTATGTGTGTGTTTATCTTACAGCCATGGAAGATAGACGGTACACTTCACAATATTCTTAACGGCAATAAAGCAGCCATGCTTATCAGTGATTCCAACAAGCTGCATCTTTCCACCAATACGTTTGCGGGCATGTCGCCTGAGGTCGACATGGAGGAGCTTAAATATGACAGGGACTATATTTACAGAGAGGGAAACTGGCAGAACGGAATACGTATCTCGGTAGCTCTGCCCGTGGATGGCAACACTTCGGGAAGCAGTGCCATACGAAGGCTCGTTGTATTTGCCTTCGCCCTGATATTTATACTGCTTTCGGTGATCATTGTCTTCTCATATTATCAGTTGGCCAGACCTATACATGCCATAGACAGGTTCATTGACAGTTCGATCGAACATCCGGATCGCAGGCTGAATTTCAACAGAACCGATGAGATCGGAACTGTGGCGGCCAAGCTCGATCATATGCTTGATGAGAATCAGAGGATGATAGGTGAGATCAGGGATGGCAAGATACGTCTGTACGAGACGGAGCTTGCCCAACAGAAGATGGAAATACTGGCTTACCGAAATCAGATAAATCCGCATTTTTTGTACAATACTCTTTCCTGCATGAGGGATATGGCTCTTATTAACGATCAGGATGATATAGCGGAGATGGCCATGGCTCTTTCGGATATTTTCAGATATGCGGTAAAGGCCAGTAATATCGTAACGGTGAGGGATGAGGTTTCCTATATCACTAAGTATGCCAGAATAATAGATTATCGTTTCGTGGGCAAGATCAGTATATCCACGAATGTTGAAGAGGAAGTTCTCGATCTTCCGATGATCAGATTTTTCCTGCAGCCGCTTGTAGAGAATTCGGTTTTTCACGGGCTTGAGCGAAAGATGGAGCCGGGATTTGTTAAGGTCCGCATAGGAAGGAACAGTGACAATAACAAGGTTGATATAGTTGTGGAAGATGACGGCTGCGGAATGGATGAGGAGACTCTTGAGAAATTAAGAAACAAAGCTGTATCTCCCGGTGATGAGGGAGGTATAGGATTATCCAATATTCTTCAGCGCTTAAGGCTTTTTTACGGTGATGAATATACCTTTGAAGTGAACAGTGTGGTAGATAAGGGAACGGTCATACGTTTGTCTGTGCCCGATCATATAATAGAGTCGTAGGGAGCAGATCCCTGGTTTCGACGGAAAGGGGTTCGAAATGCTGAATGTATATATTGCGGACGATGAAGTGTGGGTAACACTCGGATTAAGAAAGCTGCTTGAGCGGATAGATATCGATTCATGGGTGGTGGGTACGGCCAATAACGGTCTGACTGCCAGGGAAGAGATCGGTATGTTTAAACCGGATGTTGTGTTTGCCGATATCAGGATGCCCGGACTGTCGGGACTTAATCTGCTTAAGGAGATCCCCAAGGTGTCTCCGGAATCGCGGGTGGTTATCATAACGGGATTCGCCGAGTTTACATACGCGCAGGAAGCAATACATTTTCATGCGTATGATTATCTTCTTAAACCGATAAAGGAAGAAGATCTTGCAAGGGTTATGACGGCAATAGCAAAGGAAATGGGAGACGGGGGTGAGGAAGAAAGAATAGAGATGCCTTCCCCGGACCGTATGATCGATAATGTGATCGCCGATATCAGAGAGCATTATACAGAGGATATCTCCCTTACATCCCTTGCGGAAAAATACAACGTAAGCACGGGACATATGAGCAAGTTGATAAAGGACTGCCTTGATATGAATTTCTCGGATTACGTTGCATCCCTCCGTATACAGCGTGCCAAGGAGCTTCTCATGGATGACAGCATATCCATTCAGGAGATAGCCGAGATCGTGGGCTATAATGATTATTTCTATTTTACCAAGGTGTTCAAAAAGGTAGAGGGAATTTCCCCGAGCAAATACCGAAGGGAGATATGACAGTTTTTGCCTTTTGTACAAAACGCCTCCGCAAAAGTATGACGAAATTGCATAAAGAGAAAATATTACCAAAATGAAAAAAATATTACATGTGATTTTGGTAATAATAGCTGTACTATGTTAATCGTCAAGAGTACTCTAACACATTTTGACCAACAAATTGTATTCCGGTAATGATGGGCCGACGGGTTCATACCGGAGAGTCAGATTGAATGTTATAGGAGGTATAACGACTTATGAAAAAGAGATTGTTAGGCTTGTTACTTAGTGCAGCAATGATCGGTTCAACACTTGCCGGCTGTGGCGCAGCACCGGCAGCTCCGGCAGCTCCGGCAGCAGATGCGGCTCCCGCAGCAGATGCGGCACCGGCAGCAGACGCAGCTCCCGCAGCAGATGCGGCACCTGCAGCAGACGGCGATATCAAGATCGGTGTTTCGATCTGGAGTTCAACAGACGTTCTCGGATCACAGTGTAAGATGATCATTGACGAAGCTGCCAAGGCACTCGGAGTTCAGGTTCAGTATGTTGACCAGGGACACGTATCAGAGAAGGTTACCGCATCTGTTGAGCAGCTCTGCGCAGCAGGATGTCAGGGTATCATAATCTGTAACTCATCAGATACAGAGATGGCATCAGCTATCAAGACATGTAATGACAACGGCGTATATCTTGCACAGTTCTTCCGTATCATCAATCAGGAAACAAGTGCAGATATCTACAAAGCAGCAGTAGATTCAGAGTATTATGTAGGCGCAGTTCATGAGAATGAGCCTGAGAACGGCGAGAAGCTTGTTAACATCCTTCTTGAGAAGGGCGACAGAAACATCGGTCTTATAGGCTGGGAGCAGGGTGATGCTACATGGCTTGGAAGATGGGAAGGTTACAAGGCAGGCGTTGAGAAGTGGAACGCAGCGAACCCTGACGATCAGGCTACTCTTTCGGAGCCTCAGTATGCAGGAACATCTTCAGAAGGTGGTTCAAAGGCAGCAGAAGCTCTTATGAGTGCAAATCCCGATCTTGATGCTCTTATCCCCGCAGGTGGCGGCGGCGATCCTCTTCAGGGTGCTATCGCAGCAGTTGAGCGTGCAGGCAAGACAAATGATATCGACATCGTTTCAACAGACTTCTTACCTGACCTTGGTGAGAGACTTGAGAACGGTTCAATGGCAGGCGAGTCCGGTGGACATTACTGCGATCCTCTCTTTGCTTTCATGGCAGTATACAATGCAGTTAAGGGTAATTACAGCGGCTTCGGCGGCAAGTTCGAAGATATCAAGTTCCCTTACCTCTATGTTGCTTCACCTGATGATTACAAGGATTATGAGAAGTACTTCGTAGATCAGCTTCCTTATACAGATGAAGAGCTTGTTGAGATGTCCAAGCTTGACATGGAAGGTCTTAAGGCTAAGGCAGCAGCTCTTTCAATAGAAGATGCAGCAGCCAGATCCGGTAAATAATAAATAGTACGAGGGCCGGTATTGTATAACGGTACCGGCCCTATTTTTGCCATAAAACCGTATAGTAATGTCTGAGAGGTGACGGTATGAATGAATTAAATAAATCAACCGGGAAAAAGATGTCGGGCCAGGTCATGGGTTATCTGCTTCTTTTTCTTCTGGTCGCAATTTCATGGGGTATATTTAAGATAATAACCCCGAACAATTTCGGCTCAGCCAAAAACATGATGAGTTATTTTGAAGCATCACTGTTAGCAGCGGTAGGTGCAGTCGGATTCTATTTTGTCATGGTTATGGGAATGTTTGACTTTTCCATAGGTGCAAACATCATGCTGTCAGCGATCGTAGGATGTGTTTTCGCAAACCGTTTCGGGCTGAGCTATTTCGGACTTGTAGTCGGAGCGATCCTGACCGGTGCTCTGGTAGGTTTGCTCAACGGAGTTTTCTATGTTAAGCTGCGTATCCCGTCAATGATAGTTACGACAGGTCTTGCACTTATCTATGAATCTCTTGCCAACTATATTGCAGGCGGAGTGGAGCAGACGCTTCCTTCAAACCTCAGGGCCTTCGGACAGATGCCCGGCAATATAATCCTGGCAGCCATAGCTTTTGCAATAGCATATCTGTTACTGAATTATACAAGGATAGGTACATATACCTATGCAATAGGAAGCAATGAGTTTGTTGCAAAGAATATGGGTATTAATGTCAATAAATACAAGGTATTGGCTTTTATAATAAGTGGTGCTTTTCTCGGAATAATGGCAGTCCTTACCATAAGCTACGGTTCTTCGATGGTAGCGGTAACGGGTATGGCGTCAATGAGCCGGAATTTTGTGCCCACCATGGGTTGTTTCTTTGGTCTGGCATTTAAGAAATACGGTATGCCGCTTCCGGCGATCATACTCGGCGAGTTTGTGATCAACATCATTTTCTTCGGATTTATCGCTCTCGGAGCACCTACTGCGATCCAGGATGTTATCACCGGATTTGCCCTTCTTATCATCGTAACTCTTACAACCAAAGTCGCCAAGGGCGAAATTGTAAAGTAAGGAGGAGGACTATCATGAATGACGTAAGATTGGAAGTAAAGAATGTCAGTAAGAATTTCGGTATTACGAGAGCGCTTAAGGATGTTTCATTTAAAATAAATAAAGGCGAGATACGTGCGCTGATCGGAGAGAACGGTTCAGGCAAGTCTACCCTTACCAATTCACTGGCAGGAATATATCAGAAGGATAATGGAACGTTCATACTGGATGGTAAGGAGGTTCATCCCACCAATCAGGTTGAAGCCAACAATGAGGGAATATCCATTATTGTTCAGGAGCTTGGTACATTGGATGGACTGACGGTTGCAGAGAATATATTCCTTGGACATGAAGAGAACTTTGTCAGGTACGGGATTAAAAACACCGCGGCAATGAACCGTAAGGCGGGAGAGCTTCTTAAGGAATATGGGTTTGACCGTATTAAACCCTCGAATATGATCGAGAATTACAATTTCGAGGACAGGAAGCTTGTTGAGATAGTCAAGGCTACTTATTTCAAACCGAAGATCCTTGTTATTGACGAGACAACGACCGCTCTTTCCAGAGAGGGAAGAGATGAGCTGTATAAGCAGATGAAGAAGGTAAGGGATGAAGGAAATACGGTTATATTCATTTCCCACGATCTTCCGGAAGTGCTTGAAATGTCAGACTCCATCACGATCCTAAGGGATGGCGACTATATAGATACGGTAAACAGCTCGGAGATAGACGAAGACGGTCTGAAGAAGCTGATGGTCGGCAGGGATATCACAGGAGGGTATTATCGTGCTGACTACGGTGAGAAGATCTCGGATGAAGTTGTTATGAAGGTAAAGAATGTTACCGTTCCGGGACTTATCAAGGATGTGAGCTTCGAGCTTCATAAGGGAGAGATTCTCGGTTTCGGAGGTTTGTCGGAGTCGGGAATGCATGAGATCGGAAAGGCCTGCTTCGGAGCTTCCTTCGACAGGGAAGGATCGGTAACCCTTGCGGACGGAACAGAGATCAACGATATACCTACTGCAATATCACACAGCATAGCATATACATCCAAGGACAGGGATAATGAATCCCTTGTAATGAACCAGAGTATCAGAGACAATATCTGCCTTCCGTCTTTGGACGATCTTGCCAATAAGGCACATCTGTTAAGCGATAAGAAACTTAATGAATTTGCAGCTACTTATGCTAAGAAGATGTCAACCAAGATGCAGGGCGTGGAGCAGTTCGTATCCGCTCTGTCGGGCGGTAATAAACAGAAGGTTGTTCTTGCCCGCTGGATAGGCAAGGATTCGGATATACTGCTTCTTGACAGTCCGACACGAGGAATTGATATAGGTGTCAAGCAGGACATATACCAGCTTATGGACAGTATGCGTAAGGCAGGCAAGTCGATCATAATGATTTCGGAAGAGCTTATGGAACTGATCGGAATGTGTGACAGGATCATTATCATGAAGGACGGAATGATCAGCGGCGAGCTCAGTCGTGAAAAAGATCTGAATGAGAACAGCCTCATCGCTAAGATGGTATAAGGAGGAACGAAATGGAAAATCAGGAAACAAACCAGTACAAACCTAATTTTTTTAAGAAACTGATCGGTAGTAACATGCTCCGCGCATCACTCCCCATCATCGGCCTGATAGCTGTGTGTTTCATATTCAATATACTGACCAAGGGCAGTATGTGGAACAGCCGTAAGCTTATCCTGAATCAGATTTATGTTGTTCTTATTTCGGCAACGGGAGTATTCTTCATAATGTCTATGGGCGGACTTGATTTCTCCCAGGGTTCTATTCTGGGAATAGCTTCCATAGTTGTCTGCAAGCTGTCAGGTGTAAATATGCTGCTTGCAGTAATCGGCGGTGTAGTGGCAGGTGCTTTGATAGGAGCGTTTAACGGTTTCTTCTATGTTAACAGGAAGATCAAATCATTCGTTGTTACAATATGTACGATGTTCCTTTTCAGAGGATTTATCAAGTACATGGCGTCCAATTCGCCGGTTGCTGCCAGTATGAAGGTGTATGATTACGATACCACACCGGTTAAGCTGGGACTCACTCTGGTTGTGCTGATAATAAGCTTTGTGGCTTTCCGCTACACCAAGTTCGGTATAAACCTTAAGGCTATAGGTGCAGGTGAAAAGGCTGTCAAATTCGCAGGTGTTCGGACTGACAGGATGAAGTTCCTCATCTATATGCTTGCAGGCGCCATCACAGGCCTTGCCGCTTTCGTAAACATAGTAAAGAACGGCTCGGCAACAGCCAATGTAGGTAATCAGCTTGAGACTCAGATACTTATAGCACTGGTACTTGGCGGCATGCCTATTTCGGGTGGTGCCAAGGTCAAGTTCGAGAATGTTATCGTAGGTTCATTGCTGTATATAGTTCTTAACAACGGACTGATCATGATGGGACTTACCACACAGACGATGCAGTTGATACAGGGTATCATATTCCTTATCTTTGTTGCCCTGTTTGCAGACAGAGAGAATCTCACGGTTATCAAGTAAGAGTTATCAACCCGGAATGACCGGCAGGATCGAAAATATAAAAGAAAATATAAGACAGACAGTAATGGGGAGCATCATAATGATGCTCCCTGTTTTTGACTGAATGAATTTATAAGTGAAGTTATTGTTTCTATTGCATTGTTCTGGCTGCTTTCTTCCATTGATCTGATATACCGGCTGCGGTTTTCGTACAGCTCATCTATCATCTTCAGAAGAATATCATCCGTAAGCTCATCCTCCGTAAGAACCATGGAATACCCCTGTTTCTTAAACGACTGTGCGTTCAGAAGCTGATCTCCGCGGCTGCTCGCTGACGGCAGGGGTATAAGGAGGTTGGGCTTTTTAAGTGCCAGCAGTTCGCATATTGCGTTGGCTCCGGCCCTTGATATCACTATATCGGCAAGGGCGAACAGATCCTTAAGCTCATCCTTTATATATTCATACTGCCTGTAACCCTGTGTATCGTTCAGTGAGTCATCGCCTTTGCCCTTTCCGGTCAGGTGGATGACATTGTATCTGTTAAGAAGCTTCGGAAGGATGGAACGTATCGCTTTGTTGACATTGGCGGCTCCGAGGCTTCCTCCCATTACCATGATAACCGGCTTAACATCCTTAAACCCTGTAAATTCCCTCGCTGCATCAGCATCACCCTTAAGAAGCTCCTCTCTTATCGGGGATCCTGAAAGAACAGCCTTATCCGCGGGAAGCAGCTTCATTGTTTCGGGGAAGTTGCAGCATATTTTCCGTGCGGATCTGAAACAAAGCCTGTTGGCAAGTCCCGGAGTCATATCGGATTCGTGTATTATTGCCGGAACATGATTCCTTCCGGCTGCTATAACAACGGGAACTGCGACAAAACCTCCCTTTGAAAAGATGATATCGGGCTTTATTTCCCGTATAAGCCTGTTGGCTTCGAAAAATCCCTTCAGTACCCTGAACGGATCTGAAAAATTCTTTAATGAGAAGTATCTCCTGAGCTTACCTGAAGCGATACCGTGATACGGTATACCGATATCCTCCATAAGGGATTTCTCGATCCCGTCATATGATCCGATGTATCTGATATCATATCCCATCTTCTTAAGTTCAGGTATGAGTGCGATATTGGGCGTAACATGTCCTGCCGTTCCGCCGCCTGTCAGTATGATCTTTTTGCTCATTTATATGAAACTCCCTGAATATATTGTAACTATTCAGAACCACATTCGCCATATACATAAAATCCGGCTTTCATGTAAACATGATCCGTATTTTATGTGCATGGCTCTGAATAGTTACATCATATCATAAACAGGATAAAAGAGAAATGTTTTTATCTTATTGCCTGTGAGAGGGATTGGTGACATTTCAGTGACAGTTCGTGTGTTATAATTTAATCAGTTTATGAGGTGAGCTTTGAGGCTCTTTTGGGGATTAATGGATCAGTATGTCTGAGATTAACGTATATCTTGATTTTTTTATGGCTATTCCGGTACTCATTATGTTACCGGTAAATAAGCTTTACGGGAAGGGCAGCAGGAGACGTTCGTCATCCATCATCAGGCTGATGGGTATATTTGACGTGGTCATGCTGTTTTTGCTTTCTTTTGGAAATGCTGTTTATATTAAATACCGCGGAACAGGGATGGATCCTGCATTGTCCAGGATCACAGGTATTGCCGTGGGAATAGGCAATGCATGTTATTTCACGATACTGGGATTATTTGTTCACTATCTTGAAATGATAATAGAGGAAAGATGGGATAAACAGTACATGTGGACCCACAGGATCGTAGATCTGCTGAGCGCGGTGAGCGGACTTATGTGGATCGTATTGGGTATATCCGGATATCTGCTGCATGCCGCTGATGGTAAGGATGTGTATGTTCCGCGTATACTCAGTTTTGTCGGTATGATATACGGATATGTCGTAATGCTGACAGCTATGTATCTGGTTTACGATGCGAGGAGGATCCTTTCGGTTGACGAAAAAAGGGTAATGTTGGTCTTCGTTATAATGCCGGTATTGGGAGGCTTGCTGAAAAATACCTTTGTACACGTATTTGTCATGCCTGTAATGCTGACGGTCTCTCTGCTGCTTATACAGACCTATATACAGTTTCACCGTGAAATCCTTATGCAGAAACAGGAAAAGGAACTGGAAAGAGCAAGGGTGGATATTATGATGAGCCAGATAAGTCCACATTTTGTATACAATGCTCTTAATGCGATCTATTCTTTGTGTGATATTTCCGTGGATAAAGCCAAGGAAGCAATAGCAACCTTTGCGGATTATTTAAGAGGTAATTTCAGGAAAAACCCGGCTGACGGACTGATAAGCTTTAAACAGGAGCTTGAGCATGTAAGGAATTATCTGACGATCGAAAAGTTAAGGTTTGCCGACTCTCTTTGCATAGAATATGACATCAGATCACAGGATTGCAGGATACCGCCTCTTACCGTTCAGACTCTTGTGGAGAATGCTGTAAGACACGGCATTGAAAAAAAGGTTGGCGGCGGAACGGTTTATATCAGCTCCTATGAAGATGATAAGAGCTTTGTCATCAAGGTAAAGGATACAGGTGTTGGTTTTGATCCTTCCGATATACCGTATAAGGACAGGGATCATGAGAGAGCGGAAAACAGGAACATGGGGCTTGGAATTGATAATTCGAGGTACAGACTTGAGAAACTGTGCAACGGTGAACTCTTAATAGATTCTAAGAAGGATTCTGGAACAGAAGTAACAATAATTATTCCAAAAAACAATAGATAAGTAAGGATATTTTAGTGAAGATCATAGCAGTTGACAATGAAAAGTTATCTCTTGAGACACTTGGAAGGACAATACATTCTGTGGTCCCGGAAGCCGAGGTAAAGTGTTGCACGAGCTCGAAAGAGGCTATTTTAATAGCCCGGGAAATGATACCCGATGTGGTCTTTCTTGATATTGAAATGCCTGGAATGAACGGTATTGAACTTGCCAAGGAACTTAAGAGTACGGTAAATCCTAAGATCAATATCATATTTACAACAGGATACAGTGACTATATCGAGACAGCTTTTATGGATATAAGATCGAGTGGATATCTTCTTAAGCCCATAACCGCATCAAAGGTTAGCGAGGAGCTTGAAAACCTCAGGAATCCGGTGGAAGTAAAGGGCAGGAACAGGGTGAGAGTCAAGGCGTTTGGTACATTTGAAATGTATGTTGATGAGAAAACGGTTGAATTCCATTACTCGAAGACCAAGGAGCTTGCAGCGTATCTTATCGACAGAAGGACAATGTGTACTAACGGTGAGATACAGGAAGCTCTGTGGGAGAATGACGATAACATCGATCATGGCTCATATCTGCAGAATCTTATGAGTGACCTTAATAAAACACTTTCCGAGTACAGGTGCAGGGATATTCTGTTAAGAAGATACGGCGCGGTCGGTATTGATACGGCTAAGATAGATTGCGATTACTATGAATACCTGAACGGTAATCCGGCTGCTGTCAATGCCTTCAGGGGCGAATACATGACTCAATACTCGTGGGGGGAAAGAACCCTTGCTTCCATGATGATGAAATAAATGATTCGGAAATGTGAAGAACCGGAAAAGACAGGAAAAACCCGGGGCGCTAAAGCACCCCGGATATCTGATGGATCTTTTATTTAAAGTATCTGTCCAGAAGACCCTTAAGAGCCTTACCGTGACGGGCTTCGTCTCTTGCCATTTCATGAACTGTATCATGGATGGCATCGAGATTGTTCTTCTTAGCGCACTTGGCGAGATCGGTCTTACCCTGGGTTGCACCGAATTCACAGTCCACACGCCATTTGAGGTTATCCTTTGTGGTTGCCTTCATGTTGGGCTCAAGCTCCTCACCGAGGAGTTCAGCGAATTTGGCAGCATGTTCTGCTTCTTCGTAAGCTGCCTTCTCCCAGTACAAGCCGATTTCAGGATAGCCTTCGCGGTGTGCGATCCTTGCCATGCAAAGATACATTCCGACCTCGGAACACTCACCTGTGAAATTGCTCTTTAACTGCTCGAGAATGTACTTCTTGTCTTCGTCGGTTATATCGGGGTTGTTCTTAACGGTCTTGGCATAAATACCGTATTCATGCTCGGCAGCAAGGGTGAGTTCACCTTCAACAGCCTTGAACTTATCGGAACCAACGTGACATACCGGACATTCAGCCGGAGGCGCATCGCCTTCGTAAACATAACCACATACCTGACATACGAATTTCATATGATATCTCCTTTCATCATGTGTAAATTTTTATTAGCTGGTACTTATATTGTAGTATAAATTGGCAGTAAGTCAAATGATTTTCTGTAAATAATAAGAACACATTGATTATTATAAGTATAATAGTAATCATAACCGGAGGTGAAGTAATTGAGCGAAGTTTTGATCATTGATAATGACAGTAAAATTACCGAGCAGGAGAAGGGTTACCTTGAACTTGCGGGTTTAAATGTGATCATAGAGCAGGATGGTCTTAAGGGAATCGAAATTGCATTAAATGAGGAAATAGCCCTTGTTATCACGGATATTGAACTTCCCGGCGCAGATGGTTTTACGATATGCAGTGAAATACTGAAGGTAAAGGATATTCCGGTTGTATTTGTAACTGAAAGAAATGATGATATAGATAAGGTAAAGGCGCTTACACTCGGAGCCGAGGATTACATTGTGAAACCATTCAGCCCCCCGGAACTGGTCGCAAGAGTAAATGCGCATATCATGAGATACCGGAGGCTTATCGGCAGCAGGAAAAGCGTTAATGATATAATTGAGTCGGGCGATCTTAAGATTGACAAAACCGCAAGACGTGTCTTCCTTAAGAATATCGAGAAGCCGTTTACCAATAAGGAATTTGATCTTCTTTTGTTTCTTGCAAGCAATCCCAATCGTGTTTTTTCAAAGGATGAACTGTTCAGAAATATATGGAATCTCGAATCTGTCGGGGGCAATGCAACGGTGACTGTACATATCAAAAAAATACGCGAGAAAATAGAGGAGGATACGGGAAATCCTAAATATATAGAGACTATCTGGGGAGTCGGGTACAGATTTAGGGCAGATTAATATTGTAACAGTTGCAAAACAGGTAAAATACCTCTTATAATTCATAAGGGGTATTTTTTGCTGTATAAAGAAAATGAAAACCGGATGACATACACTACATGCGTACCCCTTATTACAGAAGGCGGAAAGAACATATGAAAAAGACTGGAAATAAAGAGGATATCAGGAGAAGGATCTTCAATATTATAGAGATAGGGAACAGGGATGATGTGCCAAGCGCCATGTTTGACAGGTTTATTGTTGCCGTTATCATAATAAATCTGGCCGTAACCCTGGCCCAGACATTTGACGGCCTTAAGGCTTATTCGGTACTGTTTGATTCTCTGGAACTTATTACGATAATAATCTTTATCATCGAGTACATATTAAGGCTTATGACGGCTGATTATCTGTATCCTGAGATCGCGGACAGGGCAAGGGCGCGTTTCAGGTTTGTGTTTTCGGTGTACGGACTGATAGATCTGTTCACGATAGTTCCGTATTTCCTGCCTTTTATATTTCCGGGAGGAGCCGTTGCATTCAGGATGTTCCGGGTGATCAGGATATTCAGGCTGTTTAAGATAAATGCCCAGTATGATGCGTTTAATGTGATAACCTCTGTATTAAAGGAGAAGAAAAACCAACTGATATCTTCCATGTGTATGATACTTATCCTGATGACAGCCTCTTCGCTGTGCATGTACAGTCTGGAGCATGAGGCACAGCCGGATCAGTTCAGGAATGCCTTCTCGGGTATCTGGTGGTCGGTTTCCACTCTGCTGACGGTCGGATACGGGGATATATATCCGGTCACGGTAGCCGGGAAGATAATGGCTATCATAATTTCGTTTCTCGGTGTTGGTATGGTAGCCATACCGACAGGTATTATCTCGGCAGGATTTGTTGAACAGTATACTGAAATGAAGGTCATGGGGGAGCCTCTTGAAGAGAGCGGACTTAAATATATCACATCCAGGATCAGGAAAGATGGCGATCTTGCAGGCCTTAAGATAAAAGATATCGGCTTTCTCCCGGATATGATCCCCATAATGGTCATCCGTGAAGGAGAAAAGCTGGCAGCATCGGAGGAGTTAAAGCTTAAAGAGGACGACATCCTTGTTGTTGCGGTTAATTCGCTTAATTAGTCGTTTTTATCATTGATACGTTTTCTGACAAATGAGGAATGCCCGAATGAGTCATATTCTTTGACATACTCATAATGACATGCATTATCTGTGTCGAGGGTTTCTTCGTATTTGTGTAATACTTCTTTGATCTTTTCAACAGTCAGCGAAGGAGTATCAAGATATGCCTGTATGTCTTCGGGCGAATAGCCGCTGTCATAAAGATGTCTGATCGAATCTCCGTAGGCTGTATCAAATGCCATGTCGGATAATGCTTTTTTAAAATAACTGCCCGGATATGACATTTCGTCTCCTTTTAATGGTGTTTGAGGTGCACATTTTCAATATCTGATTCAGTCGCTTCTTGTTAGAGTATAACATACATGCTATACTTTTTTTATCGAAAATATCTTTGATCTTATGCTGAGGCCGGTATCTGTACAGAATACATTCATAATCAAAGGAATTGGGAATGGAAAGATTTAAGAGCTTTTTTAAATTTCTTATAAGGGAAGAGCTTGAAATACAGCACAGATTAATGAATATCATTCTTTCAGTGGGTGTTTTTGCGCTGATAGTGTGCATGATATTCGATTTTATCGTGGGTACCGGTGCAAGAACCTACTGGATCCTGCTTCTTCTTATATTTTGCTTTCTTTTTTCCCTGTATCTTGCAAATGCCATGAACAAACCAAATGCGGCAGGTGTGGTGCTTTCCGTGGTCTGTAATTATTTCCTGATGCCGATCCTGTTTTTTGCCGAAGGGGGTAAGGAATCGGCAATGCCTATGTGGCTTATGCTGGGTGCTCTGTTCACATGGCTTATTGTAAGGGGCTGGCAGGTGTTAATACTTTATGCGGGAAATGTGGCTGTCTGTGCGGGTCTTATCATGGTGGATTATTATCATCCCGAGCTGGTAAGCAGGATGTCCGACAGGAAGGCGGAATACTTTGACTATATATTTGCTATAGCGGGAGTTGTTCTTGTATTCGGCGTCATCTTTAAGTTTCAGAGCAAGATATATGAACAGAAGAGGAAGGAACTTGAACAGAAGGAACGCGAGCTCACCGAGGCCAATCTAAACCTTGAGAAAGCCAATGAAGCCAAGACTACCTTCCTTGCGAGGATGTCACATGAGATCCGCACTCCGATAAATGCGGTGATCGGCATGGATGAAATGATCCTCAGGGAAAGCAGTGAATGGGATATCATTAATTACGCGCAGAGCATAGAATCCGCTTCACATACCCTGTTGGCTCTTATAAATGATATTCTTGATTTTTCCAAGATAGAGTCGGGACAGATGAGGATAATCCCGGAGGAATATGGGTTATACTCCCTGCTTAATGACTGTTACAGTATGATCGAGATGAGAGCAAAGGACAAGGGACTTGCGCTTGATCTCGATTACAATAAAGATATTCCGTCGGGGCTTTTTGGTGATGAGATAAGAATAAGACAGATAATCACAAATCTTCTGACCAATGCCGTTAAGTATACCGATACGGGTTCGATCACTTTTAAGGTGGATTACAATAAAAAGAATGATGAGGAAATAAACCTTATTGTAAGCGTTGCCGATACGGGAAGAGGAATATCAAAGGAAGGTCTTGAGGAGATTTTTGAATCCTTTAAACGAGCCGATGAGAGACAGAACCGCAATATCGAGGGCACAGGTCTCGGGCTTGCGATAACCAGACAGTTGACGGATCTTATGAAGGGCTCCATAAACGTGGAAAGTGAGAAGGGAAAGGGATCGGTGTTTACTGTTACCATCCCCCAGAAGGTTGTTTCCGGCGAGCCGCTGGGTGCAATGACTGAACGTATTGATGAAAAGACCAGAACAGGTATCAACTACAGGGAGAGCTTCACGGCTCCGGATGCACGTATACTGGTTGTTGACGATGTGCCCGTCAATTCTAAGATAGTCAGGCTTCTGCTTAAGAATACCAGGATACAGATCGTAACAGCCGAGAGTGGCAGAGAATGTCTGGAGAAGTACAATAGTGATCATTATGATATCATTTTACTGGATCATATGATGCCTGAGATGGATGGTATCGAAACACTTCGTGAGATCAAGAAGCTTGAAAAGTATGCCGTGGAGCATACACCCGTGATAGCATTGACGGCAAATGCCATTCAGGGAGCTCAGAAGGAATATCTTGATGCAGGATTCGATGATTACCTTACAAAGCCTGTTCAAGGGGCAGATCTTGAAAGGATGATCGTCAGATATCTGCCAAAGGAACTGATCAATAAATAAGGAGACCGTTATGATAGTATGTCCAAGCTGCGGAGCCAATCTGAAATTCAATCCCAAAAGTCAGAAACTTACCTGTGATTTCTGCGGATCCGAATTTGATCCCCATCAGTTCGACTCTGATAAGGATGCACAGGAAACCCAGATAAACACGCAGGAATACGGAAGTTCAACCGATGAAACCCCTGAAGTAAAGGATGATACCTACAAGATAACCGTATTCACCTGTCCCCAGTGCGGAGGAGAACTTGCAAGCGTTGACGAAAACACTGCCGCTGCTTTCTGCAGCTTCTGCGGTGCATCGACAATTTTGCACTCAAGGATCGCAAAAAGCAAACGTCCCGAGTATATCATTCCCTTTTCCATTACAAAGGAGGATTGCAAGGAAGCATACAGCAGGGTTGTAAAGAAGGCATTGTTTCTGCCGAAAGAATACAAGAGCAGTGAGTATATTGACGGCTTCAGGGGTATATATATGCCTTACTGGTCCTATGATGTAGAACAAAAAGGAAACGTAAATCTAAGGGGAGAGAGATCGCACAGATCCGGTGACTACATTATAACGGATCATTATGCTTTGACCGGTAAGATAGATGCATTCTATGAGGGACTCAGCTATGATGCCTCATCCTCCTTTTCTGACAATATAAGTGAGGCATTGAAACCCTTTGATGTGACTAAGAGAGTTCCTTTTCAGCCGTCATACATGAGCGGGTATTATGCCGATCTGCCTGATGTCGCCAGCAGCCTTTATGCGGAAGACGCGGCAGGAATGGCATATGACCGGTCGATTGAGCGGATCAAGAAGGAAACAGCCGAGTTTCACAAGTATTCCATAGCGGAGGATAAGATTGAAAACAGGCCCAATGCACCGGGAAGAGCCTTTTCTTCCAAGACGGTTAAGGCACATTCTTCCATGTATCCCGTGTGGTTTCTGTCATACAGAAACGGAGACAGGGTAACTTATGCCACTGTTAACGGACAGACAGGTAAGGTTGCGGCGGATCTTCCGATAGATGTTAAAAAATATCTGATAGGATCGGGTATAATAGCAGTTATTATATTCCTTTTTCTGAACATGTTCCTTGTGCTGACACCCAAGGTTGTGCTGGCTCTGGCGGCAACTCTTACTGTTTTGGTGTTTATTATCAATGCCTTCCAGAGAGGCAGTATAAAGAAGAGAGAAACCGGGGAAGATGACAGAGGTTTGGTACATGCCCGTAACAGGGAAAGGTTGAGGAACAAAAAAAGAAACGAAGGTAACACGGCCGGTAACGAACTTCCAAAACCACCCAATGTTCCCGAAGCGACAATGACAAGTACCGAACAAATAGTACTGTGGACAGGCATTGCCATACTTGCCGTTAATGTTCTGGTTGCCTTCTTTATACAGCCTGTAAGTGATATTCCGTATTATCTGCTGTGTGTTGTTGATGCTGTTGTATTCTGCTTCAGCTTCAGGTATACGCTGATAAATTATAATATCATGGCCACAAGAAGACTTCCTCAGTTTGACAGGAAGGGAGGCGATGACCGTGCTTAAGAAAAGAAAAGCGGCTGCACTGCTGACTATTATACTGATATTTATGTTTCCTCTTATCGTATGTGCATCCGAATCCGTATCCTTCAGTGTTGAAGATGATGAGGAGAACTATAAGCTCTATATAAACGATGACAGCGGATACGAGATACTTATTGATGATGCGGCAGATATTTTTACGGATGATGAGGAAAGGGATCTTATTCCCTATATGACCGACTGTTCGCAGGAAGGCTTTGTTATCCTTGTCACGACCGATGATAACAAATACGATGATGCCGAGGCTTATGCCGGAAATTACTATGATTCGCTGATACCGGAGGAGAGCGGTATACTGTTTTTGATCGATATGGATACCCGTGAACTCAGGTTCTACAGCGAAGGGCAATACCATTATGAACTGACCGGCAGTATCATGAACATAATCGGTGATAACATTTACCGGTCGGCAAGTGCGGGTAATTACTTCGAATGTGCAAAAGAAGCATTCACGGAGATATCAGATGTGCTGGAGGGCAAAAGGATAGCTGCGCCCATGAAGTATATATCCAATGCCTGCCTTGCTGTATTGATCGCCCTTATCATCAATTATTTCATAGCAAGAGCCGCATCAATGATGACCGGTCCTTTGGACAGTGAAGTGTTTGCCGCTCTCAACAGCAGATACAGCTTTACAGATCCCGGTGTCAGGAAAACTCATTCCACAAGAACTTATTCACCCAGGAGTTCCGGATCCGGAGGCTCCGGCGGCGGAGGCGGTGGCGGCGGAGGAGGCCACTCGTCCGGCGGTCATTCGTTTTAAATTATTGAGTCGGCAGAACAGCTCCCTGACTCACTGAAGGGTATGGAAATTGAGACAGAATTATAAATTCAGAATTGCATATGACGGAACCAGATATCAGGGATGGGAGCATCAGCCGACAACGGATATGACCATACAGGGGAAGATAGAGAATGTTCTGTCACGTATGACCGGTGAGGAGATCGAGGTTATCGGAGCAGGAAGGACCGATGCGGGCGTACATGCACAGGGAATGATCGCCAATGCTTTCATCGATACGGATTTACAGCCAGAGGGGATCAGGGATTATATGAACCGCTATCTTCCCGATGATATATGCATACAGGAGGTAAGGGTTGCTTCCGACAGGTTTCACAGCAGATACAATGCAGTGGGGAAGACCTACAGATATACCTGCTTTACAGGGAGGATCAAACCGGTTTTTGACAGGAAATATGTATATTATATAGAAGAAACGCCCGACGTTGAGAAGATGAAAGAGGCCGCGGCCATACTGATCGGTGAACATGATTTCCGCAGCTTCTGTGCAAATCCGAGAATGAAAAAGTCAACCGTACGCAGGGTTGACAGGATCGATATCGTCAGGAAAGGATCGTATATAACCTTTACATATCACGGAACGGGTTTCCTTCAATATATGGTCAGGATATTGACAGGAACTCTTCTTGAGGTTGGTTCCGGTAAAAGAACTCCCGAAAGCATGAAAGAGCTGCTTGAGATCAAGGACAGAAGAGAAGCCGGAGCTACTGCTCCGGCCTGTGGGCTTACCATGTTGGAGGTTGATTACTGAACACGCATAAGCTGTTAATAACAGCATCATACAAGAACATTTCGAAGATGATCTGTCAATATACCGGCTGCGATCTTATGTGACTCTGTTCCGGGATGGTTTCTTGCGCCGACGGTTTCACTGTTTATTGCCGGGAGCATGATGAACTTAACGTTGGAATCTCCCGTTTCGGCGGTATAAATGTTGAAAGCTTCCGCAAGCACGGGTCCAAGATCATATCCGAGCATTCCGTATATCCATACAATGTGTGAATCCGGATTTCTTTTTCGGACAAGCTTAAGCAGGTTGACTGCAGCCAAGGATATACGCATTGCATCTTCTTTTGAGTACAATCCGTTTTCATCCTTTTCAAGCTTATATTCCTCTCCTGTGTCGGGATCCCTGAATGCGGGCTGATCAAAGCCTGATGCATCATTTGTTCCCAGGTTTATGATCACGGCATCGGGTATCCATGAAGTGAAATCATGCGGTTTATCAACGTTGTATTTTTTGTTTGTATCGCCATAGGAAGCAAGACCGCATATCTGTTCATAATGCTTACCGATCACATGTCTCCTGTCGTTATCCCAGCCACAGAACACGCCCCATCCGCCCTGCGATATAACGCGGCATTCGGCATTCAGTGCCTTGCCGGTCAGGTTTATATATGTATGGCTGTAGCTCATGCAGTAAGCAGTCCAGTCCTCATCCGACTTCGCGCCGTAAGTGCCTTCACCTGAACTTATGCTGTCACCGATGAATTCAAGCTTATGATCGTAATAGGGCGGTGCCATGAAATTCCCGTCTCCCCACAGCCCTTTTACTATAACGGAAGTCCTCTCGTCCTCGCTCATGGCCTGAGTTTCCCTGTAGAACCTGACTCTGGTTGTTCTTGAAGGGTCGATCCCCCTGAAAAGGCAAATGGAGTGCTTACCCTTATCCACCATGAATCTGCTGACAAGCTCACCGTTCAGTTCGATGGCGACCCAGGGTTCGTAATTGTCGTAATCCGCTTCGACTTCGACCCACAGTTGCGAGCCTGTTACATTAACTTCTATACCGTGTCCGTTTGAAAGAAGGGGTACGACTTCAAGCGAGTTGTCGATCCTTCCATGAAGCTTGAGGCTTCCTATATCTTTGATATTAAAATAAGTGAGATTGCTGTCCATGAGATTCCTCCTGTGAGTTGATACATATATTATATACACTTTGTTTTGGGGATTGTATACAGTTTTTGTGAAATACGGTAAATGCCCTTGTAAACAATTTATCTTATATGTATAATTGAAATGACGGTTTAAAACCGGTGTAATTATATGGGGTGTTGCAAGAGAGCGGCAATGTCGTCTTATAACAAAAGTATTGTACGGGAAGAAGGTAGTATTAATGGAAAGACTTATAGGAACGGTATCAAGAGGAATAAGAGGGCCCATAATCCGTCAGGGCGATGATCTTGTGGACATAGCGGTCAGCAGTGTTATGGATGCTGCGGCGAGCGAGGATATCAAGATAAGAGACAGGGATATAATAGCCCTGACCGAATCGATAGTTGCAAGGGCACAGGGTAATTACGCTACTGTGGCCGATATAGCGGATGATGTGCGCAAGAAAACAGGTGGCGGCACTGTGGGAGTGATATTTCCCATACTATCACGAAACCGTTTTGCAATATGCCTTAAGGGTATCGCCAAGGGCTGTCGTAAGGTCGTGCTTATGCTGAGTTATCCCAGTGATGAGGTGGGAAATGCGCTTCTTACATATGATCAGTTGGATGAAGCGGGTGTCAATCCGTACAGTGATGTGCTGACACTTGAGAGATACAGGGAGCTGTTCGGCGATAACAAGCATGAATTCACAGGTGTTGATTATGTTGATTATTACTCAAATATAGTCCGTGAAGCCGGTGCTGATATTGAGATCATATTTGCCAATCAGGCCAGGGCGGTTCTTGAATATACCGACTGTGTTATAACCTGTGACATACATTCAAGGGCAAGGACCAAGAGGCTGCTTGCAAATGCCGGAGCGAAGACGGTACTGGGACTTGATGATATATTAAATGCACCGGTCGGTGACAGCGGATACAATGAGAAGTACGGGCTGCTGGGATCCAATAAATCAACCGAAGACAAGGTTAAGCTGTTCCCGAGAGACTGCCAGAGCCTTGTTGAAGATATACAGAAGCAGATGCTCTCACTTACAGGGAAACATGTTGAGGTTATGGTATACGGTGATGGCGCGTTTAAGGATCCCAAGGGCAAGATATGGGAACTGGCCGATCCGGTCGTATCGCCTGCCTTTACAGACGGACTTGTGGGAACACCAAATGAGCTTAAGCTTAAATATCTTGCGGACAATGATTTCAAGCATTTGAGCGGACAGGAACTTAAGGATGCCATTACCAAGAGCATAAAAGAGAAGGATAAGGATCTTAAGGGCAAGATGGCTTCTCAGGGTACAACCCCCAGACAGCTTACCGATCTTATCGGATCCCTGTGTGACCTGACCAGCGGATCGGGTGATAAGGGAACGCCGTTCATACTTATTCAGGGATATTTTGACAATTTTACGGACTGATCATTCCTCGTTTTTCGGAGGGGTGCGGGATTGATATTAAAAATATGTAACTATTCAGAACAGCACATAAATTTTAAAATATGAACCGTCAAGCTTGCTTGTAAGGGGCATATTTTATAAATTTATGTATTGGATGAATCCAAAGCAGCGAAAAATACGAAGTATTTTGAGCCTGTTCTGAATAGTTACAAAAATATAAAACGGAGGTCGGCTATGATTTTATTTGTAGGGATTGTATTTATAGTGATAGTTGTTGCCGTAGTGGTTTCGGCGGTCACTTCGGTAATATCGGCGGTAGCGGCCGAGGATGATATAGAAGATTAAACAGGATCAGGCAGTCGAAGGCAGTCGGTGTTTTACGTAAACGGTGGGATTTATGAGGGAATATACCATTAATTGTAAAAAGGACGAAACGGTACTTGATGCTTTAAGAAGACAGGGTATTATGATCAGAGCGTTCTGTAACGGGCGCCATACCTGCGGGAAATGCAGGATCATGCTTGATGAACAGAAGATGAATGAGGCTTCCTATGAAGAGATGTATCTCCTTACGGATGAGGAGAATGCGATGGGGGCCAGGCTTGCATGTTTCGTCAGACCGGATAAGGATGATGTGGATGAGCTTAGGGTTACAATACTTGATATGTCTGAGAGTGAAACATCCATTGTAACTGCTCCGGATGATGATATGTCCTTTTCGCTTGCTTGTGATGGCGTTGAAGATCTGACGTTTGCGGCAATTGATATTGGAACAACCACCATTGCGGCCGAACTTGTATGCAACGGTGAAGTTATATATAAAGGCGGCAGGATCAATTCCCAATGCAGCTACGGAGCAGATGTAGTATCAAGGAGTGAGTCTGCGATAAAAGGAAATGCGGAGCAACTGAGCGACTGTGTGGTTGACGATATTAACGCGTTGATCAGTGAATTTCCCAAAGTGCCTGCCCATGTCATTGTTGCAGGTAATGCAACCATGATCCATCTCATGATGAAGTATCCTATCGAAGAGATGATCAACTATCCGTTCAGGCCGTATTATACCGGCTGGCTCAAGAAGAATCTGATGCTTGATTCCGGTCGTGTACTTCCATGGACCATACTTCCCAATCTTTCGGCTTTCATAGGCGGTGATGTTGTTTCGGGACTGTACTACTGCGGGTTTTATGAATCTGACAGTGTCAACCTGTTTGTTGATCTTGGAACCAACGGTGAGATGGCGATCGGAAACAAAGACCGGATACTTACAGCATCGGCGGCTGCCGGGCCCGCTTTTGAAGGGACAAGGCTTAATGCCGCAACAGATGTAATAAAGTGTATGGCCGATCTTCGGGACAGCGGTATTATTGATGAGAACGGGGCGTTGAAGGATCCGTATTTCGATGAAGGCTATACTTACAGGATCGGTTCGTCCGGTAAGTCGGTAACGATAAATCAGAAGGAGATCAGGGATTTCCAGCTTGCCAAATCAGCGGTCAGGGCAGGCATAGAGGTTCTTATGAGAGCTTACGGAGTTATGGCATCGGATATCGAAAGGCTGTACCTTGCGGGTGGGATGGGACACGGACTGGATGTTCAGAGTGCGGTATCGATAGGGCTTATACCGAAGGAGCTTCAGTCAAAGGTGGTTACAGTAGGTAACTCGTCACTCGCGGGAGCGATCAAATACGGCAGATCCCACTTCAATGATGATGATATCGAGAAGATAATCGCGATCAGTGAGGAGGTAACCTTAAGTAATGTTAAGGAATTCTCCGGTCTGTATTACGAGCATATGCTGTTTTAGATCCGGGAAGCCGGTTTTGAGTTTTATTATGATGTATTCTGTTTTGTGGTAACTATTCGTAACAGGCTCAAAATATCTTATGAAACTCACTGTTTTACAGATATACAATATATAGTATAAAGATATATTTTTATAAAAATATATTGTATCTGTCTCATGTTATATGGTATTATTTTATAGGCGAGTCCGAAGTGACCCGCCTATAAGTATATATTCTGTTTTTATAGAAGGGAGATTATAGGATGAAGAAATACGTGGCAGAGTTTATTGGTACCTGTGTGCTTGTGTTTATGGGCTGCGGTACCGCAATGTTGGTCGGCTGTGAAAGCGGCTACGGATGCGGATACATGCTTACGGCATTTGCATTCGGTCTTGTTATTGTGGGAATGGCATATTGCGTAGGTAACATCTCGGGATGTCATATCAATCCGGCAGTATCTTTGGGAGTATTTATGACAGGCGGTATTTCCGGACGTGATTTCGGAGGGTATGTGGTATCGCAGTGTCTTGGTTCGATCGTTGGAACTGCTTTGCTGGCAGCAGTGTTTAATCTCGGCGGTGTGGCCGATATGACAGGCGGCTACGGATCAAATGGTCTTGGTGGTGTACATGGCAGCTCGGTAGCAGGTCTTCTTGTTGAGATCGTCCTTACCTTTATCTTTGTTATGACAATACTCGGTGTAACAAGCAAGAAGGCAGGCCATGGATCTTTTGGCGGACTTATCATAGGTTTTACTCTTGTACTTGTACATATCCTCGGTATAGGTCTTACGGGAACCAGCGTTAACCCCGCAAGGAGCCTTGGTCCCGCTATTTTCGCAGGCGGTGATGCCCTTTCGAGTCTCTGGGTATTCATTGTTGGTCCTCTTGTAGGTGCGGCTTTGGCAGCCTGTGTATACAAGTTCCTTGAGAAGGAAGATGATGTTAAGAAGGATGCAGAGGCTTAAGCATAAATGCTGTAGTTGACTGAAATAAACGTTACTGTCATATCATTCCGGGTGAAGCAAAGGATGGAACAATCAGATCCTTTCTTTACCCGGAATGTGTTTTTTTATATATTCAGAACAGCTACGGTTTTGTTCACGAGCGGAAAGCAGTACGGGAGCGGGCTGTACATAATAAGTTCATTTATTAAACTAATTACTTGTATCCTTTACGAAAAAGAGGTAAAATTGATGTAATATCGGCACTCGTTTTTAAGAAAGCAGAGGGTATATATGAACAGAGAAGAAGCCAGAAAAAAAGCAACAACCCTGGTTGAAATGATGACCGTAGAGGAGAGAGCCAGTCAGCTCAGGTATGATTCTCCTGCGATCGACAGGTTAAGCATTCCTGCGTATAACTGGTGGAATGAGGCGCTCCATGGTGTTGCCAGATCGGGACAGGCTACTGTATTTCCCCAGGCAATAGCCATGGCGGCAACCTTCGATGAAAGTATTATTGAGAAAGTCGGAGAGATAGTTTCAACGGAAGCCAGGGCTAAGTACAATGCTGTGTCTGAAGAAGGAGACAGGGATATTTATAAGGGACTGACCATGTGGTCGCCTAATGTTAATATCTTCCGCGATCCCAGATGGGGACGTGGACATGAGACATTTGGAGAGGATCCGTTCCTCACATCTAAGCTTGGAGCGGCTTATATCAGGGGTCTTCAGGGAGATGGTGAGTATTTAAGAACTGCGGCCTGTGCCAAGCATTTTGCGGTACATTCCGGTCCGGAGGCAATTAGGCATGAGTTTGATGCCAAAGCTACCAAAAAGGATATGAGGGAAACCTATCTTCCGGCCTTTGAGGAATGTGTAAAGGAAGCGCATGTTGAGGCAGTCATGGGAGCCTATAACCGTACAAATGGTGAGCCGTGCTGCGCACACACCGAGCTTATGGAAAATATCCTGCGTGGTGAATGGGGCTTTGAAGGTCATTTCGTTTCGGACTGCTGGGCTATAAGAGATTTTCATGAGCATCATATGGTTACGAAGACCATAGAGGAATCGGCGGCTCTGGCGCTTAAGAAGGGCTGTGATGTCAACTGTGGAAATACATACATTCACTTAATGAAGGCTTATAATGACGGACTGGTTACAGAGGAGGAGATAACAAGAGCATGCATAAGGCTGTATACGACACGGTTTATGCTGGGACTCTTCGATTCCTGTGAATATGACAACATACCTTATGAAAAGGTTGAGTGCCGTGAACACAGGGAATATGCCGTGAAAGTGGCTGAGAAGTCGATGGTACTTCTTAAGAATGATGATTTTCTTCCCCTTAACAAGGGCGGAGTCAATACAATAGGCGTTATTGGACCCGATGCCAACAGCAGGGTGGCGCTTATAGGCAATTACCACGGAACTTCTTCGAGATATACCACTATACTTGAAGGTATACAGGATGAGGCCGGACCGAACATTAACGTTCTGTATTCAGAGGGATGCCATTTGTATAAGGACAGAGTTGAACCGCTCGCCTTTGAAAATGACAGGCTGGCAGAGGCAAAAGTTGTTGCCGGTCATTCGGATGTAGTTGTTCTGGTACTCGGTCTTGATGAAACACTTGAGGGCGAGGAAGGCGATACGGGTAACAGCTATGCTTCGGGTGATAAGCCGGATCTCAACTTCCCCGAGTCGCAGAGAATACTTGCCAAGGCTGTTATTGATACCGGGAAGCCGGTGATCGTAGCGGTTATGACCGGTTCGGCGATGGATCTTTCGTTCGCAAGAGATGCCAGCAATGTCAAGGCCATTATCCAGGCATGGTATCCCGGAGCTGAGGGAGGCAGGGCTTTTGCCAACCTGTTGTTCGGTAAGAAATCTCCGTCAGGCAAGCTTCCGATAACCTTATACAATTCACTTGAGGAGCTTCCCGAATTCACCGATTATTCAATGAAGGGACGTACCTACAGATATATGGAAAATGAGGCGCAGTATCCCTTCGGGTTCGGACTGACATACGGTAAGCTGGCGATCAGGAATGCCGAAATCAATGTTGATGCGCTTAAGAAAGCTGCGGGGGATCCGGAAAGGCTTAAAAAAGCCGGGATCGATCTGACGGTAACCGTCCGCAATGAGAGCGCAACTGCAATAGAGGAGGTAGTCCAGATATACATAAAGGATAACAAATCATCTTACGCTGTAAGGAACCACAGCTTATGTGCATTTAAGAGAGTGGCAGTTAAGCCGGGAGAGGAAGTGGGACTTTTCTTCTCGATCCCCGGCAAGGCGTTCATGGAGTACAACGATGAAGGTGAACTTGTCCTTGACAGCAACAGCTTTACACTGTATGCAGGTGTAAGCCAGCCGGATGAGCACAGTGTATCTCTGTGCGGCGTAACTCCGGTCAAAGTCGAAGTGGAGTTGTAACTGATAAACACAAAACTGTCAATACAAAACAGAAAGATCAGTAAGAAGGAGGATATATAAATGTTATATATAGGTGTAGATCTTGGTACAAGTGCGGTTAAGATGCTTCTGATGGATGGAAACGGAAAGATCGAGAAGATCGTATCAAAGGAGTATCCGCTCAGTTTCCCCCATCCGGGATGGTCGGAGCAGAAGCCCGAGGACTGGTGGGAGCAGTCTTATGCGGGACTTAAGGAGTTGACAAGCGAGTGCGATAAGAGTCAGATCGCCGGTATCAGCTTCGGCGGTCAGATGCATGGTCTTGTAGTACTTGATAAGGATGATAACGTGATCCGTCCCGCGATCCTGTGGAATGACGGACGTACCGGCAAGGAAACGGACTATCTGAACAATGTCATAGGTAAGGACAAGCTGTCTCAGTACACAGCCAATATCGCTTTTGCAGGCTTTACGGCTCCCAAGATCCTGTGGATGAAGGAGAATGAACCTGAGAACTTTGCAAAGATAGAGAAGATAATGCTTCCGAAGGATTATCTCGCTTACAAGCTCTCGGGAGTTCACTGTACGGATGTTTCGGATGCTTCGGGTATGCTTCTGTTTGATGTAAAGAACAAATGCTGGTCGAAGGAAATGATGGAAATCTGCTCCGTTAAGGAGTCACAGCTTGCCAAGATATTCGAAAGCTACGAGGTAGTGGGAAATATCAAGCCGGAGCTTGCTGATGAATTGGGCTTTAGCAAAGATGTAAAGATAATCGCAGGTGCCGGTGACAATGCCGCAGCGGCTGTCGGAACCGGTACGGTCGGAGACGGTAAATGTAATATCTCTCTTGGTACCAGCGGAACGATATTTATTTCCAGTAAGGAATTTACGGTTGATGATAAGAATGCGCTCCATGCCTTCGCTCATTCTGACGGTCATTACCATCTTATGGGATGTATGCTTTCCGCAGCATCATGTAATAAGTGGTGGATGGAGGATATCATCGGTACGACTGATTTTGCAAAGGAGCAGGAACCGATCACAGAGGATAAGCTTGGTGAGAACAATGTGTTCTTCATGCCTTACCTTATGGGTGAGCGTTCACCTCACAACAATCCTGATGCAAGGGCCGTATTTATAGGAATGTCAATGGATTCGACAAGGGCTGACATGACGCAGGCAGTACTTGAAGGCGTATGCTTCGGTATCCGCGATTCCTTCGAGGTGGCAAGATCACAGGGCATAAAGATAGAAAGTACGAAGATATGCGGCGGCGGTGCCAAATCACCACTGTGGAAGAAGATGATGGCCAATGTTCTCGGTATTCCCGTGGAAGTTATCGAATCGGAAGAGGGACCGGGATACGGCGGTGCGATCCTTGCGGCAGTAGGCTGTGGTGAATATGCATCTGTTGAGGAAGCGGCAGACAAGCTGGTCAAGGTTGTAGATGTGGTTAAGCCCGATGCAGAGCTTACGGCTAAGTACGAGAAGAAGTATCAGTACTTTAAGCAGCTCTATCCTACGATGAAACCGCTGTTCTGAGAAACGGTGTCAGACAACGAAATCACTGTTGGGAGCCAGATAAGTAACGCCAAGAAAATTCCTGATGATGAGGCAGGCTCCTCCCAAAAGAATTGAAATATCCTGAAGACCGGATGGAACAAGGTTACAATACTTGTTCATCCGGTTTTTTATCTGATCCTTTATACGCAGATGAAGCTCCGGTATGTACATAGTGAAGCTGGAATTGATGACAATTACATCCGGATTGAATATATTGAGGATATTGTTGATCCCTATGGATATATATTTAATGAATTCATCAACCATGTCTTTGGCGAGCTTCTCCCCCGAATTGTATGCTGACATGAAATCATCGATGTTTACCTTACTGCAGTTTTTTAGGGATGCGTAGGTATTGAGGATCGCGCGTTCCGAAGCATACTGCTCCAGACATCCGCAGTTACCGCAGGGGCATGGCCTTCCGTCCGTATTTATTATTGTATGACCTATTTCTCCTGCATTTCCGTTAAAGCCTGTGTACAGCTTATTATCAATGATGATCCCGACACCAAGACCGGAATGGACACTGACACCTATCATATTTGGAACATTGTAGCAGAAACATTTCTCGCCTATAATGGACAGATTGGCCTCGTTCTCGATGATCACGGGAATACCGAAGTGTTCCGTCAGGCGTTTGGCGATCGGAAGTCCCACATAGTCATAATAAGGAGCAAAGGTTATCTCATTGTTGTTCACAACACCGTGTACACCGATCGAGATACCGACAACACCGAAGGGAGTATTCTGAAGCAGCTCTATACGGGAACTTATGATATATATAAGGCCGTTAATTATATTGTCGCGGGTATAGTTGTTGAGGAACTGCTTAAGACCGCAGTCGTTTCCTTTGAGATCAGAAGTAAAGGCTGTTATATGATCAACGCCAAGGTCAATGCTCAGGATGTGTCCGTTTTCCTTGCAGAATTCAAGCAGGATCGGTTTGCGCCCGAGCTGGGTATCATCCGAGCCGATCTCGCGCACCAGATTCCTGTCGATAAGATCCGTAACGATGGCGGAAATTGTGGCCTTGGTAAGTCCGAGCTTGGAAGCTGTTGAGGCACGGGATATCGGTCCTTCATTAAGGATGGTTTCCAATACCAGATGTGAGTTGATATCCCTTATCATTTCTTTGCTGCCGGTAACCATACATGCCTCCGAGGAACACTGTTACTGATAAATAATGTAACTATTAAAAATACATGTGCTGTTATGAACAGTTACAGAATATTATACAGCAATTCGTTTAATAAGTAAACTAATTCAGAGCTTCGATTAAAGGCAGTGATCTGCGTTATTGAGTATAAATTCGTTCACTATGTATATTGACGAAACGGCATATACATAGTTATAATATACATAACTCTTATTCAGAGTGGTGGAGATACATAGGATCTGTGAAGCCACGGCAACCCCGAAAGGAAGGTGCCAACCTGAGCGAGTAATCGAGCAATAAGAGGATTTGGTTATTATGATACAATCGGATCCGCCTGGCAGCGGATTTTTTTTGTGAAACAATCCATCAGCCGTTGCGAATATTACAAACTTGGCAGGACAGTCAGTTGATATGGCTAAACAGAGAGGTTTAAGAAAGGAGAAACTATGGAGAAATATTTATTTACTTCCGAATCCGTAACAGAGGGACATCCCGATAAGGTTTGCGACGCTATTTCGGATGCGATACTGGATGCCTGCATGGCGCAGGATCCGATGAGCCGCGTAGCATGCGAGACGGCATGCTGTACGGGTTTTGTACTCATTACGGGTGAGATAACAACCAAGGCTTATGTTGATATGCAGAAGGTAGTACGCGATACCGTCAGGGAGATCGGATATACGAAATCGGAGTACGGCTTCGACGGAAATACCTGCGCGGTTCTGGTAGCGATAGATGAGCAGTCCGGCGACATCGCGATGGGTGTTGATAAGGCTCTTGAAGCGAAGGAGGGCTCTCTTACCGATGACCTTGATACAGGTGCGGGCGATCAGGGTATGATGTTCGGATATGCAACCAACGAGACTGAGGAATATATGCCCTATCCCATCTCACTTGCCCACAAGCTGGCAAAGAAGCTTACAGAAGTACGTAAAGACGGAACACTTAAGTATTTAAGGCCGGACGGAAAGAGCCAGGTATCCGTTGAGTATGATGAGAATGGCAAGCCCTTAAGGCTTGAGGCTGTAGTTCTGTCAACACAGCATGATGATGATGTTACCCAGGAGCAGATACATGCCGATATCAAGAAGTATGTCTTTGATGCGGTACTTCCGAAGGAACTCATTGATGATAAGACCAAGTTCTTCATCAATCCGACGGGAAGGTTTGTGATCGGAGGTCCTCATGGGGATGCGGGTCTTACGGGACGTAAGATAATCGTTGATACCTACGGCGGATATGCACGTCACGGTGGTGGAGCTTTCTCGGGTAAGGATTGCACCAAGGTTGACAGAAGTGCAGCTTATGCGGCAAGATACGTTGCCAAGAATATCGTGGCAGCAGGTCTTGCAGACAAGTGCGAGATCCAGCTTTCATATGCTATCGGTGTTGCGCAGCCCACATCGATAATGATAGATACATTCGGAACAGGGAAGCTTAAGGATGATAAGCTGGTTGAAATAGTACGTGAGAACTTTGACCTTCGTCCGGCCGGCATAATCAAGATGCTCGATCTTCGCCGTCCGATCTATAAGCAGACGGCAGCATACGGACATTTCGGACGCAATGACCTTGATCTTCCGTGGGAAGCACTTAATAAGGTGGATGTACTGAAGAAGTATCTGTAAACAGGATGAGACAGGGAACAGTTCCCCGTATCTGATTCCGTGCATAGTTATTATAGTAAACGCATTAAATAAATTCGTTTCCTAATAATTACATATAACAGGGCGTATTGTGTATAATACATGATACGTCCTATTTGTTTGTTTCGTTTGCCTTAGATTTGTGCTATGATGTAACTGTTCGGGACGAGGTGAAACATAGGGACTGTTCCCTGTTAAAGCCCTGTTCCACAGGGAGAATCGTATGTCATTTGTTCATCTTCATACCCACACGGAGTTCTCGCTCCTTGATGGTTCAAATAAAATAAAGGAATATGTGGCCAGGGTTAAGGAGCTTAACATGAATGCTGCAGCCATCACGGATCATGGCGTGATGTACGGCGTCATTGATTTCTACCGTGCGGCAAAGGAAGCGGGTATCAAGCCGATACTGGGCTGCGAGATATATGTTGCTCCCGAGAGCCGTTTTGATAAGGAAGCAAGTCATGGGGATGACAGGTATCACCATCTTATCCTCCTTGCCGAGAATAACTTGGGCTATGCCAATCTGTGCAAGATCGTAAGCAGAGGTTTTACTGAAGGCTTCTATTACAGGCCGCGTGTCGATATGGAAGTCCTGCGTGAGTTTCATGAGGGACTTATCTGCTGTTCAGCCTGTCTTGCAGGAGAGGTGCAGAGGCTGCTTGCCAAGGGATTGTATGAGGAAGCGAAGGAATCCGCACTTAAACATCTTGACTGCTTTGGGGAGGGTAATTATTTTCTGGAACTTCAGGATCACGGTATCCCGGAACAGAGGATAGTCAATGCCGATCTAATGAGGATGAGTAAGGAGCTTAATATTCCGCTTGTAGCTACCAATGACTGCCATTATACATACGCATCCGATGCACAGAGTCATGATATCCTTCTGTGTATTCAGACCGGGAAAAAGGTTCAGGATGAGGACAGGCTCCGCTATGAAGGCGGTCAGTATTACGTAAAGTCGGAAGACGAGATGCGAGCCCTGTTCCCTTATGCACAGGAAGCGCTTGACAATACTCAGAAAATAGCTGACCGGTGTAATGTGGAGATAGAATTCGGTTCATACAAGCTGCCGAGGTTCCCGCTGCCGGAGGGATATACATCATTTGAATATCTTAAGGAGCTGTGTTATAAGGGGCTTGGTGAACGCTATCCTGGATATGGTGAAGATCTTGTAAAGAGGCTCGAATATGAGCTTGATACAATAAACAGCATGGGGTTTGTCGATTATTTCCTGATAGTGTGGGATTTCATCAACTATGCCAAGACACATGATGTTGCCGTGGGACCCGGAAGAGGATCGGCGGCAGGAAGCATCGTATCCTACTGCCTTAAGATAACGGACATAGAGCCTATCAGATACAATCTGCTCTTTGAACGTTTCCTCAATCCGGAACGTGTTACCATGCCGGATATAGATATTGATTTTGAGCCGGAGGGACGTCAGAGGGTTATTGATTATGTCGTTAAAAAGTACGGCAAGGAGAAGGTTGTACAGATAGTCACCTTCGGTACCATGGCGGCCAAGGGAGTCATAAGGGATGTGGGAAGAGTCATGGACCTGCCGTATTCCTACTGTGACATGGTCGCAAAGCTTGTTCCCAATGAACTTAACATTACACTTCAGAAGGCGCTTGATTACGGACAGGAATTCAAACAGCTCTATGACGGTGACGATCAGGCGAAGAAGCTCATAGATATGTGCATGCGTCTTGAAGGTCTGCCCAGACATACTTCAATGCATGCGGCCGGTGTTGTTATCTGTCCGGAGGCGGCAGATGAGTTCGTTCCCCTTTCAAGAGGAGCTGACGGAACCATCACCACCCAGTATGTCATGACCACTCTTGAAGAGTTGGGACTTCTTAAGATGGATTTCTTAGGTCTTCGGAATCTGACCGTCATAAAGGATGCCGCAAGGATGGCTCTCACAAATGACGGAAAAGGCATTGACATAAATAAGATAGATTACAATGATAAGGCTGTGTTTGATTACATCGGAACCGGAAAGACGGACGGTATATTCCAGCTTGAAAGCGGAGGAATGAAGAACTTCATGAAGGAGTTGAAACCTCAGTCGATGGAAGATATAATCGCCGGTATATCTCTGTACAGACCCGGCCCCATGGATTTCATACCGCAGTATATAAAGGGTAAGAACAATCCCTCGGAAATAACTTACGACTGTCCTCAGCTTGAGCCCATACTTGCACCTACATACGGGTGTATAGTATATCAGGAACAGGTGATGCAGATAGTTCGTGATCTTGGCGGTTATACACTGGGCAGAAGCGATCTTGTAAGAAGGGCGATGTCCAAGAAGAAGCAGTCCGTAATGGAGAAGGAGCGCCACAACTTTGTATACGGAAACAGTGAAGAAGGAGTTCCCGGCTGTGTATCCAAGGGAATAAGGGAGCAGGTGGCCAATCGTATCTATGATGAGATGATGGATTTCGCCAAGTATGCTTTCAATAAGTCACATGCGGCAGCGTATGCCTTTGTAGCTTATCAGACTGCCTGGCTCAAATATTATCATCCCGTTGAATTCATGGCAGCTCTGATGACCAGCGTGATAGATAACTTTAACAAGGTTTCATATTATATCTATTCATGCAGGTCGATGGGAATTAAGATCCTGCCCCCTGATATAAATGAAGGAGTGGCCGGTTTCTCGGTATCCGGAGGAGATATCCGTTACGGTCTGGCTTCGATCAAGGGAGTCGGCTGGCCTGTCATTGAGTCCATAGTTGCCGAAAGGGAGGCAAACGGCAGATATAAGAGCCTTAAGAGCTTCATAGAGAGACTGTCGGGCAAGGAAACCAATAAGAGGACGATCGAGAGCTTCATAAAAGCCGGTGCTCTTGATTCGCTTCCGGGTACAAGAAAACAGAAGATGGCCGTGTATTCACAGATAATCGACAATATCGCCACGGAAAGAAAGAACAACCTGGAAGGACAGATGTCTTTGTTTGATATCCTGCCGGATGAGAACAAGGAGGAATACGAATTAAGGTATCCCGATATTGGTGAATATGATGAGGACGAGCTTCTCTCCTTCGAAAAGGAGATCCTTGGGATTTACGTAAGCGGACATCCGCTGCAGTCGGATGAAGCATTGTGGAAGAAGCATATAACCAACAGGACGACTGATTTTGTATATGATGAGGAAACCGGATCTGTCAGGGTTAAGGACAATGAAAGCGTAACAGTCGGTGGTATTATTGAGAGTAAGACGGTAAAGTACACGAAGAAGGGGCAGATGATGGCATTCTTAAGCCTGGAGGATCTGCTAGGTACAGTTGAGGTTATCGTCTGGCCGAATGATTACGAGAAGAATTCGGCATATCTTAATGAGAACAGTAAGATATTCATTAAAGGTAAGGCTTCGGTTGAAGAGGATAAGGATGCAAAGGTCATATGCGACCGGATCATCCCGTTTGACAAGATGCCGAAGAAGCTGTGGATAAGGCTGGCCACGATGAGCGATTTCACGGCAAAGGAAGGCATGATAAACGAAATACTTAAGGACTCGGACGGCAGTGATACGGTGGTGGTTTATCTTGAAGATACAAAACAGATGAAGCAGTTTCCGAGGAATATGAGTGTCTGCGCGGATGAAATCCTCACGAAAAAGCTGAAGGACCTGTGCGGAGAGGATAATATCCGGGTAGTGTGACTTTCTGAATGCAAACAAGGCAAAGGATTTATAAACGTTGAAATAGATCCGTAAAAGATGTACTATTTAATAGATTTATATTTTTGGAGGGACCGATATGGATAAGGAGATAAATACAGTCGCCGTTCTGACCAGCGGAGGAGATGCACCGGGTATGAATGCAGCGATAAGAGCCGTTGTCAGGAGGTCTATCGCCAACGGCAAGCGGGTGATAGGAATACAGAAGGGATATCAGGGATTACTCAACGAGGAGATGAGTGATATGAGCCCCCGTGATGTATCGGACATCATCCAGAAGGGCGGAACCATCCTTCGTACTGCAAGATGTGAGGAATTCAAGACTCCCGAAGGACAGGACAAGGGTGCTGAGATATGCAGGAAGCATGGTATAGACGGTCTCGTAGTCATTGGCGGTGACGGATCCTACAGGGGTGCACAGGCACTTGCGGCAAGAGGGATCAATACGATAGGTATCCCGGGAACCATAGATCTTGACATTGCATGCACAGATTACACCATAGGTTTCGATACTGCTGTAAATACTGCGATGGAAGCAATAGACAAGGTAAGGGACACATCATCCTCACATGAGAGGTGTTCCATAATTGAGGTTATGGGCCGTAATGCCGGTTATATCGCATTGTGGTGCGGCGTTGCATCTGGTGCGGAGGATATACTGCTTCCGGAGAAATATGAATTCAAGGAGCAGGAGATCATAAATAACATCATCAACAACCGCAAGAGAGGTAAGACACATCATCTTATCATCAATGCGGAGGGTATCGGTCACTCTACATCAATGGCAAGAAGGATCGAAGCTGCAACAGGTGTTGAAACAAGGGCTACGATCTTAGGATACATGCAGCGCGGAGGTTCACCCACCTGTAAGGACAGGTATTACGGTTCAATGATGGGAGCTTATGCAGCCGATCTTCTGTGTGCCGGCAAGAGTAAGAGAGTAGTCGGATATAAGCACGGCGAATATGTTGACTTCGACATAGATGAGGCATTGGCAATGCAGAAGGACATCCCCGAGTACGAATACGAAGTAACGAAGTCACTCAGCATTTGATGCAACAAGGTTTCAATCCATCCATATATATTAACGATATGATCACAAGCCCGGCAAATGAAAAAATAAAAAACATAATACAGTTGTCTACAAGTGCCAAGGCACGCAGAGATCAGAATGCTTTTGTAGTTGAAGGCATCAAGATGTATACGGAGGCACCTCCCAAGCGGATCAGGGAAGTATTTATCAGCGAGGATCTGCTTGATAAGGCAAACATTGCGACAAGATATGATGATAAGAATCCGGGATCGGATCTGCTGAAAAAGTGCAGGAGAAGGCTTGATCAGACAGGATATACCGAGGTCAGCAACAAGGTCTTTAAAAAGATGGCCGAGACTGTGACACCGCAGGGTATTATCTGTGTGGTGGAGCGTAAGACCTATGATATTAATGATCTGACAAGGGTGGGCGACGATATGTCGCTAAAGGTTCTTATCCTTGAAGAAATTCAGGATCCCGGGAATCTCGGAACAATGATAAGGACAGCGGAGGCTGCCGGGATTGATTTCGTTCTTGCGAGCGAGGGGACAGTGGACGTATACAATCCCAAGGTTACACGGGCGACAATGGGCTCCGTTTTCAGGGTACCGATCGTCTATACGAAACAGCTTAAGGAAGATGTTGAACTTCTTAAGAAGGTCGGTGTCAGGGTATATGCCGCACATCTTAAGGGCAGAACAGCTTACGATAAGATTAAATACGGGAACAGAACAGCGATCATGATAGGCAATGAGGGTTCGGGACTGAGTGAACATACGGCGGCGCTGGCAGATGAGTTCATCAGGATACCCATGAAGGGTCTTGTTGAATCCCTGAATGCGTCGGTGGCCGCAGCACTGTGTATGTTTAGTATGAGTCACGGGTAGTTTTCTGTTATGATACATTCTCCGTTCTTGATCATTTCATATCCGAACAGGTCAATTATTTGACCTTCCCTTGTTGTATTTTTTATTCTTTTTTTAAATACCCCAATTTTTTGAAAAACCCATCCGTAATATATGTCAGAAGGGTAAATGATTACCCCCAAATGAGCTCATAAAAAATCCCAACACAAATAAAAGATCAAGGAGGAAAATATAATGATCAAAAAGAGACTGGTAAAAAAGACAACTGCAATAG
>CAMORO010000015.1 GCA_946623875.1 uncultured Lachnospiraceae bacterium | reverse complement strand
CTGAACAAACGCATGAAGGAGAATGAAATGAGCAAAAAAAGAGTAGTAGTGACCGGAATGGGAGCCATTACCCCTATTGGTCTTAATGTAGATGAATTCTGGAATTCAATAAAGGAAGGGAAGCTCGGGTTCGGACCGATAACGAAGTTTGACACCACCGAATATAAATGTCATGTGGCAGCAGAGGTTAAGGACTTTGACGGAAAGAACTACATGGACTTCAAGGCTGCAAAGAGGATGGAACTGTTCTCACAGTATGCGGTGGCCGCATCGAAGGAAGCCATTGAAGATGCGGGGATAGATATGGAGAAGGAAGACCCGTTCCGTGTGGGCTGTGCGATAGGTTCGGGAATAGGAAGCCTTCAAAGCATTGAAAGAGAATATACGAAGCTTAAGGAAAAGGGTCCCAACAAAGTCAATCCTCTGTTCATTCCCATGCTCATAGGAAACATGGCAGCGGGAAATGTATCCATAGCTTTTGGACTTAAGGGAAAGAGCATAGATGTTGTAACGGCCTGTGCGACAGGAACCAATAACATTGGTGAAGCCTTCAGAACCATTCAGTACGGTGATGCCGACATCATGGTGGCAGGCGGATGCGAGAGTTCGATAACACCGTCGGGAGTTGCCGGGTTTACAGCACTTACCGCGTTGTCTACGGTAGATGATCCTGCGAAATGTTCACTCCCTTTTGATAAGAACAGAAGCGGTTTCGTAATGGGAGAGGGTGCCGGAATAGTAGTGCTCGAAGAACTTGAGCATGCAAAGGCCAGAGGTGCAAGGATATATGCGGAGGTGACAGGCTACGGATGCTCATCGGACGCATTTCATATAACATCACCTGCCGAAGATGGTTCGGGTGCAGCGGCAGCCATGCTTAACGCACTTAAGGACGGTGGTGTGGAGCCCTCGGAGCTTGAATACATAAACGCTCACGGCACGGGAACTCATCACAACGATCTGTTTGAGACCCGTGCTATAAAGGCAGCCTTCGGAGAGCACGCAAAGGATATCAAGATCAATTCGACCAAATCAATGATAGGCCATCTTCTGGGGGCGGCAGGAGCAGTGGAGTTCATAACCTGTGTTAAGGAGATGGAGGAAGGCTTTATTCATAAAACAGCCGGTTACAGCGAGCAGGATGAAGAGATGGATCTTGATTACTGTAAGGAAGCTTACGAGAATGCGGATATAAAGCATGCGCTGTCCAATTCACTCGGCTTCGGAGGACACAACGCTTCGCTGCTTGTAAGTAAGTACAGTGAGTAGAAGACGCAAATACAGCCTGTAGCGTGTTAGAAAGCCATCAGGTGAGTACAGTTAATAGCAGAAAGGAAAACGGTATGGCAGAAGATAAGAAGGACGTTCTTACAGCCAAAGAAATAATGGAGATAATCCCGCACCGTCAGCCGTTCATGCTCATCGACGCGATCGAGGAGATGGAAGTGGGTAAGACAGTAAGGGCGAGAAAGTGTGTAAGCTACAACGAGCCGTTTTTCAACGGACATTTTCCCGGCGAGCCCGTGATGCCGGGAGCACTCATTGTTGAGGCAATGGCACAGGCAGGAGCGGTAGCCGTACTGTCGATGCCGGAAATGATGGGAAGGACCGCTTACTTTGCCGGTATAGACAAGGCCAGGTTCAAGAGGAAGGTCGTTCCCGGTGATGTACTGATACTTGAGATGGAGATAACCAGGCTGAAAGGTCCCATCGGTATAGGAGAGGGTAAGGCAACCGTAAACGGTGAGCTTGCCTGCAGTGCTGAGATCATGTTTGCGATCGGCAAATGAACATAAAGTAAAGATCGTGGTAAGGAGAAAAAAATGTGGCAAGGATTTAAGAATGCCAAGAACTATCTGACATTAAAGAGAACCTCTAAATCCGAGGAGGAGACCGTAACCTGTAAGCTGTGCGGTGCCATACTGCCCAAACAGGAGACGGTAGAGAACAAATATGTATGCGGTAAGTGCGGATACTACTTCAGGGTGAGAACGCGTAACAGGATAAGGATGGTCGCGGATCCCGATTCCTTTGAGGAATGGTTTACCGATCTTGAGGACTCCAATCCGCTTGATTTTCCGGGATATGAGGAAAAGCTGAAAGAGGTACAGGAGAAGACCGGACAGAAGGAAGGAATGACGGTAGGACGCGCTACAATAAACGGACTCCCCGTAGTACTTGGGATATGTGATTCACGCTTCCTTATGGGTTCGATGGGGCATGTGTACGGAGAGAAGATAACGGCGGCGGTTGAGAAGGCGACAAAGGAACGTCTTCCTGTCGTTCTGTTCTGCTGTTCGGGCGGTGCAAGGATGCAGGAGGGTATCATGTCGCTTATGCAGATGGAGAAGACGTCCGCTGCTCTTAAGAGACATTCCGATGCAGGACTTCTGTATATACCGGTGCTTACCGATCCTACGACAGGAGGAGTTACTGCCAGCTTTGCGATGCTGGGAGATATCATACTTGCGGAACCCGGTGCTCTTATCGGATTTGCCGGCCCCAGAGTGATCGAGAAGACAATAGGCGAGAAGCTCCCGAGTGGGTTCCAGAGCGCGGAGTTCCAGCTTGAGCACGGCTTCGTTGATGCGATAGTTGAGCGTAAATATTTAAAGAAGACACTGTATGAGCTTATAAAGCTGTATACCGGGGTTAAGGGCTATGCCGATTTCTTCGTGAGCAGTGCGGACAATGCGGAACCGGAAGAGGTGGCTCGTGAGCAGGAGATGAAATCGCTTCCTCTTTCGGCATGGGAAAAGGTAAAGGCCGCACGTTCGGTTGACAGGCCCTCAACCATGGATTACATGAACATAATCTTTGATGATTTCTTCGAACTTCATGGAGACAGGCTGTTTGGTGATGACCACGCGGTTATCGGAGGAGTTGCGTATCTGGATGGTCAGCCTGTAACGGTTATAGGTATTCAGAAAGGTAAGAATTTCGAGGAGTGTGCATACAGGAATTACGGTATGTGTTCACCGGAAGGTTATCGTAAGGCACTTCGTCTTATGAAGCTGGCTGAGAAATTCAGAATGCCTATAATAACCTTTGTAAATACATCGGGAGCATATCCCGGCAAGGAAGCCGAAGAGAACGGACAGGGTGAGGCTATTGCACGTAATCTGTACGAGATGTCTGCTTTGAAAACACCGATAATAAGCCTGATGATAGGTGAAGGCGGCAGCGGCGGTGCGCTTGGACTTGCGGTGGGTAACGAAGTGTGGATGATGGAGAATGCCACATATTCCATCCTTTCACCTGAAGGTTTTTCGTCAATACTGTGGAAATCAAGTGACAGGGTTGAGGAGGCAGCAGGCGTGATGAAGCTTACGGCTTCAGATCTTAAGGAACTTGGTATCATCGAGAAGATAATTCCGGAGTATGGCGGAGCGAATGAATGGACACTGCGTTCAATAGCAATGTATATCAAGAAGAACCTGAAGGAATATCTCAAGGCGGGAGCCAATAAGAGCGGTGAACGCTGGGCAGAGGAGAGATACGAGAGATTCAGGAAGTTCTGACGGTAATTGTTAAAAAGCGCAATGATACAGAGTTACAACGATGTGGAGTTATAACGGGAAAAGGTATAGTGTCCGATAAACCGGACTAAAATAAAAGCTGTCCGGTAAGCATGGAAGGACAGGATAAAAAGGAAATAACTACGGGAGAAAGAAATGTTAGCTAGGATAATGGGTACGGGAATGGCCATTCCCAAGTTAAGGGTAACTAATGACGATCTTGCAAAGATCATGGATACATCGGATGAATGGATAACCGAGAGAACAGGAGTTAAGGCAAGGCATCTTGCGGTTGAGGAGGGCACCTCTTCCCTGGCGATAGAAGCGTGTAAGAAGGCACTGGACAATGCCGGGATGGATGCACATGAGCTTGACCTTATAATAGCCGCAACCGTTACGCCGGATCATCTTCTTCCCTTCCTTTCGGGAGAGGTACAGGCGGGGCTTGATGCGATGCAGGCGGCAGCCTTTGATATGGTGGTAGGCTGTTCGGGATATCTGTACGCCATCAGTGTTGCAAATGCTTATGTAAAATCAGGAATGTACAGGAACATCCTGATATTCGGAGCCGAAACCTTAAGCCGTATCATGAACTGGGAGGACAGATCATCCTGCATACTGTTCGGAGACGGAGCCGGGGCAACGGTAATTAAGGCTTCGGAAGAAGGAGTTATCTGCTCTGTACTCGGTACTGACGGCAAGGCAGGTCCGGCACTCGGCTGTGAGGCTAGACCTCTTCAGAATCCGTATGTTCACAATGAATGGGATTATCCCTATGTTAAGATGGCAGGACAGGAGGTATATAAGTTCGCAGTAAGGACAGTACCCAGATCGATAAATGAGGTCCTTGACAAGGCCGGAATTTCGGCAGATGAGATAAAGTACTTCGTGATCCATCAGGCTAACTTAAGGATGATTGAGGCAATAGCCAAGAGACTTGGCCAGTCAATGGATAAGTTCCCGGCATGCATACAGGAAACAGGAAATGTTTCCGCGGCCAGCATCCCCATGGTACTTGATAAGATCAACAGGGAGGGTAAGCTTGAAAGAGGTGATAAGCTCGTATTTGCAGGTTTCGGAGCAGGACTTACATGGGGTGCGAGCGTACTGACCTGGTAGGCGCATTCGGTAACCGGACAGAAAAGATATAAAACAGTTACTTAGATAGGATTAAAGACGACGAAAGACAATTGTTTGTTTCGTCGTCTTTTTTTGTGATCATAATTATGATATACTGAAAATAACTATTCAGAACAGGCAGTATCATAAGGAGTCCACCACTTCGTGGTACCCATACTATAATATTAAGGGGTGAGCATCATGATAGACAATTTACGACCGCTTACATTTCCGCATCTTATGAAATGGATCATAAATGAGCAGAAGAAATCAGGCTCCATCTTCGGAGTCCGTGATTTCTATCAGGCCAATCCGTTTAAGACACTCAATGTTTTCAACGAGAAGATGGAAACCCCCTTTGGTCCTGCTTCGGGTCCCCATACCCAGTATGCCCAGAACATAATAGCAGCATATGCGGCAGGCTGTCGTTTCTTTGAGCTGCGCACAGTGTGTCCGAGACATCTTGATCAGGATCCCGAGATAGCTGCGGGAAGTGAAGGGTACAATGTTGAGGGTGCGGCCAACCTTACATTTGAGGAATCGTATATCGAATACTGCAAGGCCTACGTTGCCATTAAGGTTTTGGCGGTTGAATACGAAATGGGAGGTATGGACGGCTTTATCTTTAATATATCGGCCGGCTATACCTATGAGGATTTCACATCGCCCGAAATGTCTGTTTTTTTTGAAAAGATGCTTGATGCCACCAAGTCAAGGACATTCAAGGAGTGTATTGACTGGCTGCGCGACAACATAAATATGTTTGAGAATTTCACCCTTGACGATCTGGATGATATTTCACCCAGGATTTCCGGATCCGTGTCTGTATGTACGCCTCTTGACTGTTCCGTCAAGGAGATTGAGAACATAGCCAAATACCTTATGACCGAGCGTAAGATGGATATTGGTATCAAGATAAATGCGACACTACTCGGTTATGAATACTGCAGGAATACTCTTGATTCAATGGGTTATTATGATATTGAGATCAATAAGGAAGCAGTTGAAAAAAGTGTCAGATATTACGATATGATCCCGCTCATAAACAAGCTTCTGGGGATCGCGAATAAGGAAAACAGGCTGTTTGGAGTGAAGCTTACGGGATCGTTCCCGGTCATCAGCAAAGGTGATCGTTCCAAGGAACTCAAGCTGTCGGGCAAGGCTCTTTTCCCGTTGTCGGTTGCACTGGCTGCCCGTATCAGTGAGGATTTTGACGGAAGGCTGAGGATCGGTTTTTCGGGCGGTGCGGATGCCAACAATGTTGAAGATATTTTCGAAGCCGGCGTATGGCCGATAACGATGAATACCACTATTCTTAAACCGGGAGGATACAACAGGTTTAAACAGTTCTCATATACATTTAATGAGTGGTCCTACAGCGATTTCTACGGAACAAGGACCGGACTTCTTAGACGTATGGCGGAGCGTGTCAAGCTCAATAACTACTATACCAAGCCGCTTAAGTCGGATATCCTGATAAGGAGAAAGGGCAGGATACCGCTTACGGACTGCTTTATAGCGCCCTGCGTTGAGGGCTGCCCCATAGGTCAGGATATAACCGGTTATCTGAGCCTTATAGATGAGGAGAAATATACCCAGGCTCTTAAGGTGATAATAAAGAACAATCCTCTTCCGTTTACAACCGGTTCGATCTGTACTCATGAGTGTATGAGTAACTGTACGAGGATATATTATGAGAAGTCGGTTAAGATAAGGGAAGCGAAGCTGATCGCAGCCCAGAACGGATATGAAGGCGTACTTGAGGAACTGCATCCGGGACTTCCTGCCGGGAGGAAGCTCAACGTTGCTGTCATAGGCGGTGGTCCGGCCGGTATGGCGACTGCATTTTTCCTGGCAAGGGAAGGACATAAGGTTACGATATTCTGTGAGCAGCCTCTGCTTGGAGGTGCGGTAAGGCATATTATTCCCGATTTCCGTATTCCCGCAGAAAGGGTCGACAGGGATGCGGCTCTGCTTAAGAAGCTTAATGTCGAGATCCGCAGAGAACATAAGGTTGAACTGCTGAATGAACTTGAGAACTTCGATAAGACGGTGGTTGCCATAGGAGCTCCCACAATGGCCAGGTCAAATCCTAAGGCTTATGAGGCGGAGTCCGCTGTATGCTTCCTTGTGGATTATAAGAAGAATAAGGGTAAGCTTGATATAAAGGGAAATGTTGCGGTGGTCGGCGGAAGCAATATAGCCATAGATACCGCACGTGCGGCCAAGAGAGTAAAGGGTGTCGAAAACGTGTATATCGTGTACAGAAGGAGCCGCCGGTACATGCTTGCCAATGATGCTGAGCTTCAGGTGGCACTGAGCGAAGGAATAGAGTTGCTGGAGTGCATGAATCCTTATGCATATGAGAACGGACACCTCAAATGTCATGTTACCGGGCTTGGGGACAAGGGAGATGACGGTCGCAGGATTCCGTATGACACGGAGGAGATAATGTCCATACCTGCCGATTATATTATAAGAGCAACAGAGCTTGCGGTGGATACGGATTTCTATACAAGGAACAATATCAAGGTAGACGAAGAAGGAATGCCGGTTCTTGATCCCGATACTTTTGAATGCAGCATTCCCAATGTGTTTGTTGTGGGTGATGCAAGACGCGGAACAAGTTCGGTGGTTGATGTTATTGCCGATGCGCGTAAGGTCTGTGATGCGATCCTGAAGGAATTCAAGGACATGGTGTCCGAAAATCCTGCCTCGGAGTATGCCGGAGTCGGATACGGCGGAGGTGTCAGTTACCATAACCTGAAGGTGATGGAGGAAAGAAGGATAGCGGGAAGGCGCAGCAGCGATAACCGTCTGAGTGGTCTGTATGCCCGTAAAGGAATTCTAAGGGAGCCGCATTACAGAAATGACGGCGGGAGATGCCTTGACTGCGCGAAGCTGTGTGAGAACTGTGTCGATGTATGTCCCAACAGGGCGAACGTAGAGATAAAGGTTCCCGGGAATCTTATCCCCCAGGTAGTACATCTTGACAGGCTCTGCAACGAATGCGGTAACTGCGATACTTTCTGCCCGTATGAGGGCGCGCCTTACAGGGAAAAGTTCACTTTATATGATACACTTGATGATTTTTATGCCGGCGAAAACGAGGGACTGGTATTTACTCATGACGGTTCGGCGTTTACGATAAGGCTCCGTAAGAAGAGGAGAAAGATCGACAATCTCGGAAATACAATAAGTACAGATGAGAAGGAGAGTGTGACCGTGTTCAGTGTCAGCCGCATTGAGGCTGCCGAATTCAACGGTATAAGCACCGATCTGTGCAACCTGATCGCCACGCTGTACGAACACTATAAATATCTGATCATGTGATACTTCCAATGACCCGATGAATAATGATCATTACAACCGGATGTACGGCATAAATGACAGCTTAATATACGACCTGAGTTAATAACTGAATGTAAAGCCCGCGATAACGTAATCCCCATTAACGAACCACACGGCACCGACCTGTCTGTAATCGGGATTCATCATGATATTGCGGGCTTCTCTTATTTCCATAAGCCCTTCCACGATAACGGTGGGACTGTATGAATCTTTGGGGTGCGAATAGTTCTGGGTGATCCAGTAGCCTCTCTGGGGATCCCATGCGGGAATGACCGAATTCCTTACAGGAATGCAGAAGTATTCATTTTCAACAAAGCCCTGAGGACTGACCGATGTAAACGGACGGTCATCGGGCCTTTTCTTGTAAACGGGATATACGGCATATTCCTTGGCGCGTACCTCGGCGGCAACACTTAAGCTGTAATTCGTGGTGACATTTCCGACGTCGAAATTGGTCCTGTTAACATTGAGCGCAGCTATAAGAGCATCACGCATATCATTGTCGCAATACCCCATTACCGGCTCGACCGAATCCTCCACATCGAAGAACTGAGGAGCCGGTTCGTAAGGATCCTCACTGTCGGGAAACGGAGTGGGGGTCGGTTGTACCTGCGGTCCTTCGGAAAGGTAGAATTCAGGCTCCGGGGGTGTGGAATCTCTTATTATATTCAGCGGACGTTCATTGGCTGTGCCCGATACGTTGATGGAATTGTCCAAGGGATCGGTGGAAGCGGTATCAGTTCCGTCGTCCTCCGGGTTTTCCGCATTATTTCCGTCAGGCTCCCCGGCAGCCTCATCTGCAGCACCTGCGTTCGCATTACCGGCTCTGTTGCACCCTGACATAATGATTGAAGCACTCAGCACAAGCGCCGTCAAAGTCATTAATCTTAATTGTTTACTCCTCATTTTTACTCCCCTTTTGCTGCCTGTCCTTATTTCATCCTGCCGTATACGAAATTCACCAGCTTGAATACGGGATTTTCGAAACGTCTCCTGACCCGTCCCAGCTCGTTGCGGATCTGAATGTTCTGCGGACAGTGCTGTTCACAGCGTCCGCATTTCCTGCACAGTGAAGCAACACTCTTTTGTTCCTTCATGGATGTACACATGAAGTATTCCTTTATGGCAACATAATAATTGTCGGTATAGGATGTGTTAAGACAATGGAAGGAACCCGGAATATCCACACCGAAAGGACAGGGCATGCAGTAGGCACAGCCTGTACACGGCACCTTGATCTTCTTATTTATCGCATCCCTTGCCTTGTTTAATACTGCAAGATCTTCATCCGTAAATGAACCGGCTGTAACATCATTTGCTATTCTGATATTCTCATCAAGCATTTCCATGGAATTCATACCGGACAGGATAACGGAAACGGCCTGCTGATCCCACAGCCATCTGAGTCCCCATTCTGCCGGCGAGTATCCGCGGTCGGAACGGCTGAATGCATCTATGGCTCCCTTCGGAAGATTGTTGACCAGACGTCCGCCCTTAAGCGGCTCCATGATTATCACAGGTATTCCCTTTTTATAGGCCTCCTCGACACCGCGTCTTCCTGCCTGAGAGTTCTCGTCAACGTAGTTATACTGTACCTGGCAGAAGTCCCAGTCATATGCATTAAGAAGTTCAAGGAACAGATTGGTATTTCCGTGGTATGAGAAACCGAGCTTTTTTATCCTGCCTTCCTTCTTCAGCTTAAGAAGCCAGTCAAGAGCTCCCCGCTCGATCAGTGAATTCCATGTCTTGAGGTCCGGCAGCATGTGCATTAAATAGTAATCCACATGATCTGTTTTAAGCCTTGCAAGCTGTTCATCAAAGTGCTTCTGCATGTCACCTGCATCCTTCATCAGGTAATGCGGAAGCTTGGTAGCTATCTTGATCTTGTCCCTGAAGCCGTATTTCTCCATGACTTTTCCGAACACTTCTTCAATGCCCGGATAGATGTAGGCCATATCGAAATAGTTGATCCCCATATCTATGGCATGAGTGATCTCGCGCTCGATCTCCTCCATATCAAACGAATTCCCCTTCTTGGGAAAACGCATGCATCCGAAGCCGAGTATTGACAGCTGATCGTCTGTTCTGTAATTCATTGTCTCTTCCTTTTCAGATTCGGTATTCCTTGGCCTTGCTTATTACGATCCGTTTGTCGCCAAACAGTAAAGATATTAATGAAAGCTCCCGGCAGTGTTGCCGTTGGGGTTACCCTTTCTGTATTCGGTCACGGCGGCTATGTTTCCCTGTTCTGTGGCATATGCTCCGATCTGCCCTATTACACCGTTGTAGGCAGCCTGATTGACCAGTTCGGAATGAGAGTATGTCTGGTTTACCCAGGCATCCGTATATTTGCTCTTGTTGTGTGTTATATACAGTGTTGACCATTCCACCGGCTCATTCATTATAACAGCCCCGTCTTTCTGCTTCAAGTTTGCGATGAATTTAGTTGGATTGGCCTTGTATCCGGGATCGTTGATAAGCTTGATCATCTGGCTGTCTACCCATGATTTCTGCTGTGCCGCAAGCTGGAAATCCATCATTGCCTGACTGAGTTCCTTCTGAGAGACACCCTTTTTACTCATCACGCTGTTCAGCCTGCTGAATGTGTCGTTGTACCGGATATCGTAGTAGTCAGCCTTGAAATAACTGCGCAGCATCGTGCACAGGGTTGATTCGTCATAAAGTTCGGCCTTTACCGAAGCGGCCGGAAGAAGTGTGAAAACTGCTGTAAGAAGCAATATCAGTGATAATGTTTTTTTAATGGATCGCATAAGATTCCTCCTTAAATATATTTATATCCCTTCAAAACCTGATTTTACATATTTAACATCGGCATAATGGGCATAAATGTTTAGCGAAAAAAATTTTTAAAACTTTTTTTGATTTTTTCCATAAAAATATATTTCCGGGTTCGTATCTATAACATGAGGCGATAAACAACCTGCAACGGACAGGTGTTTACGGGTACTGTGGAACAGAAAACAGTGAACAGTTATAATACAATGGAGGAACTATTATGAAGAAGAGAAGGATCACAGCATTATTGACAGCAATGGCAGTACTTACCATGGGAGTGGCAGGCTGCGGCAGTATGGCAGCGGCACCCGCTGCAGCACCCAATGCGGCAGCGCCCACAGAAACGGCAGCAGAGAGCACTTACGATGAAGCTCCTTATGAGGAAGAGTACTATGATGAATATGATAACGGCACACAGGCATATACTGAAGAAACAGGCGAAACCTACGCAGATGAAGCCGAAGAAATGGAAGCATATGCTGAGGAAGAAGCAGGCACGGCAGACAGTGCCGAAATGTATGACTATGCAGCACCGGCTGCGGAAAACAGTTACTTAACGGTTCAGGGTGCCGAGTCATACAAGAGCAGCGGTAGCGCGAGCCGTGAAGCTGAAAAGGAAGAGGAAGGCTCATATTATGATGAAGTATACGGAAACAGCGATAAGAGAGCCGAAAAGGAAGGCAGGGGACGAAATGTAAACGGCAGGAATTATCTTGGGCAGATATATGACTATGACTGCTTCCCGGCAGGCTTTGATTCGGAGGAATATTCAGAGCTTGAGGAGCAGGGATACCGTTCGGTGCTCTATCATCCGTTATCGACCTTTGCGGCTGATGTTGACACCGCAAGCTACAGTAACTTAAGGAGAATGATCAGCGACGGGTGTTCAGCCTACAATCTTCCCAAAGGAAGCGTCAGGGTGGAGGAACTTATTAACTATTTCGATTATGATTACAGAGGACCTGAGGGAAGCGATCCCTTCGGCGTAAACATAGAAGCTGTGAACTGTCCCTGGAACGAGGATGCCATGCTTATGAGCGTAGGGCTTAAGACAGAGGATATTGATTATTCCGATACTCCGGCATCTAATCTTGTATTCCTGATAGATGTTTCCGGATCCATGTCATCACGGGATAAGCTTCCACTGCTTCAGGATGCATTTTCAATGCTGGTTGATGAGTTGTCCGATAAAGACAGAGTCAGCATAGTTACCTATGCATCAGGTGTCAGGACAGTTCTCGACGGTGCTCACGGTGATGACAAAAGAAAGATCAAGCATGCAATAAACAAGCTCAGCGCATCGGGTGGAACCAACGGTGGAGCAGGAATAGAGCTGGCATACAAACTTGCAGACAAGAGCTTTATCAAGGGTGGGAACAACAGGGTTATACTTGCCACCGACGGCGATCTTAATATTGGGCCTTCATCTGTTGAAGAACTGGAGGAGCTTATAAGCGAGAAGAAGGAAACGGGAGTATATCTGTCGGTACTCGGCTTCGGAACCGGTAATATCAAGGACAACAAGATGGAGACTCTTGCAGACAAGGGTAACGGTAACTACTCATATATTGACTCTGAAAGAGAAGCAAGGAAGGTGCTTGTAGATGAGCTGAGCGCAAACATGCTTACCGTATGCAAGGACGTTAAGCTTCAGGTTGAATTCAATCCCGCGGTTGTGAAGGGATATCGTCTTGTGGGTTATGCAAACAGGGTTATGAAGGATAAAGATTTCAATGATGATAAAAAGGACGGTGGTGAGATAGGAGCCGGACATGAGGTTACTGTACTGTATGAGATCATTCCTACTGAAGAGTATATGATGGCTTATGAAGATGATGTTGATGTTGACAGCCTCCGTTATTCGGATGAATATAAGAAGGCGGCAGGGAGTAAATACAGGAGCGAAGACAGGGCAACCGGTAATTCGTACGGGAATTCCGAAAGATCATACATGGGAAATATAAGGAACACCGAACTTATGACTCTTTCGGTCCGCTATAAGAAGCCGGCAGAGGATAAGAGCAATCTTCTTACATATCCCATAACATTTGCAAGCTATACCGACGATCCTTCAGACGATATGATATTCAAGTGTGCGGTTGCGGAATTCGGACTGATAGCTTCCGACAGCGAATACAGGGGTGACTCTGATATGAACCGCGTACTCGATGAACTTGACTCCATAAGGTTAAACGACGAGTACAGGAGAGAATTCAGGGAGCTGGTTGAGATGGCAAGATGATATCGGGGATGAAAAATAATCCGATACAAGGAAATGGCAAAGAAACTGTAAGATCCGGGAAGTTAACCCAAAGAAAAAGATCATCAATCCTGATGATCTTTTTCTTTGCCGGTTTGATTTTATTATTCGATAATATCCAATAATACGTACATTTTTACCTGCGGATCAAAGTAAAGGTTTATTGAATGTTCTTCGGTACCGTCATTTGATCTGAACACCCCGTCAACCTCGTCCTCCAGATCCTCGCCTAGCTTTGCCCGGATAACGCTCCCTTCTTTCAGACCGGAGTCATAGCTGTCTTTCACGATCAGTTCACAGAACATATGTCCTTTGCTTCCCGTTACGGACTTGATGGCAGCCTTTATTTCGACTGTGCTTATCTGATCTTCCTTCGCAGCCGTTGATGCAGATCCTTCTGTAGTTTGAGTCCCTGTTTCGCCTGTTGCCGCTGACACATCTTCGCCGGTCTCGTTTTCGGTTTCTGAGGGTTCTTTGGCTGGTTTAGAGGCGGTCATGTTTTCTGTTGCGGGAGCTTCTTCACCTGCCTCATAAGCTTCGGCCTCATCATAAGATTCGGACTCATCGGCTGTATATTCAGTGCTTTCTTCCATGGTGTCCGCCTGTGCCGTAAATGCCTGGTCTTTTGTTGAACTGTCATATAGCTTTTTGTTAGCTGCATTTGTATCTGCGTTTTCTCTGCCGGCTGTTAATACTCCCGAAGTATCATTGTTATCCGCAATTGTCGGTGAAGTCTCATCAAAGTTAGCTGTTTCTTCGGCAGCGTAGTCTGTTGCTTCGGATACGGCAGCAGGTGTGGCTTCCATTGACGGTGCTGCCGGAGCAGCGGAGTAATCAGATGTGGCAGAGCTTCCGCAACCACGAGGCATTACGGTGCTCGCCAGCATAAGGCCGATGACCCCGCAGGCTGTTGCTGCGATCGCACCTCCGTATCTGCTCATAAAAGTGTTTATACTGATCGTTTTGTTTCCTTTACTCTTTGGAGCATCCTGTTCGAAGTTAGTGTATCTTTCCGAGACCGAAATATCTACTACCTTGTTGTTTTTCCTTACGGATGTCTGTTCGGGCTTTTTTTCTGTTTTAACGGCATCTCTGTTAGCGCTTTCGTTTGCACCCGATCCTGCCGGTGAGATTCCGGAACTGCTGATTTCTGCCCCGGCCGTTGAACTTTCCGATCTGTTTATGTTTGCGTTATCCTGTGTGCTTTCCAGCAAATCAATTCCGTCCATAATTCTGTTCCAGAGATCCGGAGCGGTGCTTGCGGCATATTTCTTGTATTCATTTTCGAAATTCCTACTCATATCCGAACCTCCTTAACTGTTTTATTGCCTCCCTGTAATTCCAGGTGACGGTGCCAAGCGGCATTTCCATCGTATCGGCTATTTCCTGAAAGGTCATTTCGCCGAGTACTTTCATTGTGACAATTTGCCGGTATACCGGCTTTAACTTATTAAGCGCCTGTTCTACGCTAAGGCCGGACACGGCGCTGTCCTCGGGAGAGGGGCTGCTGTCGGTCTGCAGGCTTAAGGCATCCGGTCCGCTGTCATCATCATCGCTGCCTGCAAGCAGCTCTTCATGTCCTGACTTTCGCAGATAGTCGATAGTCATATTCCGGGCAATGGTGGCCAGATAGCCACGATGTCCGTTTCCTGATCTGTATTGACCCGATCTTTCCCAAAGACGTATGAAGAAATCCGAAGTTATATCTTCTGCTGTCTGCGGATTTCGAACAATATCGTAAATGATCCGGTAGACATAGCTTATATAACACTCGTAGATTTCTCTGAGCGCCTCCCTGTCTTTTTGCCGCATCCGTTCCATGGCGGCATTGAATTGTTCATCTGTCATAGCACTTCTCCGCTGATGACACAGGGAACCGGCCTGTTGGCGCAAATATCAAAGCGACCATTGCCTCAGGCTGTTGCCCCTATATCATAGATACGTATTAAGATGGTTACATTTATGGTAACTGTTTACTTTTATACGGGATTAATTGTACAGTGAATGAGGAAGATATGCAAGAAACCGATGGTAGATCAAATTGGTTTTTGTTGATCTGTTTGTAACATCTGCACCAAAAAGAGGGTTTTGATCAGGGAAATTCTGTTGTAAATATACGAATAGTAAAGTATAATATAAGTACTTTTCCTGAGAATGGTTAAGTGAGGTGTGTGATATTTAATATTCGGTGTTTAAATATGCATTTAACCTTTAGATCTGTTCGGGTATGCTTAAGGATAGGAGATATTTATGAGGAAAAAGGCATTTGCGATAGTTCTTATTATGTCACTGATGATCACCGGGACAAGTTTTACGCCGAAGGCGGATGAGCTTGATATCGTTCTGAGTGAAGATACAGGTGCTTCTTCATCCGGCGATATATTAACAGATGGGAGCAGCGAGTCCGTAAATAATGAAGGCAGCCTGTCAGGAACCGGTAACGGAAGCATACTTGATGCTTCGGGCAGTTCCGATCTGATCATAAACGATGGCGACGATATCATCATGGAACCCGATAGTGACAGTGATGATCTCATGACGGCGGGTGCCGGTGACTACGACGATATATTCGGTGAGGATGATCTTATTGATTATGTGCCCGATGAGCCGGACAACGTTGTGGATACGGAGGAGGATGACTACTACGAAACATCACCCGAGTATATCTATGATGACAGACCTTTTGATGCTTCATATATTACAGGCGAGGGTGTTGATCGCATACGTAAGGTTATCATTGCATATGCGGAGTCACTGGGCGGAACCTTCATGAGCCCATATTATAAGGGTGGCCGGCCGGTCAGTATACAGTGTTGTGCTTACGTCAATCAGGTATGGAAGCATGTTTTCGGCAAGGATATTTATGATACGGGTGTAATGACGACCACCAGCCATGAAGGAGAAACGATATACAACTTTTTGGAAAGAACGGGAGCCAGGGCAGGTGACATCCTTTACGTCCGTTATTGGAAGGTGAAAAAGAATGACTGGTCATCGCATTTCATGATCCTGCTTGATTATGACAGGACGGGGGTATACGTAACGGACGGTTATGAAACCGATGAAGGCAGGTTCCTTGTATGGAGGATAGATAAGAAGGCTGTTTATGATCAGTCGAATTTCTTTAAAAAGACAGGAAGCGACAGGGACAAGCCGGGCAGCAGGCACTGGACAGGCAAGGACGGAAGCTTCTTCAAGCTGTATCGTATGAGACAGGAGGAATGGTGTAATGTAGCCAATTCTTCGTATGACGTTTACTCATCCGATCCTATGGTTATATCGACATTCTCGAAGGTTAACAGGCAGGATGCATCATTTACGATCAGCGCGACCGTACATTCAACCAACGGACTTGACAGGGTTCAGTTCCCGGTATGGACAGTAGCCGGAGGACAGGATGATCTGATGGCAGATTATGAAACACAGGAAGCGGCGTCCGGCGAGATAGAAGCGCTTGGTGATGATATGTACAGGGTAACTTATGTGGTAAATATCGCAGATCATAACAATGAATGCGGTAATTACATGAGTGAGATGTATATGTATGATAATATGGGTGTTCTGATCACCCATCAGTGCGGTGCCGTAAATATGGACGGTGTGTCCGGAAGTATCTGTGTCGATCCCATTCCGTGGAGTCTGGAATGATAAGAGTGTGACATAAGAGAAATCAAGAGGAATTGTCATGAATGTAAGTGATGAGAGGATATTAACCTTTGCAAAAGCTCTGTGTGAATACAGTAATAAGGATGAAGAGTTTTACAATGAATTTGTAAGAAGGCTGGGCGGATCTGCTGCTCTATATAAGGAGTTTGAGTATTATCTCGATCATCAGGACTTCCTGTGCGAAATGAATATACAGGGGATCACGATCCCGGATATTCTGGTCTGGCAGGTGGACAAGTTCAAGTCGGGTATCGATGAAGGCCGGTTTGAGCTTAAATATAATGCGGACGCGATGCTTCTTATGGCGTTTAACACAATGTATGATGTGGAAAAGGATCCTTCACGTTATCTTGAAAACTTCAGAACGGTAACGGGATCCGACTATGAAGACAAGATAAAGGGATATTGATAAATAAAGCATAATCTTAACAACATTTAGAGTTGCAAATGCTTGATAACCACTAAGTTTTGTGCTAACATGAGTTGGTAAAACGGAAGGTATGGGCATGTACGCAGCATTATTTATTTTGTGGATAATATTTAACGGAAGATTGACGTTGGAAGTGGCCGTAATAGGCTTAATTGTGTCGGCGGTAATCTTCCTTTTTATATGCAGGTTTATGGATTACGATATACGTAAGGAGAAGATGTTTTATGTCCTTGTTCCGTGGATGATCAAGTACTTTTTTATTCTTTTGACCGAAATAGTCAAGGCTAATTTTTCTACAGCATATTTCGTTTTAAACCCTAAAATAGAAGTGGAACCGAGGATAGTGACTTTCAGACCGGATATACATTACGGCTTCCTCAAGACACTGCTTGCCAATTCGATCACTCTGACTCCGGGGACCATCACTATCAACATAGAGGATGGTGAATACATGGTGCACTGTCTGGATATGGAGCTGGCTACCGATATAGGTGAATCGATATTTGTAAAGGAAATAATGAAGGCACAGGAAAGGATGGACAGGGTAAAGTGAACAATGCTGTAATGTCTGCACAGAATGTGCTTCTTATCGGAATAATGTTTGTTTATGCCGTGCTTGTCGTCCTTGTGCTTATCCGTGCCGTTGCAGGACCAAGGATCGCGGACAGGATCATGGCGATAAACATGATAGGAACTATAGGCATCTTCCTGATGGCAGTGGTGGCAGTCAGGCTTGATGAGGAATATCTGCTGGATATCTGTATCATATACGCAATGATAAGTTTCCTGTCTGTGGTGATCCTTACCAAGGTGTATATGGGCGTTCATCAGGAGAACGTGCTCAGGAAACAGAAGCTGGAAAGAGAACGCAGGGAGAACGGCGTCAGTGCCGAGGAGGATGAACTGGACCGTCTGCTCAGTAACCTGGACAAGGACACTCCGCCCGAATAGGGATTCATGGATAAGAACGCCGGATACGATCAGACAAAGAAACAATATCTGAACGGCGTAAAGAAAACAGAAAGAAACACTGACAAAACATAGGGAGAAAGATATGGAATGGGTAAGATTTACCGCTGCAGCGGTGTTTTTGCTGTTTGCAACGGTCATGGAATGCATAGCCGTATTCGGAGTATACAAGTTTAAGTTTGTAATGAACAGGATGCACTCGGCAGCAATAGGAGATACGCTTGCTCTTCTGCTCGGCGCAGCCGGGCTTATGCTTCTCAAAGGAAGCAGATGGTATTCGTTCAAGCTTGGTCTTATAGTGATAATGCTGTGGATGACATCCGCAATATCAAGCCATGTGATAATGCGTATGGAATACAGCATCGATGAGAAGAAAGTCAAGGAGGAAACATCATGACGGTCTTTACGATCCTGATACTGGGATTTCTGATAGCATGCTCTGTGGCGACCTGCCTGCACAGAACACTGTTTACATCAATAATCATCTTCATGGCATACAGCACGGTAATGAGCGTGGTATGGGCGATACTTGAGTCGCCCGATCTTGCGATAACCGAAGCCGCGGTCGGTGCGGGAATCACTTCCATACTGTTCTTCGTTACACTCAAGAAAATACAGGCAGTGGAAACGATGGATAAAGAACCGGAAGGAAATGAGCAGGAAACGAAGTAAATACGGGAACAGAGCTGAAATATACAGCAGGAAACAAGCGGATACGGAAGTATCCGGTATGAAAACAGAACAGCACGTCCGGTAAACGAAGAGGACACGAAAGAGAAAAAGGAAATGAACGGTAAATGAGCAGGAAACGAAGTGATTACAGAAGCACATTTTACAGCAGAATAGAGAACTTCGTTAACGGCAGGGAGGAATTTCTGCTGTACAGACCCACGGGAAGGACCGAAGCCGAGAAGCTTGAGTCGCTGGAGGCCGAGCTTACGGAGGCAGCGGATCTTCTGGATAAGAGGGAGGAACAGCAGAGGATACAGGATCATACCGAGCCGCGTGACTTTCTTAAGAGATTCCATAAGCTGTACGGAGTGGTAGCCACACTCGTATGCCTGACGATGATGATGCTTCTCATGATAACGGTATCGTGGCTTCCGCGCTTCGGCAATGCATCCAATCCCGCAAACAACGAGGTTATAAAGCGTTATATCGAAAAGGGACAGGAGGAAACGGGAGCGGTAAATATCGTCACGGGTCTCATACTCAATTACCGTGGTTTTGATACCATGGGCGAGACACATGTGCTGTTTGTGGCAGCGAGCTGCGTAATGATCCTTCTTCTGATAGCAGAGGGCAAGGAGAAGGTGTCACGCTACGCCAATGACCGCCAGTTGGAGCCGAAGAATGATATCATCGTACAGAAGGTGGCGGGCTTTCTGGTGCCGGCCGTTTTCATGTTCGGGATCTACGTCATCTTAAACGGACATCTGTCACCCGGCGGCGGTTTTTCGGGGGGCTCCGTGATAGGTGCGGGACTCATCATGTACGTTTCCGCATTCGGATTCAAGAAGACCGAGAGGTTTTTCAATGAACACGTGTACAAGATAGCCAAGATAAGTGCGCTTTGCTTTTATATATGCTGTTTAAGCTATTATTTTTATATGGGTGCACACGGATATGACAACCATATACCGCTCGGAACACCCGGCAATATCATAAGCAGCGGCCTTATTTTGTTTATAAACATATTTGTCGGAACAGAGGTGGCATGTACCATGTACGCCTTCTACGCCCTGTTCAGAAAAGGAGGACTGTGATGTTTGGTCCCAATCTGTTTCACAATATTTATTCCGTGGCTGCGGTGATCCTTTTTTCTGTCGGATTTACTGCGCTTATGCTGCACAGAAATATGATCAAGAAGATCATTGGATTTAACATAATGGATACCGCCGTGTATCTGTTCCTTGCAAGCAAGGGTTACATAGAGGGGCGCAAGGCTCCGATAATAGTCGACAACGTACAGAGAGTGGAGGCATATATCAATCCGCTTCCCGCGGGGCTCGTACTGACCGGTATCGTAGTCTCGGTATCCGTGACCGCCCTTATGCTGTCCATTACGATAAGGCTGTACAACCGGTATCATACACTCGATATAGACGAAATATCGTTGAGGGCAAGAAAAGACACGCCCGTTAAGAACAAATACATTAAGAAGACCGCCAGGAAGACGATAGAGGAAGTCCTTAAGGAGGAGCATCTATGAGTTTTATAGAAAACATGGTTCCTCTTTCGATAATCATATGTCTTGCCGGAGGCATTGTATGCTCGGCTCTTAAGGGCGAGTCGGCCAGACGCCTTAGCATAGCGATCATCTTTGCCAACGTCATCATGAACGCACTGGTACTTTTTTATACCCTGTACACCGGGAGCGAGTTCGTGTATGTCATGGGTAAGTTCCCCGCACCATGGGGCAATGAGCTCAGAGCCGGAAGCCTTGAAGGGCTTATAGCACTGTTTTTTGCTGTCATCATGCTGCTGTCGGTTGTCGGCGGAATAAGAGGACAGGATGACGATATAGAGAAGGACAGGCTCAACCTTTATTTCGTCATGATCAACCTGATGATGAGCTCGCTCATGGCTCTTGTATATACCAACGACCTTTTTACGGCATATGTGTTTGTCGAGATAAACACGATGACAGCCTGCGCGCTCATAATGATAAGGAACAACGGACATACACTGGTTGCTGCGACCAAGTACATGATCATGAGCCTGCTTGGTTCCGGTCTTCTGCTGATAGGTATCAGCATGCTGTACACGATAACCGGACATCTGCTCATGCCCAATATAAAAGCACAGGTATCCATCCTTATGCAGATGGATGAATATGCGGTTCCACTGACGGTAGTCATCGGTCTTATGAGCATTGCCCTTGCGATCAAGAGTGCACTCTATCCCTTCCACAGTTGGCTGCCGGAAGCATACGGATACGCAACGGCATCAAGTGCGGCAATGCTGTCATCGCTTATAAGCAAGAGCTATATCTTCCTGCTCATAAAGATATTCTACAGAGTCATAGGCATGGATGTTATGGTCGGACATAAGATAACCAACATCCTGTTCATCTTCGGGATAATAGGCATGATCATGGGTTCGGTCACCGCCATACGACAGACGGATATAAGACACCTGATCGCCTATTCCTCGATAGCACAGATAGGATATATCTACATGGGCATAGGTCTGGGTTCGACAGCCGGTATGGTTGCTGCGATCTTCCACATCATGTCCCACGGCGCGAGCAAGTCCATGCTTTTCATAGCTCAGCGCGGACTTGTTGAAGTGTCAAACGGAAGCAAGAACTTTACGGATCTTAAGGGCTCCGGAATAAGGAACAAGCTTGCAGGCGTGGCATTTACGGTCGGTGCCTTCTCAATGGTCGGTATTCCGCTGCTTGCGGGATTTACATCCAAGGTTTATTTTGCCGAGGCAGCCATCACGGCGGTAAGGAGCAAGATGTGGATAGCCATGATAACCCTGGCTGTTTCAACTATACTCAATGCCATTTATTTCATACGTGCAACGATATCGATATATACACCGAGAAACATGGATTACAGGGATGAAGATTACAGACCTTCAAGGGCAACAGGCATAGCTCTTGTATTTTATATCTTCCTGAATTTCTTCCTCGGCGTTATGTCATATCCGATCGCGCATACGATCGAAGCCGGTTTAAGGGTATTTGAATGATAAGGCCGGAGCAACGGTCTTTGATGATAGATCATAGGAGTGATAAATGTACCTTTTAAAGGACATACCACTGCAGCTTGGGATAGACAATCTGGGACTTATGTTCTTAATCCTGACCTGCCTTATGTGGTTGATGAATCTTATCTTTTCAATTGAATACATGAGGAAAGAGAAGCATAAGAAAAGATTTTATATCTTTTATACGCTTACTCTTTTTACAATGATCGGAGTATGCCTGTCGGGTAATCTGATAACCATGTACCTGTTCTATGAAGGAATGGCAGTTGCGTCGCTTCCGCTTGTATTACATGAGCAGACGGCTGAAGCGGTCAGGGCGGGAAAGAAATACATATTCTATTCCATAGGCGGAGCATTCATCGGTCTTGCCGGTTTCTTCTTTATCTACATTTACGGAGATACGTTAAGCTTTGTCCCGGGAGGAGTCCTCAATATGGCAAGGCTTGCCGGACATGAGACTTCGATGAGGGTGGTTTCCCTGCTTGTGATCATCGGCTTCGGATCGAAGGCAGGCCTGTTCCCGCTTCATTCGTGGCTGCCTACAGCCCATCCGGTGGCACCTTGTCCGGCCTCGGCATTTCTTTCGGGAAACATTACCAAGATGGGTGTGTTTGTGATAATAAGATACATTTATTATCTCGTGGGAGTTGATTTCATAAAGGGAACATGGGTACAGTACGCCTTCATCGGACTTACTCTTCTTACGATAGTCATGGGTTCAATGATGGCATACAAGGAGCAGGTATTCAAGAAGCGTCTTGCGTATTCGACTGTAAGCCAGGTCAGTTATGCACTGTTCGGTATCGCGCTTATGAATCCAATAGGTCTGTGCGGCGGACTTATGCACGTGATCTTTCATTCCTTCGTGAAGAACACACTGTTCATGACAGCCGGGTCCATTATACATAAGACAGGTCTTAAGAAGGTAGGGGATTATGTGGATATTGCACGTAAGATGCCGGCGACCATGTGGTGTTATACACTGGTTTCGATGACTCTGGTGGGAATCCCGCCGACAAGCGCCTTTTTAAGTAAATGGTATCTCGCAACAGGCTCATTGGAGAGCGATTTGCCGGTAGTGTCCTGGCTTGGCCCGCTGATGCTCATAATAAGCGCACTTCTTACCGCGGGATATCTGCTGAGCATCACCATCAAGGCATTCTTTCCCGGTGATGAATACGATTATCCGGTTCTTGAAAAGAGAGAGCCCAATTTGTACATGCTGGTACCGATAATGATCCTGACGGCCGGCTCCGTCCTTATGGGCATATGGGCCGCACCGCTTATCAGGTTTATTAATATTATTGTTTGGAGTGTACAGTGAATAAATACATGATACTTGCTCCGATACTGTTCCCGCTAGTGACGGGTGCCATCCTTCCGCTGTTTAAATTCGGCGAAAGAAAGTACAGGAACATCTACACGGAGCTTGTGACAACCCTTAATTCAATATTGGTATGGATACTTCTTCTTAATGCTCCCAAGGGGACATACCGGGCTCTGAATCTGGCCGGCGATCTGGAGATAACCTTTCACGTTGACGGAGCCGGTTCGGTGTTTGCGGGACTGGTTGCGATACTGTGGCCGATAGCGACCCTGTATGCTTTCGAGTATATGGAGCATCACGGAAAGGAGACATCCTTCTTTGCATTCTATACGATGACCTATGGCGTAACCGTCGGGATTGCGCTTGCCGCGAATCTGATGACCATGTATATGTTTTACGAGATGCTGACTCTCGTTACCCTGCCGCTCGTCATGGCGGGAATGAGCCGTGAAGCAATAATGGCCGGCCGCAAATACATATTGTATTCGATGGCCGGAGCCGCTCTTGCGTTTATCGGGTTCATCTTCATCTTTACATATGGAAACACGATGAATTTTGTTCCGGGAGGCGTGCTCGCATCAGCGGATATTAACGGAAAGGAGACACTGCTGCGGGCAGTGTATGTAATGGCTGTTATAGGTTTCGGTGTCAAGGCTGCCATATTCCCGTTCCACGGATGGCTGCCCTCGGCTTCGATAGCTCCGACTCCCGTTACGGCTCTTCTCCATGCGGTGGCGGTTGTTAAGGCAGGAGCATTTGCCATAATCAGAATAACTTACTACAGCTTCGGAACGGACTTCCTTCAGGGAACATTTGCACAGTATACGGTTATGTGCTTTGCCATGGTGACGATCCTCTACGGCTCGGCAAGGGCTGTCAAGGAGCCGCATTTCAAAAGAAGGCTTGCATATTCAACGGTAAGCAATCTTTCCTATATAGTGTTCGGAGCTTCATTGATGACTCCCCTCGGACTTACCGCAGCATTCAGCCACATGATCTATCATGCGGTTATCAAGATAACGCTGTTCTTCTGCGCGGGCGCAGTGCTGTGCAGGACACATAAGGAGTATGTAAGGGAGCTTAACGGTCTGGGACTTAAGATGCCGGTTACCTTCGCCACTTTTGCGATAGGTTCGCTGTCGCTTGTGGGCATCCCACCCTTCCCGGGTTTTATCAGCAAATGGAATCTGTGTACTGCGGCAGTGGAGCAGGGATCAAGGCTTGCATATACCGGGATAGGTGTCCTTCTTTTGTCAGGCCTGCTTACCGCAATATATATGTTCACAACACTGTTCAGGGCTTACTTCCCAGATGATGATTTTGATATAAAGAGTATTAAGGATGTAAAGGATCCCGGATGGCAGATGTGCGTTCCCTTTATCATTTTTTCGATATTCATGATAGTTATGTCATTTACGGCACCCGCGGTGACCAATTACTTCGATTCCATTGCGGGGCTTATGAGGTGAAAAGATGTTGCTTGCGTTGGCGGTAGGTCCGATGGCGGCCGGTATAATTGCATATGTGCTTGGAAAGAAGAGCCACCGCATGAGAGATTATTTCGCGGATGCGGTTACTCTTATTGAACTTGCAGTCCTTATCTGGCTGTCGTACCGGTCGATGAACGGAAGTTATATATCCTTCGGTTCAAAGGATCTGTGCGGCCTTGGCATAAGTCTTAAGCTGGATGGCTTCAGGATAATATACGGACTGGTAGCAGCCTTTATGTGGGCGATGACGACTGTTTTCTCAAGGGAATATATGGAACATTATCCGAGGACCGACAGATACTATCTGTTTTTCCTGTTTACGCTGGGTGCGACAGTCGGCGTATTCCTGTCGGCGGATCTGTTCACGACCTTTGTATTCTTTGAAATAATGTCCTTTACTTCGTACACATGGGTGGCACACGATGAGACAGGGGAGTCATTAAGGGCGGCAGAAACTTATCTTGCGGTAGCCGTGATCGGCGGAATGGTAATGCTGATGGGCCTGTTCCTTCTGTACAGCATTACAGGTACTCTCAGGATGGATGAGCTGTACGAATCGGTACATCAGGCGGTGGCTGCCATACCTTCGCTTAAGGGAAGGGTATATGTTGCCGGGGCATGTATGCTGTTTGGCTTCGGTGCCAAGGCAGGTATGTTCCCTCTTCATATATGGCTGCCCAAGGCACATCCCGTAGCACCTGCTCCGGCTTCGGCTCTGCTGTCGGGAATACTGACCAAATCCGGAATATTCGGTATACTGGTCATAACCTGCAATATCTTTTCCGCAGACGGGAACTGGGGATTTACGGTACTGGTACTCGGTGTGATAACGATGTTTACGGGAGCACTTCTGGGAGTGTTCAGTATAAACATAAAGAGGACGCTGGCATGTTCTTCGATGTCCCAGATAGGTTTCATCCTTGTCGGAATTGGAATGCAGGCACTGTCAGGACTTGAGAATGCACTTGCGGCCCGCGGTACCATACTTCACATGGTCAATCATTCGCTCATCAAGCTTGTACTGTTCATGTGTGCCGGTGTTATCTATATGAACCTTCATGAGCTTGACCTAAACAGGATAAGGGGCTTTGGAAAGGGCAAGCCGCTTCTTATGTGTGCGTTTATTACAGGAGGCTTATCGATTAGCGGCGTTCCGGGATTTTCGGGATACGTCAGTAAGTCACTGCTTCACGAATCAATTGTGGAATATTTACAGGAGGCCTCAAATGCATACGGAACATATAAGTTCATTGAATATGTATTCCTGCTGACAGGCGGAATGACTCTTGCTTACATGCTCAAGCTTTTTATCGCTGTTTTTGTTGAAGACCGGGGCAAAGCCACGACTGACGGTCATGTAAATAATTACGGTGACGGGGATGAACACAGGAGAAATTACATGAACGAACAGTCAGGCTGTGCGATATTTCTTTCGGCGTTTGTACTGTTTGTTTTCGGTATTGCTCCCTACAGGTTTATGGACAGGACTGCGGAAATGGCAATGCCCTTCCTGAACAGGGACGATCCGGGCATGCGCATTGATTATTTTTCTTTTGCTAATCTTAAGGGCAGTATCATATCGATGACTCTGGGAGTACTTATATATTGTTTCGTGATCAGGAAGCTGCTCATGAGCAGGGATGAGTCGGGAAATAAGATATATATTGACAGATGGCCGGCATGGCTTGACCTTGAGAACCTTATATACCGTCCCTTTTTCGTACACATACTTCCCTTTGTCTGTGCCTTTATACTGAGGATATTCGACAGGATGGCGGATCATTTGATCTCTATCATACAGAGGACTCTGCTTAGGGAAGTGGAACCCAGACGTCCCCTGCTTTACGGAAATACTCTGACCCATTTTGCAGGGATGTTTATGGATGGTATGACGGATCTTTTGAACAAAACAGTAAGAAAGAATAACCCCAAATACATCAATTACGAGAAAAAGCTTGCACTCAGGCTTGAACAGATATTAAAGACTACACGTCTTACGGCAAGAAGTGTTTCCTTCGGACTCATGATGTTCAGTATCGGATGTATAGTGACTCTTATTTATCTGCTCGTGGTTCTTGCATTGCATGTGGGTTGAGGAAACGGAAGGTGTTAAGGATTAAATATGAACATAGAAGAAGTGCTGCGTAAACTTGACTCTCTTCCGGGTGGTGAAGAGACATATAAGACCGGTGAATATCTGAAGGGTAAGATAAAGGAAGCCTCGGATGAAGGTGACTTCAATGCGGAGCTTACACTGCTGAGTGAGATGATAGGGTATTTAAGGTATACCGAAGGGTTTGAGGAACTTCCGGTTTACTGCAAAAGGGCAGTTGCCCTTTGTGAGGAGAAGGGGCTTAAGGATACACTTCCCCATGCGACCACACTGTTAAACATAGCAACAGCCTATAGGGCGGCAGGCAGGCTGCACGAATCTCTCGAACTGTATAAAGAGGTTGAGCGTCTGTACAACAGGCTGGTGCCGGAAGACGATTACCTTTATGCAGCTCTTTACAACAATATGAGTCTTTTGTATCAGAAGCTTGATGACCTGAACAGATCAGCGGACTGCCTGAATATGGCACTTAAGGTCATTGTAGGGATCCAGGGTAAGGAGATACAGCAGGCAATAACCCGCACCAATCTCGCCCAGGTTTATATAAGGCTTGGGGAGTATGATGAGGCGCGGGAACAGCTTAATGAGGCCGTGGATATCTTTGAGGCGGCCGGAGGTGATGAATGGCACTATCCGGGGTGTCTTAATACGCTTGCCGATCTGTTTTTTATAAAAAAGGATTACAAAGCAAGTGTTGATCATTACAGAAAGGCTCTGAAGCTTCTTAAGCTTCATGTTGGAGAGGACAATCCGAGTTACATTATGGTTAAGGAGAGCCTGCGGGAAGCAGAACATATGCTGGAGGACAGTACAGGATCCGGAATTGCAGAGCTGAATGATGAAGCTTTGGACAAACGAAGTGATGAAAAAAGAAATAACGGGGATCCGGATAACGGCAGCCCGGGAAACAGGGAAGAAAATAACGAAGACCGGAATGAAGCGGAGCATCCCGCGTATATCAGAGGTCTTGAACTCAGCCGCAGATTTTATGAGGAATACGGCAAGGCCATGATACATGATGGATTTCCGGAATACGAGGATCGTATTACAGTCGGTCTTGTCGGAAGGGGATCCCAGTGTTACGGCTTTGATGATGAGCTGTCTGCGGATCATGATTTCGGTCCGGATTTCTGTATCTTCCTTGATGATGATCTGTTCGGGGAAATAGGAGACAGAATGCAGGCAGAGTACGACAGTCTTCCTGATGAATATATGGGTTATAAACGGGTCACAATGCTTCCGCCTGACGGGCGCAGGGTGGGAGTAATAAGGACTAAGGAATTCTATTCACGAATACTTGAGACAGATGAAGCGCTGATAGATGAGTATGTATCGGAGGATACAGATGATCCCGTGGAACTGGCAGGGCGACAGTTCAGGTTCTTTGCCGGAGTAAAGGAAGAGAATCTTTCCGAATGCACAAACGGTGAGGTGTTCAATGATACGGAGAGTGACTTTGTAAGGATAAGGAATAAGTTGTCCTATTATCCGGACATTATATGGAAGAGGAGGATCGCTGAGGAGCTTCACTACAGTGCGCAGATGGGACAGTACAATTACATAAGGATGCTCAAGCGTGGTGAGAAGGTTGGTTCGGAGCTTGCGCTGGCCGGTTACATGGAGCATACTATGAAGCTCGTATATCTTCTCAACAGGAAATATGCACCGTATTACAAATGGCTGCATCATGGAATGGGGAATCTTGAAAAAGCGGCAGTGGTAATGGATATCTTCAATGCGGTTTATGATATGCCAAAGGGTGATGAGCGTATAAGGATGACGATCGAGATAGTGGCAGCCATCATAATAGAAGAACTGCAGAAGATAGGCATGGCGGAGAATGTTCCGGAAGGTGAGAATTATCTGGATGTCTATTCCAGGTTTTTGTGAAAAATGTAAGACACTTGTTTCAAAAGGAGGAAAAATATGTCCGAAATTAACTTGAATACTAACGTAAGTTCGTGTATCATAAGCAACGTTGATAGTTCTAATAAGAAGACTGTCAACAGTGACCGTGAAGCGGTAAATGAAATAGTCATGCTTGAGTGGCAGGCATTTGACAAGGTACAGAATGAAGGTGGAAGGGCTTCCTGTCAGGATGACTGGGATACATTTTCAATAATGCGCAGAAGCCAGTATGATACCTGGACGGACGAAATGCTTGATTCCTATATAGATGATTTCTACACTGCCAACGAGCACGGCTGGAATCTTGTAACCGAGAAATACGCCCGTATGGAGGAAAGTACCGCACCGGACAGCTATGCAGCGATCAAGGATAAGCTGCCTGAGGTTGATGATACAAAGAAAGCGATCGTTGAACAGATAGTGGGAATACAGGTGGACTGGATGGAACAGTTCGCATCCTTGTATCCCAAGGCTGCCTCCAATGCAAGAAGCATTCATACATCCGATGATACTGAGGTGAATACTTCATATGAAACATATCTCAGGGGTGAACTGCTGACATATTCGGCAAGAACACTTGCACTGTACGGGCAGTTCATAGTTAAGCTTGCAGGTGAAGGAAGAAATCTTGCCTGCATGATCATGGAGAATACGGCTAAGGCATACGGTTACGGAAGTCTTAAGGAGTTAGAGGATAAATTGTGATATAAGTTTTATCGTGGGAGATAGATGAGTAATACAGATAATACCAATTCAACAAAAACCGTAAAAGAGAAGACTGTTAAGAAACGTGCAGCAAGAAGTATAGTGGCGCCCAGGGCTGATGAGGAGATAAGCAGCAGGGAGATGAGAAGGCAGGATGCATTTGCGGGTATGAACACTGCCAGATCACCCAAACGCATAAATGAAGCAGCAACTACATTAAGGTCTCCCGGGGCAATGAAGGTAACAGAGATTAAGGATAATAAGGCCAATATGGTCACGGCTCCCATTAATCTCAATTTCAATGAGGATATCCTTCAGTCAACACCACCCCGGAAGCAGAATAAGATCATAGCTACGGGATGGCCTGACAGACCGCCGGCCCCCCGGAATGCCAATATGCACAATTCGCCCGAAACAGTGGAAAATGTGCGTGAACAGGGACCGGGACCGGTTATAGCTTCGGGGTCAGCTTCCGAAGGACAGAAGCAGCAGGGACCGTTACAGACGGCACCACAGCAGAAGCAGATGCCGAAGGGACCCGGGCAGCCGGCACCGGATCATAAACAGGTACAGCAGGGACCGGTAATATTTACGGGAACCGTATCCGAAGGACAGATGCCTAAGGGATCCGGACAGACAGTACAGCAGAAGCAGATGCAGAAAGGGCCCGGACAGCCGGCTCCGAACCCGAAGCAGCAGGGACCGGTACAGACAGGCCCGCAACAGAAGCAGATGCAGCAGGGAAACGGCCGGCCGGTACCGCAGCAGGGTCAGAGGAGACCGGTACAGGGTCAGCAGCCGGGGCAGCCGGCACCGAACCGTGGTCAGGTAAGACCGGGACAGGCACCGCAAAGAGCAATGCCGGGACGTCCGGCTCAGAACGGACAGGCAGGAGGAAGGAAGCAGCGTCCTCCGATAAACACAGCCGGAAACGGTGTGAACATCCCCGTATCCGGAGTTACGGAAGAACTGCCGGGAGGCAATTCATCACGAAGAGTGTTGAAGACCGTAGTCACCACAACCACGACCACGACTTATGAAACGGTCAGCGATGAGGATCTTAAGGAGTTAAGCGGACCTACACAGACGGTCGTGACCGAACAGGTTCCGGTTCAGCAGATACCACAGCCTGTGCAGAGTCAGCATGTAACTCAGCAGATACCGCAGCAACAACTGCAACAGGCCGGTCAGACAGGCCGGATATCACCCCGGGAACAGAATGCTGCACAGGGTTCCGTCATTAACAGAATGATGTCACAGCAGCCTCATCAGGGTAAACCCATGACGGCAATGGACAGGCAGCTTGCCGATATAGAGAAGGCATTGGGACTGTCGGAACCGTCTGCGGACACCGGTGTAAACGGCAATATAAACGGCACTGTAAACAATAATATAAACAATAATATAAACAATAATAACGATACGCTTAATGCTTCCTTCTTCGAAGGTCAGGGGCGTCCGGATCCGCGCATGAACGGAGGAAATGTACCGGTTCCGGGTAATAAGCAGGGTTCCGTGGGACAGCGCAGAGCAGCGGTAAACGATCCGTTTAAGGATATCGATACATTTTCCAATAAGGATCACACAGCGAAGAACGAGCCTGTGGATCCCGGCAGGAAATCGACAGAGTATATGATGCTTGCCATCGAAGGCGTAATATTTGTAGTTATTCTTATAATATGTCTCAGTATTTATCATAAGATAAAGAACAGGGATTTCGATACGGATGACAGTTCGGTACCTTCAACGGAAGCAGTGTCTGATGAAGAACAGGGAGATACAATACCGTTATCGGATTCCGGCACGGAAGGCTTTGAGGTTCAGGAAGCCGGAGCGGATGATGAACTTCTGATCGGGGATGATCTTTCGGGAAGCGTACAGACGGAAGCCTCATCTGAGTCGGTTGATGTCGATAATGACAATTTTACGCTCAAATGCACTAATGTAACCGTCTGTCTTGATACAAACGGAAATCCCGCAGCACTGATATATTTTACATTTACCAATAAAACAAGTAAACTTTTATCTATGTCAGAGGTATTTCCTCCAAGTGTCACCCAGAACGGTGAACCCTGCGAAACCTTTGCATCTTTGGATGAATATCCGGAGGAATTCTATAATAAGGACACGCAGATATCGGACGGATCATCGCTTGATTGCTGCTATTCGGTATCTCTTAAGGATGCCGTATCACCGATGATGCTTACTATCCATGATGATTACGAAACATTTTCCGATGTGGGTACTACAGAGATACCGCTTCAATGATATTATGTAACAGTTCCTTAGTGTGGGTCTGTTCTGAATAGTTTTGATATTAAAAACTTGCGGTACATGTTTAATATAAGTGTTGTATATTGTTAATGTATGTGAAAAGGGGAGGCCAAAATGAGCAGAAAGAAAAGAAGATTAAAGAAAAAGAGAGTGTCACAGGTATTGGTTATTGTTGCGGCGGCATTGGTTCTCGTCATTATTGTGGCGGCAGTCATTCTGCTTTTGAAGTCGATCAAGACGCTTAAATCAATAACACTGACCCCTAATTTTGCAGAGACCGAACTGGATGTTAATCAGGATTACGTATTCAGTGTTAAAGGAAATCCTTCCAAAGCAAGCCTGAAGTCGCTAAAGTATTCGGTAGATGATTCTACTGCAACATTTGAAAAGGGAAGCGGAGCAGATACCGGAACGGCAGTATTGCATACAGGAGCTGAGGGGACGGTGACTCTGTATGTCAGCAAGGATAAGATAAAGAGTAATACCCTGACTTTCCAGGTAGTGGATCAGGCAAGGAAGGCCGAGGAAGAGGCCATGGCTGCCGAGAAAGCGGCTCAGGAAGCACAGCTTGCAGCGGAAGCTGCAGCAGCCGAAGCTGAGCAGGAAGCAGTCGCAATGACCACACTTGTTCAGGTTACCGGAGATAACGTACGTATGAGGGCGGAGCCCAATACCGACTGTGAAGTGGTTAAGACCTGTAAGAAGGGTGAAACATATACCAAGATAGAGAATGTGGAAGACTGGACGAAGGTGGATTTCGAAGGTCGGGAGTGCTATATCAAGTCGGAATTCCTTACGGAAACAACATCTGAGGAAGCGGGTCAGCCGGATGAGGCGACCGAGGGTGCTGCCGAAGGAAACGATACCGCTTCGGCAACCGACACCAAAAAGGAAGAACAGAAGCCTGAAGAAAAGAAGAACGAAGAGCAGAAGCCTGCAGAGCAGAACAATAACCAGCAGGCGCAGGCTAATACGCAGGACAACGCGCAGGCTCAGGCGGATGCATTGGCTAAAGCACAGGCGGATGCTGCAGCAGCCGTAGCTGCGGCAGCAGATGTCCAGAAACAGGCTGAGGAAGCGGCTAAAGCCGCGGCTGCTTCGGCAGGAACCGTCACCATCAACTGTGCGGATGGACCGGCGCAGTTTTCAAAGGCAGAGTACGATTACTTTGTTGCTACATGGAATTATACGGGTATGCCTGAAGAAATGATGACACATCACAGTGCCGGGGAGCTTCATGCATTGTATAACAACACACATTGATCGGATGAGAGGGTATGATCAGACGTATAAACAGTAAACTCATAGCAACAGTTTTGATCGCAGCGCTTCTGCTTGTATCAACCGCAGGGGTTGTAAGTGCTGATGAAGTTGATCTGTTGTCTCCGAATGCGGATTACAGTATCTTGATTGATACAAATGATGCGAATGCCCCCGATAATAACAACGGTCACTCTGACAGATATCCGGATGATCATATGGCAGATACGGATGAAGAATACGCGGATCATGTGGATAATGTTGTCCTTATCAGCTTTGACAGACAGCTTAACAGGGAAGAAATATCAAATAGACTAAAGGATACAGGGATAGAGTCGGTTATACACGACTCTGTCCTTTTTATTTCCGATGGCTTTGCGAAGATCAGTGTAAGAAGAGGCTTCACGGTAGGTGAGGCGATTGAGGAGCTGGGAAGGTGTGATGCCATTACAGCCGCGCAGCCGGATTACGTATATGCTTTTGAGCCGGTAGTGGTTGACGGACCGGTGGCCGCGGATGATATACTCCTTTTTGGTGCGCCTGAGGATAAGCTTGTCACGCAGAACGTGGATGAAGGAAACATGGATGACGCAAATGAGGATGATGTTACGGTTCCGGTGAACGATCCCTATTATCCCATGCAGTGGGGTCTCAGGAGCATAGATGCACCCGAGGCATGGCAGCTTTGCAAGGACGCCGCGAGCGTGGGTGTTGCCGTAATGGATGCGGGATTTGACGTTGAACATAAGGATCTGAAGAATAAGATAATACCGGGTTCTGCATACAATGCTTACAGAGCTGCCAAAGGTGAGGGTGATATCACGGATGTGTCAGCAGGTCCTGCCGTATATGACCATGGAACACATATTGCCGGTATCATTGCCGCTGAGGCAGATAACGGTATAGGTATAGCGGGAGTGGCCGGAAATGCGAGGATCATACCCATAAGGGTATTTGATTACAGTGCCGACAGGGACAAGGCTTCTGCTACAACGGCAGCAATGATCAAGGCCTTTGATCATGTCAGAAACAATCGGGATAACTACAATATCCGCGTTGTCAACATGAGTCTTGGCGGATCTGTCAGCATGCTTCAGCAGGATGACTTTCTGTTAAATGCGATCGATGAAACATTTAACATGGGTATTGTCACCGTATGTTCCGCGGGAAATGATGCAGTCGGAAAAGGCGGACCGTATATCAATTATCCGTCGGCCTACATGACTGCGGTTGCTGCCATAAATCTCAGAAACAACGATCTTACATCCGTAAGAGAAAACGACACGTTTAAGGAGATCATCTGTCCCGATGTCTATGATGTTTCCCGATACCCAAGTTCCAACTATAATATGAGCAAAAATATGAATGTGGATATAAGTGCACCGGGAGCGGATGTATTAAGTACGAATGATGGAAAATCCGGTGATATATCGGATGATTCGGGTGAATATATGTTTATGACGGGAACATCAATGGCAGCGCCTCAGGTGGCAGGTGTTCTTGCGCTTATGTTTGGGAAAAAAGAGGTGGCAAGGGATGCAAGGGGTGCGCAGTATATGGTGGACACCCTGCTTTCGGCAGGCAGAGGGATCGATGGATCTGCATCTGATTTCACCGATACCGAAGGATATGGGGAGGTTAATGCCGCCGCATCGGTAAGATCACTTGAGGACGGGCTGTGGATCGAAGGACCGATGTTCCTGAATATGGGAGCAGACGTGTTGTACTCCGTACGCAGATATGATGGATCCGGTGTATCAAATCCTGAAGAAGGCTGGGAGCTGATATCATCAGATCCAAATGTACTTACCGTGGATGCGGAGGGAAGAGTACATGCTGCAGGTGTGGGACAGGTTGTACTCAAGGCCGTAAAGGACGGAAGAAGGATATGTAAGACAGTAACGGTACTTGGGGAAATAGTACGTGTGGAAGGGCCTGATGAAAATGGCGCCGCTTCAGTGCTCCCGGTTGACAGTACCGCCGAATACATGATAAATGATCCGCAGACCATATTGTGTAAATGGAGCGTCGAGGGAACGGACACGGTCAGGATAAATGCTGATGACGGCAAGTTGAAAACAGGGACAGATATTGGACATATCAGGATAAAGGCGGAAGGACGTACACCGGGCAGTGAGGACTGCCGGTTCGAAAAGGATGTATGGATAATAGGCGGTGTTGAAGGTCCCGGCAGTATATTGAGGAATGAAGTTGCATCATATAAGGTCAGTATTCCTGAGGGCTTTGAGCAGGAAGGCTATACTCTTAACTGGTATGTTGATGATCCTTCCGTAGCAGCCGTGGATCAGGACGGAAATGTTACGGGGCTCAGCGCGGGAGTGTGTACTGTCGGGCTTGGAACAGATAAGGATAACATTATATCAGGTAAGGCGGTAGAGGTATCGGACGAGGATATTCTGGATAAGATCACGGTTTACCCTGCTCAGGATGTTGTATATGCCGGCAGGTCAGGGGCTCCGTATATGCCCTTGCCTGTAGTAAGATACGGGGAACGTATTCTTGAAAGGGATGTTGATTACTCGCTTGCTTATGAAAACAATGAGAGTGTGGGAACCGCTTCGGTAAAGATAAGCGGTATGGGTAGGTTTGCAAGATTTTACGAAGAGACGGGATTTACAATAGTACCATTTGACGTATCCTCTAACCGTGCCGGCGGTGAGACTGATTATCCGAATGTACAGATGTATGTGCCCAAGGTAATGCTGTATACGGGAGAACCTGTTACTCCTACTGTAGAGGCCCTGCTGTGTGTATCCGAAAATGAGAGCGAGGCAATGGTAAAGGACAGGGATTATACAATTGAGTATTCGGATAATACAGACATTGGAACCGCCTATGTAACACTTACCGGCAGTGGAAACTACAAGGGTACATTGGAAGCGGAATACGAGATAAAGCCCTCTGTTATCGATCTGAATGATGAAAATAAGGATGATTATTACAACCTGAGAAATGATCTTAAGGGTGCACAGGAGGAGATAGTTGCGCAGATGGTCACGGATTCGATGAGTGATATCTGGGTAGGCGGACTGGCAGCATCATATACATACACCGGGAACCGGATAAGGCCTGTGCTCCACGTATATGACGGTATCAGGGAACTGACTGAAGGGACTGATTACACCTTGAAGTATTCATCCAATAAAAATGTCGGAGAAGCTTCAATATCAGTCAAATTCAGGGGTAATTACATCAGCACAGAAACAAAGACGATACACTTTGACATAGTACCTGCTGAGCTTGGCAGGGACGTACTTGCCCGGGAACTTAGCGCAGAGGCCGGAAGTACTGAACAGAAGCCGGTACCGAAATTGATCATATCTGCGTCGGGCAGGGCGGTAAACAGTAAATGCTATACGGTGGAATACGACAGACCGGTAATTGAAGCGGGAACCTATACGGCAGTGATCAGGGCGGCAAATGCCAATTTCACCGGAGAGACTACGGCAGAGGTAACTCTCACCGATAAGGATAAATCTCTTTCGGCTGCAAAGGTGGTATTTGATCCGAAGGTATACAGCTACACAGGCAAGGAAACGGTACCTGTGCCGGGTACATATAAGCTCAGTGTAAACGACAGGGAATTAACCGAAGGAGTTGATTACAGGGCAGCAGGTGTATACAATAATCTTATTCCGGGAATGGCTACTATGGTATTTGAAGCTGTACCGGGAAATGAAAACGGTTACACCGGCAGTGTGAGTGCACAGTTCAGGATAAAGGGCAACAGGGAGATAAATACGGCGGGTGATTTTACCTTCATATATGATGAGGAGGTTCCGTACCGCAAGGGTGGAGTGAAGCCTTCCCTTGTCGTCATGGACGGTGATACGGTGCTTGAGCAGGGTACGGATTACAGGCTGGCTTACAGGAATTACAGGAACCTGACAGACGGAGAGGAGAGCGCATCCATCACGGTCAGAGGTAAGGGAAGATACAGAGGTGCTGTTACTCTGCGATACGAGATCGTCAAAAGGAATATAGCGGAGCTTGAAGCGATGGTAAATGATGTTTTCGTTGGGAAGAGTGATCTTGGCAAGCCCTCATTTACCATACAGGATATCAGTGGTAAGTCTCTTAAGAATAACAGGGATTATATTGTTCAAACGGATTACCTGACCGAGGGTGATGAATTTAACGGTACGGTAACCTTCACTGTGAAAGGAACGGGGAATTATACAGGTGAAACGAAGCTAAAATACCGTTACAGCAGTGAGACGAAAAGGTTGAACAGAGTGTCCGCGGTTGCCATAGAGGACAGGACATATACAGGTAAGGCCGTTGAATTGAGTGACCGGGAACTGTCGGAACTTCTGTATACCGGAACCGGTGATGAGACCGAATATCTTAAGGAGGGAACCGATTTCACAGTCGTTAAGTATAAGAATAATGTGAGGAAGGGTAAAGCTACGATAGTTCTGCGCGGCATGGGCAGATATTCCGGTACAAAAACCCTTAAGTTCAGAATTTTAAAGAAACCGGTGGCGTACAGAGGGGCTCTTGTTAACGGATCGTGGCAGTAGCAGGCTTATAAACGTGACATTACAGAGAACATCTGATAAACAGAATGAGTACCGGAGTACCGGTACATGACAACATACCTTTGAAAGGAGGAATGTAATGAAACTGTATATCAAAGAAGCTGAATTCTCATGGGAAGCGAAATTCATTGTTGCGGATGAAAACGGTAAAGGTAAGTACAAGGTGGAAGGTGAGGTCTTTACCGTGGGAAATATGCTGCATATATATGACAGAAGCAGTGCGGAGGTTGCGTATGTAGAGCAGAAGATGCTTTCTTATACGCCCAAATTCTACGTGTATGCCAAGGGTGAGAGGATAGCCGAGATAGTAAGGGAGTTCGAATTCCTTAATTCGAAGTATAATATAATCGGGAAAGGGTGGATCGTGGAAGGTGACGTTCCGGCGCATGATTATACGATAGTGGAGAACGGAAACGTGATCGGCGGTGTCCACAAGGTCAGTATGAGCTGGGGTGAAACCATCGAGCTGGACATTTATGATTTATATGATGAAGTAAGCCTGCTGGCCGTAGTACTTGGAATGGATGCTGTAAAGAATGCGGCAGAGAATTCCAACACCGGGATTTAGGGTCAGTCCTGTCGGATTGATATGCACGTGCATATACAACTGCAGTTCAAGTATTTATGAGGAGGAACCATTATGACAAACAGTGAAAGACTTGCACTTATAAAGAAGAATCTTAAAGAAATAGAAGGAGCGGCACAGGACATCAAGAAGCTGTCGAATGGAGATCGGGAGCTTACGGAAATATCGGAAGCACTGCATCTTGATACACTTGCTATCCTTGATCTTGTAGAACATATAAAGGGTATTGAAGATTAACCCCTGATTACAGTAAAACGGGGTTGCCGGTACAGAAGATAATACACCGCTTAAGAAGATTGTCCCTGATATCAGGGATAGTGAGGCGGCATCCGCGATCGTTCAGTCAGGATTCTCCGTATCCCTGCTTATAACACAGTCGATCAGATATTTGGGTCTGTTCTTGGTCTCAAGATATATCTTGCCCAGATACTCTCCTATAACTCCGAGCGAGAGCAGGATGATGCCTGACATGAACAGCGTTACAAGAAGCAGTGTTGTATAGCCGGGTACATTCTTTCCCTGAAGCCATTCGACGATGCTGATGATGGCCAGGATTATGCTGAACAGCATGGTAAAGAAGCCTGTGAAGGATATTATGCGCAGCGGCCGTATGGTAAAGGATGTGATTCCGTCCGTTGCCAGCTTGAACATCTTGGACAGAGTGTATTTGGTTTCGCCTCCGGTACGTTCCTTCGTGTCAAAGTACACGATATCCGAAGGAAAGCCGAGAGAAGGGATCAGCCCCCTTAAGAAAAGATTGCTTTCATTGTATTGTCTGAGTGCATTTATAACCTTGCGTGATATGAGTCTGTAATCAGCGTGATTTTCAAGTATTTTACTTCCCATAAGATGCATGAACTTATAATAGGAGAGTGCTGTGAACTTCTTGAAGAAACCGTCACCCGCTCTTGTATTTCTTACTCCGTATACAACGTCGGCACCGTTCTTGTAGCATTTGACAAAATCATCGATCGCATTGATATCCTGCTGCAGGTCTGCGTCAATGGTTATTACGATATCAGCCTTCGAAGCTGTCATTATACCTGCCCATAACGCATTCTGATGACCGGTATTGCCAACAAGCGAAACAAGGATGTAAACAGGATCCTTGCGGGCTGCATCAGACAGCAGGTTGAAGGTATTGTCTTTGCTTCCGTCATTTACAAACATTATCCGGCTTTTCTTTCCTATGGTGCCCTGAGATATAAGATCAGATATCTTGTCCTTCATTATAGCGGCGCTCTCAAGTATTATCTCTTCTTCGTTGTAACAGGGTACAACAAGATATAAGTCGGGAAGTTCTCTGTTTACTTCGTTCATATGTCCTCCTGTGCAATCTGCTTTACACTTCCGTTATCGGCCGTAACAACTTCCGGCCTGTTCTGAATATTTACCTGTATGTTCATTTTCAATAATTGTCCGACAGTTTGACAACAACAACATCATTTACCATGGCACAGCATCCGAATTCGGGGAAGATCGGCATGCTTCTCACAGTCTCATCCTCCAGCGCCTCGGTAAGCTTGTCGTCATCTGCTACCGTGATATTGATTCCCATTTCATGTGTGAAAAAGCCCTGCCATGACTGTACGACCCATCTGTTGTCATCTGCGCCCCATGTACCCATCTGTGCATATCTGTTTGCGTCTTCATAAACGAAGTTCCTGACAAAAAGCGGATTGTCAGCCGGACTTCCGACAAAAACATATTTGTAATACGGGTGATACAGATCATAGGTCTGCAGGGTTGTTATAACCTCACGTGTTAATTCGGTAAGGCTCTGACGGCTTATATACATGGCCTGCTGGTCATATACGGACATTATATAATTGCCGTATATAAGCA
>CAMORO010000014.1 GCA_946623875.1 uncultured Lachnospiraceae bacterium | reverse complement strand
GGAGAATATGAATACGAAAACCATGATTTATACACCGAATATTAACCTATTCGGGCTTAATACAATGGAGCTTAAATTGTACTCAGCGGCTTATAATCAACATAAAACAGCATCAAAAGGCTTTCAATGGAATTCTGTTGAAAGCTTTTTAGCGCAATTTAAAGCGCAAATTGCGCTTTATAGGAAATAAAGAACAATTACGGTATAAAATAGAAATTGATAAATGTCGCAATAAATGTCACAATGGATGTCGTAAAAAAAATGGGAGAGCAACCGGGAAATTCGCAAGCCCACCCGATAATTCGATAAAAGAGGGAAGGATAAGTGGAAATGATATTATGAAACCGGAGAAAACAGATGGGAATTATGTCATTCGTCCGCTCCAAAAGAATGAGACGGAGCTGCTTAGAGATTTCCTGTATGAGGCGATCTTCATTCCGGAGGGTGTGGAGCCACCAGCCAGGGAAATCATAGACCAGCCGGAGCTTAAGCTTTACTATGAAGACTTTGGAGCCGGAAAAGCGGACTTTTCATTAGTAGCGGAAAATGATGGAAAGGTAGTCGGCGCTGTCTGGACCAGGATCATGAATGATTATGGCCATGTGGATTATGAAACCCCGTCATTTGCCATATCTCTTAATAAAGAATATCGTGGGCAGGGTATCGGAACGAAACTCATGAAGGAAATGCTGGGACTTCTTAAAGAAAAAGGATATAAACGGGCTTCACTGGCGGTGCAGAAGGCCAACTATGCCGTAAAGATGTATCAGAATGTAGGGTTTAAGACGGTCGATGAAAATGCAGAAGAATATATTATGGTGTGTGAGCTATGAATAGTATTCTGATTGATAATATTGTTACGGCACACAAAGAAAAAGCATAAGTGGAAAATTAAAATGGAAAGACCCGAATTTAACAATAAAAAGATTTTACTGAATTCAGCAAGTCAGATTCAGAGATGTTTCAGACAACAGACCGGAGAAGAATATGATCTATCATCCGATACCACCGTTTTTTGATAAGAATTCAAAGATACTTATTCTGGGAAGCTTTCCGTCGGTAAAGTCCAGAGAGCAGATGTTTTTCTATGGGCATCCAATGAACCGGTTCTGGAAAGTGATGGCAGCGGTTTTTGATCAGGAAGTGCCGCAGAGTATAGCTCAGAAGAAAGAGTTTCTGAAGCAAAATAATATAGCCGTCTGGGATGTCATAGGAGCCTGTAAGATCGAAGGATCAGCGGATTCGACGATCAAAGAGGTGATTCCCAATGACCTTTCGCATATTCTGGATTCGGCAGATATAAAAAAGATATTTGTAAACGGAAAGACGGCAGAGAAGTATTACAATAAATTTACGAAAGATGTGATCGGACGTGAGGCTGTATGCCTTCCGTCAACAAGTCCGGCAAATGCGGCATGGACGTTGGAAAAACTGATTGCTGCATGGAAAAGTAAGTTGGTTTAATTTGAATGATTATCTGCGTGAAAGCCTGAGCTATTTTGGACTTTATAAGAAAATGTTTCAGGTGAAGAATACACATTCATGGTATACGGCAGGGATGTTTCTTGAGAGCAGAGAAGAGAATAAAGGACAGGATAGATTCAGGGAAGGATTTTGACAGGGTAGAAAATAATATGATGAGCAGATGTATAGATATAGTGATCACAATGGGCGGTCTTGGTTCAAGATTCAGAAAGGTCGGATATACGGTTCCGAAATATATGATAGAGGTCAAAGGAAAGACACTTTTTGAGTGGTCCATGATAAGCCTTGAAGGTTACAGGGATATGGCGGATAAATACGTTTTCATAGCCATGAAGGATGAAAACAATGATGTTGAAGCCTTTATAAAGAAAAAATGCAGGGAACTTTTGATAGATGAGCCGAGGATAATCCTGCTGGATTATCTTACAGACGGACAGGCTACAACGGCAATGCTTGCCGGTAAGTACTGGGATAAGGAGCATTCCCTTCTTATATACAATATCGATACCTACGTGGAAGCAGGTGAGATGAACAGTAAGGAGCTCAGGGGTGACGGATTCATTCCCTGCTTTAAGGCAGCAGGCGATCATTGGAGCTTTGTAAGACTTGATGAAGAAGGCAAAGTGGCAGAGATAAAGGAAAAAAAGAGGATTTCGGATCACTGCACTCTGGGTGCCTACTATTTCAAAACCTGTGGTCTGTATGAGGAACTGTATAACGAATATTACAAAGATAAGAACAGAGAGTTGGTAAACGGAGAGAAATACGTGGCTCCTCTGTATGATTATCTGTTAAGCAAGGGTGGGGATATATATATTTCGGATATCGATCCCGACAAGGTTCATGTTCTCGGTACACCTGAGGAACTGATGCAGTTTAGGACCTGTTCATAAATAAATCTTCACTCTTGCCTTGTCTAAATCGGAGTAGTCAGTAATATATAAGTCCGGTGGGACGATAGGAACATGCTTAAAACTTTGCATAGATAAAAGCTCCGTTGCCGAAATATGCAAACATTGCGATCGCAATAAGGAAACAGCAGAAGAGGATCTTGCCGTACATTTTGTTAAGAGGAAGGGGTTTAAAGGGGTCGTTACCGTTACATAGGCGCACGGCAATAAGCTGGACAACGAGAAGGATCGCGCCAAATATGAAGGTATATACATAGAAATATGAAATTCCCGGCTGCAGGGTCATTATCCCTGATATAACAGTCATGGTATCCGACAGGGTTTCGGCATGGAAGGGTATCCACAGGAAGTTAACCGCAAGGAAGCACAGGGCGACGGATATATAATGTTTTGTCCGTACCTTAGGATAGGTCTGGTCATTGGCGGATCCGGATACTTCTGATAATCCCATATCTTTAATGATGCGGTGTACAACCTGCCATAGTCCGTGGATAGCACCCCATATAAGGAAATTCAGGGTTGATCCGTGCCACAGCCCGCTTACCAGCATGGTAATAAAGATATTAATATAAGTTCGGATCCTGCCCTTTCTGCTTCCGCCAAGAGGAATATAAACATAATCCCTTAACCATGTGGACAGGCTTATATGCCAGCGCTTCCAGAAATCCGACGGATCGGATGACAGATATGGCAGGTTGAAATTCCTGCCAAGGTCATATCCCAATAGCCATGCGACACCAATGGCCATATTGGAATATCCCGCAAAATCAAACAGAAGCTGTAATGAATATCCTACGGAAGCAAAGAACAGGCTGAGTCCGCTGTAAGCAAGCGGAGCGGAATATACACTGTCAACCGAAACCGCAAGCCTGTCAGCCATGACAAGCTTCATGAAAGCTCCGAGAGCGAACAACTGAATACCGTAGGATAAACGCGCTGTATCAAGCTTTTTACGTGAATTAAGCTGGGGTATGAAATCCTTAGCCTTAACTATCGGTCCGGATACTATCTGAGGGAAGAATCCTATATATACAAGAGTATCAAGAAGAGAAGGGAATTCACTCAGCTCTCCCCGGTAATTGTCTGCAAGAAAGCTTATTGCCTGGAGCATGTAGAAGGACAGGCCGACCGGCATGGGAAAGAGGCCTGCGAATTTGAAGAACATAAGAATGAAGGTCTGGACTGCGATGCAGGACAGGCAGATGATCCGCGCTGTCTTCGGTCTGCCGTCTTTTTGTGCCTTATTCAGCATATATCCGCCGATCCATGTAAATACGGACAGACAGATAAGTACGGCAAGCATGGTAAGGTCAAAGCTGCCATAGAACAAGTAACTTGAGGCAAGCAGGATCATACGTTCTGTTGTTTTGTTGCGTATAAAATGCAATGAGATCAAAAGGAAAGTTATCAGAATTATGAATTTAACTGATAAAAATGACATAATGTCTCCCGATAAAATCTAAAAGTGTAAATAACAGGTAAATATCCTGACTAATCCTGTCTGACGGATATTACTTTATACAGTTCCTCTGCCATCATCCTGTGTGCGGTGCGGTTGGTATGACCTGTACCCATGGTAGTGTTGAAAAAGCCGTAAGGAACCGTGTGATCTTTATAATAGGCTTCCTCATAAGGCCCGGACATATCAACAAAATCAATAGCGTATTTAGCGCATATTTCCCTGTAATAAGGCTCCGCTCCGTTGGACAGAAGCTTCATGCTTCCGTCTTTTTCTATGGAAACGGCAGGATGATAAAGGATTATGATCTGTTTGTCGGTCTTACTTCTTATAAAAGCCATCAGTGAATCGAGGGCATCACTGTAGCCCCCTGCATATTCCCCTGCCCAGAAATCGGGATCGAGTATGTCGGACGGAGTATCCTCCCGTGACATGGTCCTGTAAGTAAGGAATTGCTTGTGGAGTTCCCTCATTAGCGGCAGGTACTGTTTAACCTTCATGGAGAAGCGCTGTCTGTCCGTCAGATTAAGGAGGACGGATGAAGCCGTTTCAGAGGGATCGTAACCCGTCTGTGTCTGAGAATCATAAAGAGCCTTGGTATCATAGGTAAGAGTATCGGTTTCGATTATTATTCCGTCTGCATCGGGAAATTCGCCCAGTATACCGTCAAGATGCTGCAGAACTACAGAGAAGAAGTTACCGCTTCTTCCTATGTTATAAATACGCAATTCGTTGTCAGGACCCAGCATACCGTTTAGGATGTCGCTGTAACGCTGCTTGAGCGGAAGGAATAATCCTTCGGTATGAGAAGCTCCCGCAACAACATAATAAGAATCAGCCCTTGGAAGATCACGGTTAACATAGCCTTTTTCATCTATATTGGCTATACAGTATCCCTCCATACCGTATACTCCGTGTGATCCCGGCAGAAGAAAGCCCGTAGTGGCCCCATGTTCCCTTATAAGTTCCTGACAGGGATTGTAGAAGGCAAAGCACAGGATATTCATTATGATAAAAGAGACCGTCAGGGCGGTTCCCCATTGTATGATCTGTTTTGAATAGTGTTTAAAGCTCTGCATGAATATCATTCTAACCATTTTTACCGTTTAATTCAAGGGCAGCCATAACCAAATGAAGGGAAGTTTGTAAAACCTTGTCATTTATGGTATGTTAACTATAGAATAGTGGATTTCATCAGAAATTCGCTATTCTATAATAAAAAGGATGGGTGATTATATGAGGCAGATGAACATGCTGGTCTCGGGACTTGTCGGAAAGGGCGATAAAAAAAGGATATGCGTATATTTCAGTGATAAGGACAAATATGCGGAAGGATCGATCCCTGACTGTAAGATCACATCCAGTAACGGTTTTACAAAAGAAGAAATTAAAGAAATAGAAGAATATCTGTCTGATAACAGGGATGACATTATTGAAGAAGCCAAGAAGGTTAATCCTCTTAAGTCGTATACAGGTAGGAATTAAACGATGTATATAGAGATAAACAACTTTGATCCGGGGAAAATAGCGGACAGCGGACAGTGCTTCAGATGGAACAGACTTAGGGAAGGTGTTTACGGTATCATAGCTTATGACAGATATATTGAGATAAGACAGGATGGAAGAGGGTTTTTGCTAAGCTGTGATGAGGATGAGTGGGAAAGGATATGGGCACCGTATCTTGATATCGAAACGGATTATACTTCAATAGGAAGAGCCATTACAGGTTCCGGGGATGAATATCTTAAGGAAGCATATCATTACGGTCATGGAATCAGGGTATTAAAGCAGGAATTGTGGGAAACTGTCATTTCTTTCATTATATCACAGAATAACAATATTAAGCGTATTAGGAACAGTATAGAAGCGATATGCAATAAGGCAGCACTTCCTGTAACAGGCCGGGCTCCTGCAGGAAAATACCGGTTTCCCAAGCCGGGCGAGATAGACAGAGAGTTTTTTGAAGACCGGGAACTTGGTCTTGGATACAGGGACATATATCTGGCGGATATGTATGAATACGCTGACACACATCCGGATTTCCCGGACAGGCTTAACAGGATGGACAACAGTGAAGCTATGTCAGAACTTAAGACGTTTAAAGGAATAGGAAATAAGGTAGCTGCCTGTATTTGCCTGTTTGGACTTCATCATATTGACGCTTTCCCCATAGATACCCATATCAGGCAGATATTGAATACATATTATCCAAAAGGGTATGACTTCGAACGTTACAGAGGATACAACGGGATAATCCAACAGTTCATGTTCTATTACAAGACGAATTCTTCGGAATGACTCTGAATATTGGGTACGATCTGTGCAACTGCAAAAGAGGCTGGACATATGCCATTTTTACCGGTATCAAAAGAGGATATGGATAAACGGGGTATCAGGCAACTGGATTTCGTTTATGTATGTGGGGATGCCTATGTGGATCATCCCTCTTTCGGTCATGCCATAATATGCCGGATACTTGAGGCACACGGATACACGGTAGGAATGATTGCGCAACCGGACTGGAAGGATGATGACAGCATAACGGTACTGGGTGAACCAAGGCTTGGCTTCTTTGTAAGTGCCGGAAATATGGATTCAATGGTAAATCACTATACCGTAAATAAGAAGAAGCGTTCCATGGATGCTTATTCACCCGGAGGACGGACAGGTCTTCGACCGGATCGTGCGGTTATAGTATATGGAAACCTTATCCGAAAAAGATATAAGGATGTTCCCGTGATGATCGGAGGCATAGAAGCATCTCTTCGGCGGATGGGACATTATGATTACTGGTCGGATTCGATGAAACGCTCTGTTTTGCTTGATTCCGGGGCAGATATTTTATCTTACGGAATGGGAGAGAGATCGACCATAGAGATTGCTGATGCTCTTAATGCCGGGATTGCCGTTTCCGATATTACTTATATAAGGGGAACAGTTTATAAATCAAGAACTACAGCACAGGTTGTTGACGGGATCACTCTGCCGCCATATTCGCAAGTGCAAAATGATAAAAAGGCATATGCGAAATCCTTTGCCATACAATATGAAAATACGGATCCGTTCACGGCAAAGCCGCTTATAGAAGAGTATGATCACAGTGTTTATGTGATACAGAACCCGCCGTCATATCCTCTTACGACGCAGGAGATGGATGATGTCTATGAACTGCCGTTTATGAACGATTTCCATCCTGCATATGAAGACATGGGAGGAATCCCCGCAATAAATGAGATCAGGTTCTCGCTTACAAGCAACAGGGGATGCTTCGGCGGCTGCAGCTTCTGTGCCCTGACCTTTCATCAGGGAAGGATAGTCCAGACGCGTTCACATGAGTCCCTTATCAAAGAAGCTACGGCGATGACAGGGGATCCGCATTTTAAAGGATATATACATGATGTGGGAGGTCCGACTGCTGATTTCCGTCATCCCTCCTGTGACAAACAGCTAAAATACGGTGTTTGCAGGGATAAACAGTGTCTGTATCCGAAACCGTGCGGGAACTTAAGAGCAGATCACTCCGATTATGTGTCACTGCTTCGAAAGCTCAGAAGGATCGAAGGAGTTAAGAAGGTATTTATAAGATCGGGCGTGAGGTTTGATTATCTTATGGCGGATAAAGATGATACATTTTTTAATGAGATGTTGAAATATCATGTAAGCGGCCAGTTGCGTGTGGCGCCGGAGCATGTATCCGATAATGTCCTTAAATATATGGGTAAGCCGGGAAATGAAGTATACAGAGCTTTTCTAAGGAAATACGGTGAGTATAACAAAAGGACCGGCAGGAAACAGTATGCCATACCTTATCTCATGTCTTCTCATCCCGGTTCAACGATGAAGGATGCGATACAGCTTGCCGAATATGTAAGGGATCTGGGGTATATGCCGGAGCAGGTTCAGGATTTCTATCCTACCCCGTCGACACTCTCAACCGTTATGTACTACGCAGGACTTGATCCCAGAGACATGAAAAAGGTATATGTCGAGAGAAATCCACACCGCAAGGCAATGCAGAGAGCCCTGATCCAATACAGGGATCCGAAGAACTACGGACTTGTTAAAGAAGCGTTGATCGAAAGCGGAAGAACGGATCTTATAGGATACGGGAAAGAATGCCTGATTCCGCCAAGACCCCGGAAGGAACAGGAAGATAAAGATAGGAAGCATACTAAGGATAGCAAAGCCGACCTGCTTAAAGATAACAGGAATAATAAAAAACACAGGATTAACAGCGGCAAAAGAAAGAGAAACGATAAATGAAAAAAACCAGAGGATCATTTGCGAGCAGGATCGGCTTTATAATGGTAAGTGCAGGATGCGCCATAGGAATAGGGAATATATGGAAGTTCCCATATATAGCAGGGGAAAACGGAGGAGGGGTCTTTGTACTGTTTTATCTGCTCTTTCTTGTTATTATGGGAATTCCGGTTATGACAATGGAGTATGCAATAGGCCGTGCGAGCAGGCAGAGTCTCATGAAAGGATATAAGAAACTGGAAAAGCCGGGAAGCAAGTGGCATATCCACGGCTGGTTTGCCATTATGGGAAGTTATCTGCTGATGATGTACTATACTACAGTATCCGGATGGATCCTTGATTATTTCTGCAAGTTTATGACAGGAACCTTTGACAGGCTGGAAACGGATGCGGTGGGAGAGGTTTTTAGGGATATGCTTGCCAATCCCACAGAAATGACGATATTTATGGCTGTCATTGTAATCTCGGGTTTTGCCGTGCTAAACTTCGGATTAAACAATGGACTGGAACGGATCAATAAGTTTATGATGGTCGGCCTTTTCCTGATTATCATAGTGCTGGTGATAAAAAGTCTGACACTTGAGGGAGCAGCTGAGGCCATGAAGTTTTATCTGTTTCCGGATTTTGAGAGAGCTTCCGGGATCGGTATGGAAAGAGTCATCTTTGCATCAATGAAACAGGCATTTTTTACACTGAGCATAGGTATTGGCTGTATTGAAGTATTCGGAAGTTATATGTCTGAAGAAAAAACTCTCACAGGTGAGGCTGTTAAGGTGTGTATTTTGGATACTCTTGTGGCTGTTATGGCAGGGATGATTATTTTTCCGGCATGCTTTAGTTATAATATAAAGGCGGATCAGGGACCGTCGCTGATCTTTATCACACTGCCCACAGTGTTCATGAACATGCCGGGTGGACGTGTATGGGGAACTCTGTTTTTTATCTTAATGACCTTTGCCAGTTTCTCAACTGTAACGGCGGTATTTGAGAATCTGGTTGCGTTTATGATGGATGATCTTGGAATGAGCCGCAGGAAATCTGTGTTCATTAATATGATAATAATACTTGTTATGAGCATGCCCTGTGTACTGGGTTACAATGTTCTGGGTGATCTGCGGATAATGGGAGATAAGAATGTGCTGGATTTTGAGGATTTCATTGTGAGCAGTATTCTTCTTCCGGTCGGATCCCTGATAATTACCCTGTTCTGTGTATCTGAGTCAGGTTGGGGCATGGACAATTATATTAAAGAAGTAAATTCGGGAGAAGGCATTAAGATAAGCACCGGATTGGAGCGCTGCATACAGTTTGCGCTTCCGGTGCTCATCCTTATCGTTTTGATTGAGGGTTTGGTATAGGATATCTGTGCTCAGTCTTCCTTTACCGTAAAGTTAATAGCTTCATCGGGAGATATCGGTTTGCTGAAATAATAACCCTGAATAGTGTCCGCACCGAATTCGCACAGTCGCTCATACTGCCATTTCTCTTCAACACCCTCTATGAGCATTTCCTTATCAAGGTCGTGCATAAGCCTGATAACATTATGAATGAAGCTGTCCTTACCTTCAACCAGATAGGTATCAACCAAAGATTTGTCCAGCTTTATCACATCAACCGGGATATATGTCAGATAACCCAGAGAAGAATAACCTGTTCCGAAATCATCCATAAGAATACGGATTCCAAGATTCTTGAAACGGTTAAACAACTCCTGAGCCTGTGTTGATTTCTCAAGGAACAGTCCCTCTGTTATTTCTATTTCAACCAATTTGGGAGGAATATTATATTTTGTAAGAAGATCTTCAAGAAAATCAACGTATCCTTCATCATTTAACTGGTTGCTTGAGAAATTGATGGAAACAGGATGGGGCGTATGACCTTCTTTTATCCAATCGGACAGTTGTTTTACGACAAGTTCGGTCGTTATCCTTCCGATACGCCAGATCCATCCGTTTTTTTCGGCGATCGGAATGAATTGTCCGGGGTAAATCCCGGGGATCTTCATACGCACAAGAGCTTCATATCCGTTAACTATACGGGTCTTTGCATCTACCTGTGGCTGGTATACCATGAAGAAACCGTCGTTTTCAAGGGCATACCATACCTTGTCTTTTATGGATTTCTCTTCCCTGGATTTGGCTTTCTGTTCGGCAGAGAATTCGATAATACTGTTTTTACCTTTTCTCTTGGCAATATACATTGCGTTTTCAGCTGCGGAGATATGCTCTTTAACAGGGGTGGCTCCGTCAGAGTTGGAAATACCGATACTTACTGTTGTACCAACCCACTCACTGCCGATCGGTGTCGGTGTTGTAAGAGCGGTTAAGAGGTCGGTAACTTCTCCTCCGTCTGGGGAAATGTTCTTTCCCGGGATGATGATCATAAATTCATCGCCACCGGTCCTTCCGCATACCCAGCCATTTTGGGAGCACAATGTATTAACGGCTGTTGCAATATTTTTAAGGATGATATCTCCGCCGTTATTACCATATGTAGCATTAATTCCTTTAAAGTTGTTAAGATCCGATATCAGTACGGCAAAAGTATCCTGGTATGTGAATTTACTTTCAAGACATTCTCTTATTGCCCTTCTGTTAAGTATTCCCAGTGTCTGGTCATGGTCGGCGAGATATCGCAGCTTTTCCTGTTCCTTATCGACCATATCCTTATTGTAATGAATACAGTTGTTCTTGTTGTTGAAACCGTTAAATATCGCAACCGCCATATCACGGCAGGTATCATTTCCGCAGGCGGTACAGTTGATGTTGCGCTTTTCGAAGCTGTCCTTGTGCATTTCCGTAAATATCTTTTCAAGTTCCTCATCGGTAGGATATTTAACCGGTACGGAAGCGGATTTGTCTTCATATTTCCTGATGTAGTCTGAAAGAAAGAAGTCCCTGTAGCGCTCATTAAGTGCCTCAAGCCTCTTTGACGGAGTAAGATCCCGGTTCCATGCCTTGTCTATTGGCTCATTCTTGATCGACGATCTTGCATTAAGCAGCCATATAAGAGGATCTTCACTATGGATCATGTCTGTTTCCGTGGCAGTGCCGCACAGACAACCGTTTTCACAGTTAAGAGCATCGATCATCGAAAACCCCATGCTTCCCTGCGAAATCTTGTCTGCATTTCTTCGAAGATAACGGTACAGCCGCTTGTCGCCTTCGATCTGTCTGATGAAAACATCCTCTCCCAGAAGCCATTGTATGTTTTCCTTAAGTCCGCCCGGCATTGGCCATATTCCGCCAAGACCGTATTCGAGCTTATCAAAGGACTGTTTTTTGTTGAGTCTTGTTTCGCGCATGAGCTTCATAAGATGAGCATAGGTAACATTGTATGATACAAGACCGTGAGTGTTTGGATCCTCTATCTCTATTTTTTTGGCAATACATGGACTTAAGAATGCAAATTTATCAGTGATCTTAAGCTGTTTACGTGCATATATGACTGCACACATGAGGGGACTCTGTATGGGAAACAGCCTGTTTATAAGCTGCGGTTCATATTTCTCGATATAGCTTACAACTGCCGGACAGGGTTGGGATATTCCGCCTTCGAAATCATTCTCCTGCATGTATCTGATATATGCCCAGGTTCCGATATCGGCTCCGAAAGCAATATTTATAAAGCGGTTTACGCCCATCGAATGCAGTTCGCCGAGTACTGCTTCATATTCATCGGGATAATTGGCGGGAAATGAAGGTGCGACAAGAAGCGAGATCTGTTCCCCGTTCTTAAGATCGTTAAGGAAACGTTCGGTATCATCCCTGAATTCCCGTGCATTATGCTCACATGCCTGAAAACATGCTCCGCATGCCACACAACGTTCGCTGTCGACATCTATATGGAATTTGCCGTGCTCCGATCCTTCCACGGGGACACAGGCACCAAGACAACTGCATGCATTTATGCACTTGTTACAGCCTACACAGTTTTCATTTGTATATACAAGTTTATTATTCGTCATTTCTGATATATCTGTATATTAATCTGTTTGTACGATCATCGGTATCTGTATACAATAATACAATTTAATAGTATCATAAGTAAAAAGCATATAGCAAATTTTTTTTATGCTTTTTTAGATGTTTGTATATGATACATCAGGCCGATCAGGAAAGTCATAAGTGGTGGTTACCCGTGTGAACCGGTCTTGTATTGAAGATCATCACATGATAGAATGTCTTCATGTTCTGTCCGTTACCGGCCGGATAGACCGGTGCTCAATAAGGATTATCGGGAGGAAGTCATGAAAAAAGGCCTTATTATGGAAGGTGGCGCGATGAGGGGTATGTTCACAGCGGGCGTCACCGATGTGTTGATGGAGAACGGGATAGAATTCGACGGGGGTGTCGGAACAAGTGCCGGAGCAGCCTTCGGATGTAATTACAAATCAAAGCAGATTGGCAGAGCCTTAAGATATAATAAAGATTATTGTGATGATAAAAGATATATAAGCCTGAAGGGTCTTTTTAGGAACGGAAATCTGTATTCGGAGGATTTTTGCTATCATGAGATCCCGGAAAGACTGGATAAGTTTGATTTTAAAACATTTAATGCAAACCCGATGGAGTTCTACATTACCTGTACGAACATAGAGACAGGCAGGGCGGTTCATCACAGACATGATGAGAAAAATGATGACTTTAATACCTTTTTGGAATGGGTACGGGCGTCATGCGCCATGCCGATGCTTGAACAGATCGTTGAAATAAACGGAGTGAAGCTGCTCGACGGCGGAGTGGGAGATTCCGTTCCGATAAGGTTTTTTGAGGAGCTTGGATATGACCGCAATGTTGTCATACTTACACAGCCGGTCAACTATATCAAGAAGAAGATCAAATACGGAGCAGCCGCGAAGCTTTTGTACAGGAAATACCCCAAGCTTACCGAGGCAATGCTGAACCGGCATGAGAGATATAATGAGACTTATTCCTATATTTTAGATAAGGAAATAAAAGGAGAACTCCTTGTTATAAGACCCTCGGAAGCCCTGAGGATAAGTGTTTCCAACGATAAGAACGAGATTCAGAGAGTTTATGATATGGGAAGGCGGGAAGGATTGAACAGCTTAAACCGGGTCAGGGGATTTTTCTCCTGACTCGTTTTGATAATACTTCCTGAGAAAAGACACGATATACCGGGATTGTTCGGAAATATCATGGATATCTGACAGCTCTTTTCGCGCATTTTCCAGAATGTCATGCCATTTAAGCACAAAGGCTTCATAAGAGGGAAGATCTCGTATGCCGAGCCATTTCCTGATCTTAACCTTGGTCTTATTGGGGTAGGGACATTCATGGATCTGGATAAAATAAGAGAATGAGCCGTTTTCGTAAATACGTCCGAGAGGATAAAGACGGCAGAATCCCGGACGGAAGTCATGTATGGTACAGCGGCCGTCCCTGCTTAGGAAGACACAGCCGCCTGTTTCTTTGCTTATATTAAGATGCGGAAGAAGAAGCCCGTCGGCATGACCGAGTTCGATCGCGGGGATCAGGGTCATTTCCGTTTCTCCTGACCGTGTAAATTCAGAACTATCTGCAAAGGATTTGTTTTTTAATAAATAAGCTCCCGACAGCAGGTCATCGAAAGTGGTATCAAGACCCCGGCACAGTTCTTTTATGTCATACGGATCGAGGATTATCGTATCGTCCACCTGAGAGCAGCATTCGGAACAGCCGGCGCAGTCGGCACATCCTATTTTGACCATATCCGATGAACGGTAGCGTCTTCCGTCCGATATTTCATTTATATCAACTTCTCTGATCATTGTATTTTCCTGTTTTTACACGTTTTGCTGCAAATATGTCAAAATCCATGATTATCCTTTGTTCCACAGCATATGATTATAGTGCATTCCGCCGCTGTTGAAAAGAAAAAGACAAAAGATTTACAAAGCCCCGATTTAGCTATATAATGAAATTTGCTATTGTCGTGAGGCTTGTGCCTTTTAAAATATGTAAGGAGTAGGAAATGTTGGATCAGATCATTAACAGCCTTTTGGAAACGGATGCATACAAGTTCTCGATGGGACAGGCTATTTATCATCAGTTCAGCGATTATAAGACCACATGGAGCTTTAAGTGCAGGAATATGGATGTTCATTTTACGCCTGAGATGGTTGAAGAGATCAGGGATCAGATCAGGATGTACTGTAATCTCCGTTTTAATGAGGATGAACTTACCTATCTTAACAATATTAAATGGATAAAGGGCTCGTATGTTGATTTTCTCAGGTTGTGGAAGCCCAGATTTGATGATTTTGAGATAACTACGGATTCCGAATGCGGACTCTCAATAGAGACTAAGGGTACATGGCTTAACACTTCGATGTATGAGATACCTACCCTTGCAATCGTAAACGAAGTGTATTTCAGGATGGCTTACGATTACGATAAGCTTATTAAGAGCTTTAAGGAGAGGCTTCGGGACAAGGTTGCCAAGCTTGAGAACGGGGAATATGAGCTTAACGCTTTTTCGGAATTCGGCATGAGAAGACGTCTGTCGGCAGAGGCACAGGATCTGGCGGTCAGGGCATTAAAGGAAGGAAAGTACGAGGGTTCATTCTTTGTCGGTACATCCAATGTGTATCTGGCAAAGAAGTACGGCATTACACCTGTCGGTACCATGGCTCATGAGTGGATCATGTGCGTGGGACAGGGTAATCACAAGCACAACCCGGCTTATTCCAACTGGTATGCTCTTGATGCATGGGTAAAGGAATACGGAGTGCTCAACGGAACCGCACTTACGGATGCGATCACAACAGACTGTTTTTTACGGGATTTCCGTCTTACTTATTCGACTCTCTTTTCGGGTGTGCGTCATGACAGCGGAGATCCGTATGAATGGGGTGATAAGATGATAGCCCACTACAGGGAACTGGGCATCGATCCTAAGTTTAAGACACTGCTGTTTTCGGACAGCCTTGATTTTGACAGGGCAACAAAGATAAACAGATATTTTAAGGATAAGGTTAAGACGGCCTTCGGTATCGGCACGTATCTTGCCAATGATACGGAGGTTGAAGCTCTTAATATAGTAATGAAGACAACCGCCTGCAACGGAATGGATGTAGCCAAGATATCGGATGTTGAAGGTAAGGGAATGTGTAAGAATCCCGATTACATACATTATCTCAAGAGATGTATCGACTGGAGGATGGAGAACGAGTCGGGAGAGATACGTTAGAACAGTATATTTTAAAAATTTGTGCTGTTTTGAATAGTTACATTTTACTTTTATAAATAAGAAAGAGGATGAAAGATGTACAACAAGGTATCAACAGATTTAAGCTTCGTTGAGAGGGAGAAGGAGATCGAGAAGTTCTGGTCGGACAATGACATTTTCAGAAAAAGCATGGAGAACCGTAAGGAAGGGGAAACCTATACCTTCTACGACGGTCCGCCTACAGCTAACGGTAAGCCTCATATAGGTCATGTGCTTACGCGTGTCATCAAGGATATGATCCCAAGATACCGTACTATGAAGGGTTACTATGTACCCCGTAAGGCCGGCTGGGATACTCACGGACTTCCTGTAGAGCTTGAGGTTGAAGTACGTCTCGGACTGGACGGCAAGGAGCAGATCGAGGAATACGGACTGGATCCCTTTATAAAGGAATGTAAGAAATCCGTATGGCAGTATAAGGGTATGTGGGAGGATTTCTCGGGTACGGTCGGCTTCTGGGCTGATATGGATGATCCCTACGTTACATATCATGATGATTATATTGAGTCCGAATGGTGGGCACTTAAGCAGATATGGGACAAAAAAATGCTGTATAAGGGCTTTAAGATTGTTCCTTACTGCCCCCGCTGCGGTACGCCCCTTTCATCCCATGAGGTTGCACAGGGATATATAACGCTTAAGGAAAGAACCGCTATCGTACGGTTTAAGATAAAAGATGAGGATGCCTACTTCCTTGCATGGACGACTACGCCCTGGACGCTGGCATCCAATATCGCACTGTGCGTAAATCCGGAGGAAACCTATATAAAGGTTAAGGCAGCAGACGGCAAGGTATATATCCTCGCACAGGCGCTTGCGGACACTGTACTTAACTTAATAGAGCGTGAAGAAGGTACTCCCGCCTATGAAATACTTGAAACATATAAGGGAAAGGACCTTGAATATAAAGAATATGAGCCACTTTATCAGTGCGCAAAGGACAGTGCGGATAAACAGCACAAGAAGGCATTCTTTATATACTGTGACGATTATGTAACCATGTCAGACGGTACCGGTATAGTACATATCGCACCTGCCTTCGGTGAAGATGATGCAAGAGTCGGCCGTAAGTATGACGCACCGTTTGTACAGATGGTTGATGAAAGAGGTATCATGAAGGCAGAGACACCGTTTGCCGGAATGAGATGTAAGCCTACCAAGTCCGAGATAGAAGCAGGTGCCATAGATTGCGACAGAGAGGTACTAAAGGAGCTTGACAAGAGGGGTCTTCTTTTTGCCGCTCCCAAGGTTGAGCATGATTATCCGCATTGCTGGAGATGTGATACGCCGCTTCTTTATTATGCAAGGGAATCCTGGTTCATTAAGATGACAGAGGTGAGGGATGAGCTTGTAGCAAACAATAAGACCGTTAACTGGATACCGCCTTCGATAGGTGAGGGACGTTTCGGTAACTGGCTTGAGAATATACAGGACTGGGGTATCTCTCGTAACCGTTACTGGGGAACACCCCTTAATGTCTGGGAATGCCCGGACTGCGGCAAGCAGCTTTGCATAGGTTCAAGAGAAGAGCTTAAGGAAGCTTCGGGTCTTGAGGAGGCACTTACCGTTGAGCTTCACAGACCGTATATTGATGAGATTAAGTGCAAGTGTCCGGACTGCGGAAAGGAAATGTCAAGAGTACCTGAGGTCATAGACTGCTGGTTTGATTCGGGAGCCATGCCTTTTGCCCAGCATCACTATCCTTTCGAGAATAAGGAGCTGTTCGAAGCACAGTTCCCGGCACAGTTTATTTCAGAAGCCGTGGATCAGACAAGGGGATGGTTCTATTCTCTTATGGCTGAATCAACGTTACTGTTTAACAAGTCACCGTATGAGAATGTCATAGTTCTCGGGCTTGTACTGGATGAGAACGGAAATAAGATGAGCAAATCCAAGGGAAATGCCGTTGATCCCTTCGAGGCGCTAAGGACAATGGGTGCTGATGCGATACGCTGGTATTTCTACATCAATTCGGCTCCGTGGCTTCCGAACCGTTTCCATGACAAGGCGGTTATGGAAGGACAGCGTAAGTTCATGGGTACACTGTGGAATACATATGCTTTCTTTGTACTCTATGCAAATATAGATGATTTTGATGCAAGTAAATATAAGCTCGAAGAAGATAAGCTTACCGTAATGGACAAATGGATCCTGAGTAAGCTCAATACGGTAGTCGGCGAGGTGGATGATAACCTCTTTAATTACAGGATCCCCGAGGCTGCCAGGGCACTTGCCGAGTTCGTTGATGATCTGTCCAACTGGTATGTAAGGCGCTGCCGTGAGCGTTTCTGGGCCAAAGGAATGGAACAGGATAAGATAAGTGCTTACATGACATTGTATACATCACTTGTGACTATCAGTAAGGCAGCGGCTCCGATGATACCTTTCATGACTGAGCAGATATATCAGAACCTTGTAAGAAACATTGATAAGGATGCTCCCGAGAGTATACATCTGTGTGATTTTCCGGAGGTTAACGAAGCCTTTATCGACAGGGAGCTTGAGGCCAACATGGACGCGGTGCTTAAGACCGTAGTCATGGGACGTGCCTGCAGGAATGCATGTAATATAAAGAACAGACAGCCGATAGGAAAGATGCTTGTCAAGGCTGACTTTAACTTATCTGAATTCTATAAGGAGATAATCGAGGACGAACTTAATGTAAAGACCGTTGAATTCAGGGATGATGTAAGCGATTATACAGGATATGCGTTTAAGCCGCAGCTTAAGACCGTGGGACCAAAGTACGGCAAGCTGATAGGAGGTATCAGGCAGAAGCTGGCAGAGCTTGACGGCAATTTGGCAATGAATACGCTTAACAGCGAAGGCGCTCTTAAGTTTGACATAAACGGCGAAGAGGTTGTATTATCAAAGGAAGATCTGCTTATCGAGACCGTGCAGAAGGACGGTTTCGTATCGGAGAGCGACAATAAGATGACGGTTGTCCTTGATACCAATCTGACACCTGAACTTATTGAAGAGGGCTTTGTCCGTGAGCTTATCAGCAAGATCCAGACAATGCGTAAGGAAGCCGGCTTCGAGGTTATGGATAAGATCGTTGTTTATGCAAAGGACAATGACAAGCTTAAGGGTATCATGGAGTCCAACAAAGAGGATATCAAACATGATGTCCTGGCTGATGATATTGAATATGATTCGGCAGACGGTTATGTAAAGGACTGGGATATAAACGGCGAGAAGGTGACTCTCGGTGTGAAAAGGCTTTAGGAGTATATTTGAGGTACTAATTGATTAATATATTATAGGAGGGTATGAGTTTGGTTAAGAAGCAACAGCAGCAATTCGACAAGGAAGCATTCAAGAAGGTTGTCAAGGACAACGTAAAGACTCTTTACAGAAAGACACTGGAAGAGGCAACGGATCAGCAGATATTTCAGGCAGTCTGCTATGCGGTAAAGGATACGATCATTGATAACTGGATGGATACCCAAAAGGCATATGAGAAGAAGGATCCCAAGACTGTCTATTATCTGTCGATGGAGTTCCTTATGGGACGTGCCCTCGGAAACAGCCTTATAAACTTAAGGGAGTACGGAGAGGTGGCACAGGCTCTTGATGAACTGGGAATAGACCTTAACGCGGTTGAGGATCAGGAGAGGGATGCGGCTCTCGGAAACGGTGGTCTCGGACGTCTGGCTGCCTGCTTTTTGGATTCACTTGCTACTCTCGGGTACAGTGCTTACGGCTGTGGAATAAGATACCGTTACGGTTTCTTTAAGCAGGAGATAAGGGACGGATATCAGCTTGAGGTTCCGGATAACTGGCTTAAGGACGGCAATCCCTTCGAACTTCGCCGTCCCGAATATGCCAAGATCGTTAAGTTCGGCGGCTATGTGAAGGTGGATGTTGATGAAAACGGCGAGAGCCACTTCTCACAGGAAGGATACCAGTCGGTACAGGCTATACCCTATGATCTTCCTGTTGTAGGATACGGTAACAGAATAGTAAACACCTTAAGGATCTGGGATGCACAGCCTATTGAGTGTTTCCAGCTCGATTCCTTTGACAAGGGTGATTATAAGATGGCGGTAGAGCAGGAGAATCTTGCCAAGAACATCTGTGAAGTACTCTATCCCAACGATAACCATTATGCAGGCAAGGAATTAAGGCTTAAACAGCAGTATTTCTTCATCTCTGCCAGCATTCAGGAAGCTGTTGCCAAATACATGCGTACACATGATGATGTTAAAAAGCTTCATGAGAAGGTTGTCTTCCAGCTTAATGATACGCATCCCACAGTAACGGTAGCAGAACTTATGCGTATACTTATGGATGAGCATAATCTCGGATGGGATGCTGCATGGGCAGTGACCACGAAGTGTTGTGCATATACGAACCATACGATCATGTCGGAAGCATTGGAGAAATGGCCAATCGAGCTTTTCTCAAGGCTGCTTCCCAGGATCTATCAGATAATAGAAGAGATAAACAGAAGGTTTATCGATCAGATAAGGGCTAAATATCCCGGAAACGAGGAGAAGGTCCGCAAGATGGCGATCATCTATGACGGGCAGGTTAAGATGGCTCACCTTGCCATCTGCGCAGGCTTCTCTGTTAACGGCGTTGCAAGGCTTCATACAGAGATCCTTAAGAATCAGGAGCTTAAGGATTTCTATGAGATGATGCCCGAGAAGTTCAACAACAAGACAAACGGTATCACTCAGAGACGTTTCCTCCTTCATGGCAATCCGCTTCTTGCAGAGTGGGTTACCGCAAAAGTGGGAGATGACTGGATAACCAATCTGCCCAAGATCAATAAGATCAAGGTATTTGCCGATGATGAAAAGGCTCAGCAGGAGTTCATGAACATCAAGTATCAGAACAAGGTTCGTCTTGCCAAGTACATACTTGAGAATAACGGTATTGAGGTTGATCCCAGATCGATCTTTGATGTTCAGGTAAAGAGACTTCACGAATACAAGAGACAGCTGCTCAACATCCTTCATATCATGTATCTGTACAATGAGCTTAAGGAGCATCCCGAGATGGAATTCTATCCGAGGACATTTATCTTCGGAGCGAAGGCGGCAGCAGGCTACAGGACGGCAAAGCTCACAATCAAGCTTATAAACACGGTTGCGGATGTTATTAACAATGATGCTTCCATAGACGGTAAGATCAAGGTCGTATTTATAGAGGATTACAGAGTATCAAATGCCGAGCTTATATTTGCGGCAGCCGATGTTTCCGAGCAGATATCAACGGCAAGTAAGGAGGCTTCCGGAACAGGTAACATGAAGTTCATGCTTAACGGAGCGGTTACTCTTGGAACAATGGACGGAGCCAATGTTGAGATAGTTGAAGAGGTAGGAAAGGACAATGCCTTTATCTTTGGTCTTTCTTCGGAAGAAGTGATCAATTACGAAAACCGCGGCGGATATAATCCTCAGGAGATATTCAACAATGATCCGGATATCCGTAAGGTACTTATGCAGCTTATTAACGGATATTACTGCCCGAACGATCCCGAGTTGTTCAGGGATCTGTACAATTCACTGCTTAATACGCAGGTATCTTCAAGGGCGGATACCTATTTCATTCTTAAGGATTTCAAACCATACGCGGAAGCGCAGAAAAGAGTTGAGGAAGCCTACAGGGATGAAAAGAGATGGGCAAAGATGGCAATACTTAACACAGCCTGCTCCGGTAAGTTTACATCAGACCGTACAATACAGCAGTACGTGGATGAGATATGGCATCTTGATAAGGTAACTCTCAGGAAATAGTAATGAAGAATTCAGGTAATCGAAATATAATGGCTGAGGCTGTTGCGGGCAGTATTTTTGTGGTGGTCCTGCTGATAGTAGGCACACTTTTCACGGGAAGGTATGCAAGCCGTGATACAAAACAGGCTGTCCGTAATGTAAGCCTTATCTATCTGGATGAGCTTGCAGGAAGAAGGGAACAGGTACTTAATTCAACCTTAAATGACTATATCGGTGATATGGATGTGGCGATAGGGTTGCTGACACAGGATGATCTGAGTACCGTAGAGAGTCTGCAGGAATACCAGTTGCGCATGAAACAGCTCTACGGGATCGATAAGTTTGCTTTTGTTGACGAAGATGGATTGATCTATACATCCAGAGGCACAAGGACAGACATTGATCAGTATGATTTCGATTACAGGACTCTTTCCGCGCCGGAGATTTCGGTCAGATCAGCCTCCGGTGAAAATATAAAAATAGTTATAGCCGTGCCGACGGACAGGCTTCCGTTTAACGGACATCATCTGGTTGTCTGTTTCATGGAAATGAATATGGATCAGATGCTTGAGAACATATCCTTCCAGTCCGGAACCAATAACACGACTTTTTGCAATATATATACCCGGGACGGCTATTCCCTGACCAATATGGTGCTTGGCGGACTTGCCAGCGAGGACAACCTTCTGCTGGCAATGGAGCAGGCACTGTATGAAGACGGTTACAGCGTTGAAGAACTGCGTTCCGATTTTTTACAGGGCAAAAGAGGAGTCATCTCTTTTACATACGGAACTATCAGTGAGACCCTGTATTATGTTCCGATCCGGAATACGGATTGGATGCTTACATATCTGATAAGAGAGAGTGTGATCGGCGAACAGATCGATGCTATTTCAGACGGTATCGTAATGAGAAGTCTGATAATGTCGGTGATCATAGCGTTTGTCATGATCATGGTCTTCACCACGATGATCATACAGTTCAGGAAATCATCAAAGCTCGCATTTGAAAAAGAAACATCGGAAATGATGCAGCAGGAGCTGGAGGAGCGTGTCGCTCTGCAGGATGAGCTGTTGAAAAATGAGAAAAAAAGATCTCAGCTTGACAGCATGTTCACAGCACTTGCAGCCGATTACAGAAGCGTGTACTACGTAAATCTGGATGAGGATCAGGCGATCTGTTTCAGAAACGATGTTTCCGATACACATTTCCCCAAGGATGAAGCTTTTTCATTTGGTGAATTATTTACTCAATACGCCAATAAATATATAACAGAAGATTACCGGGAGCAGTTCCTCGAATTCATCAAACCCGAAAACATACGTGCCCATCTAAATAACAGCACGATCATATCCTGCCGTTATCTGGTAAAGAAAGATAATACCGAAACCTATGAGATGCTTCGTATGGCAGATGTAAACAACGGCAGAGACAATGAAGATAAGACCATAAGAGTGGTCGGTGTCGGATTTACCGACATTGATGAGGAAATGAGGGATTCCCTCTCGAAGAGTCAGGCACTCGGTGACGCTTTAAAGACAGCGGAAGCCGCGAGCAAGGCAAAGACAAATTTCCTTTCGAATATGAGTCATGAGATACGTACGCCCATGAACGCAATAATAGGACTGGATGCTCTTGCCCTGAACGATCCCGGATTGCCGGAGACAACAAAGGATTATCTGGAGAAGATCGGAAGCAGCGCCAAGCACCTGCAGGGACTGATAAACGATATCCTTGATATGTCAAGGATAGAGTCGGGAACAGTAACTCTTAAGGAAGAGGAATTCGCTTTTTTTGAAATGACAGATCAGATAAATATGATCTTCAAAAGCCAGTGTCAGGAGAAAGGGCTGACGTACAGCAGCAGTATAGATGATAATGTTGAAGATTATTACATAGGTGACAGGACCAAGATTTCCCAGATACTTATTAACATTCTCGGTAATGCCGTGAAGTTCACGCCGGAAGGTGGAAGAGTTGAGCTTAACGTAAGTAAAAGCGGCGGTTTTCATGGCAGGTCGACTCTTCAGTTCAGGGTAAACGATACCGGTGTGGGTATGAGTGAGGAATATCTTCCGAAGCTGTTCGATACATTCAGTCAGGAGGGATCGGAAACATCAAATAAATACGGAAGCACCGGTCTTGGCATGGCTATAACAAAAAGAATTGTCGAGATGATGAACGGTGAGATCAGTGTTAAAAGTGAAAAGAACAAGGGAACAACCTTTGTCGTAAGTGTAACACTGCTTGATTCCGACAGGAAGAAATCGGATAACCCGGACAGTATAGAGATCGTTCCTCAAAATATGAAGGTTCTTGTGGTGGATGATGATCCGATAGCCTGCGATCAGGCGAAGCTAGTGCTGTCAAAAGGCGGGATTAATGCATATACCGTCAGCTCGGGACAGGAGGCGATAGATCTTATCAAGATAAATCAGGCCAGACAGGAGCCGTTCAATCTGATCATCATGGACTGGAAAATGCCTCAGATGGATGGAATCGAAGCGACCAGACAGATCCGTTCATTTATCGGGAAAGAGACTGCTATCATAATTATTACGGCATATGATCATGATAACATTTATGATGAAGCAATGTCAGCAGGAGTGGACAGTTTCGTAGCCAAACCCATTCAGCTTGAAGATCTGATCCGTGAACTTAAGGATGTATTGAAAAAAAGAAGAACAAATGCCGAGAACGAGGTGAAGGAAGATAGTCTTGAAGGTAAGCGTATACTGATGGCAGAGGATATGGAGATAAATGCGGAGATAATGACAAACATAATGTCCATGTGGGGTATTCATACAGATCATGCCACGAATGGCGAGGAAGCGGTTAAGATGTTTGAAGAATCTGAGCCGGGATACTATGACGCTATACTTATGGATATAAGAATGCCCAAAATGAATGGACTGACTGCCGGCAGGACAATACGGGCTTCATCTCATAAGGATGCTTTGACTATACCGATAATCGCTCTTACGGCCAATGCGTTTGATGAGGATGTACAACAGAGCCTTCAGGCAGGGTTAAATGCTCACTTAAGCAAGCCTGTGGAACCGGATTTACTGCTGGAGACCCTTCAGAAGCTAATAAAAACCTAGATATTCTTTCGAGTTCATGCACGGAATATATTAAATTAGATGCAGACAGCAAAAGACAGTGAGAAAGTACATAATGGGAAAAAAGATCCTTTGTTTATAACAGACAGAGCTTCAGGAGGAGTATATTACGGAGGAGACCAGGGATGGTACAGTTCAAACACCAGGGCATTTGCCGGCTGCGGTTCCGTCGCGGGCCTGAATATGCTCAGGAGTCTGGCGTACAAATATCCTGAATTTTTTGATGATAAAAAGGTTTCCCGGGATTTAAGAAGGCTTAAAGACGAGACTCTGTATAAGGATGAATTTGTATACCTGATGAGCGGTATTTACAGGAAAATGCTCGTGGCAGAGGTACCTTTTATCCGAAAGATATATGACGGGACCGCACGCACAAACAAGGTATTTAAGGTGATTCCCTCAAGTTTCGGACTCAGTCTGAGCGGATTCATAACCGGAATGCTCAGATACTGCAGAAGTCAGGGTCTTTTTCTTCATGTAAATGCGATGCCAACAGCTTTTTGTTCATATGACAGAGGTCTTGATTTTATCAGGGACGGTCTGAAAAACAGCGGAAGTGTGGTGATCCTTACATCACTTAACAGACATCCTCTGAAAATGTATAACGGAAAAAGCGGTGAGCTGAAGGACGGATATGACAGCAGGAAAGGCGTAAGATCACATTTCATGACCATAACCGGAATAGTTGAAGGTAAAGACGGTGAATCTCCTCTTATAAAACTTACCACCTGGGGCAGAGTTGCAACGGTTCCCTATGACAGGCTGAACCGTTCCTGGCAGAAAATGAGAGCATTTACAAGCTGTCTTTTTTATTTTACCCCTGTTGATTCAAAATCTGTGGTGATAAAGGATATGGCAGGTGCGTATATAGTATATGCAAAAGCATTGTTCCGGGGTCTGTTCGGATGGCTGTTGAAGGATTAGGTGAGTCAGGGGATGTTTCCTCTGACTTGCTGTTATACGGATAAAGCAGTTACAAAAATGTTTGCATTTTTCCGGAAAATATATATAATTAACATGCGTGCTTTTAAGGCGCCAAGCAGTTCGGGTCCGATATCCTGCTTGTAAAACCTAAAACCAAAGGAGAGAAAAAATGAATAAGTTAAAGAAAGAAATGGAGGATTACAGCATCCTCTTAAGAAGTGTGCCTTCAATGGTCATTTCTGTGTTTATCCTGTCTGTTGTATGTATGAATCTGCTGGCAGGCAGAGAGCTGTACAGGTCTGATTACTTCTGTATAAACAGTGGTCTCGCATTATCCTGGATATCATTTCTGTGTATGGATTGCATATGCAAAAGATTTGGTGCAAAGGCATCGGTCAAGATTTCCCTGATAGCAATAGCAGTGAATATCGTAAGTGTTGTCGTATTTAAGCTTCTTGTGATGACACCCGGGCACTGGGCAGCCTATTATTCCGCACCGGATGCAGGTGTCGGAGAATACATTAATGCCGGTATAGACGCAACCTTTGGCGGGGCATGGTATGTGGTATTAGGTTCCGCAGTTGCAATGCTCATGTCCTCTGTGGTCAATTCCATGCTTAACCAGATCATAGGAAAGATGACTGACCGTGGCGGATATAAGGGATTTGCCTCCCGCAGCCTGATCTCTACCTGTATTGCACAGTGGGTTGACAACTTCGTATTTTCGGCAATGGTATCTCATGTATTCTTTGGCTGGAACTGGATGCAGGTCATTATCTGTTCCACGACTTCTATGATCATCGAACTAATTCTGGAGGCGGTATTCTCGCCGGTTGGATACAGGGTTTCGGCTTCATGGGAAAGAAATTCGATAGGTCAGAAATACGTAGAGCGTTTAAGAGCAAATGCATAGCGGATCAAACAGGGATGACCGGGAATGGATATGGAATTACACAGACTGTCAGGTGTTGAGCTTGGAAGGGAAGTAAATAAAAGAAATATAGCCCCGACAGAGGTGATACGGTATTTTGCAGACCGTATACAGGAAAGAAATCCCAGCTTAAATGCCTTTACATATACTAAGATAGAGGAAGCCATGGATGAGGCAAGAATCCTTGAAGAGAGACTTGCAAAGGGAGATAAGACCGGTCCTCTTGCCTCTGTTCCGGTAGGGCTTAAGGATTTTCTGCCTACCAAAAAGGGCTGGACCAATTCTCACGGAGGAGTGCATTCGCTGATACGTATTGACAATGAGGATTCGGTCTTTTATACGGCAGCCAGGGAGGCGGGAGCAATAGCTGTAGGTAAAACCAACTCTCCTGCCTTTGCTTTTAGGGGAACTTGTGACAATAAGCTGTACGGACCCACATCGACACCCTTTGATACAAGGTATAATTCGGGCGGATCATCGGGTGGAAGTGCAGCCGCGGTAGCGGACGGGATGATAACCATCGGTCAGGGCTCCGACGGAGGAGGTTCCATAAGGATACCCGCATCATGGTGCGGCTGCTTTGGCTTTAAGGCGTCTGTAGGAACAATCCCTGCCGTAAACAGGCCTGATGGATGGATGGCAACACATCCGTACTGCTTTGACGGGGCAATTACACGGACGGTTGAGGACAGTGCTGTCTTACTTGAATACATGGCGCGATACAATCCGCGTGATCCGCTAAGCCTTGACCATGGACAAAGGAACTTTACCGAGCTTATGAAACGCCCTTTAAACGGAGTAAAGATAGCATTTACGCCTGATTTTGGCGTCTTTGCAGTGGATAAAGAGGTAGAGCATACGGTACGTATGGCAGCGGTACGGCTGAGGGAAGCGGGAGCTGTGGTTGATGAAGATGTAAGGTTCAACTTCAGGAGTTCGCAGAATGAAATGGCCGAGCTTTGGTGCAGAAGTATCAGTATTGATACAGCGATAGATATGGAGCTGTGGAAAAAAGAGGGTTTTGATCTTGTGAGAGATCACAGGGATGAGCTTCCCGAGGAATTTATTTACTGGAATGAGATCGCACTCGGATCGACAGTCATGGATTACAGAAGGTTTAATGAATTACGTACCGAAATGCTGGATGCCCAGCAGGATGTATTTGAAAGATATGACCTGATAGTATCTCCCGTGACTGTATGTGGGCCGGTATTAAATGAAAAAGACGGAAATACGAAGGGGCCTCTTGAGGTGAATGGCCACAGGACGGAACAGCTTATCGGGTTTTGTGAGACCTTTATCGAGAATTTCACGGGTAATCCCGCGGCATCTGTTCCTGCGGGACTTACATCAGAGGGTCTTCCGGTAGGAATGCAGATAATAGGTAAGCGTTTCCGGGATGAAGATGTACTGGCGGCTTCATATTCGTTTGAACAGATAATGCCATGGTCATATGAGATTCCCTGGGGCAGGGATATATAGGAACTGACACTGAAACTTTTATAAATTATGTGCTGTTCCGAACAGTTACGCTGATATTTACAAAAGACAGAGAAAGAAATATGACAGATTATTATCTTGCCCCGATGGAGGGGATAACGGGATACATATACAGAAATGCGATACGCGATTATTTCTCAGAAGGGGTTAAGAAGTATTACACCCCTTTTTTGGTTGTCCATGAAAAGAGAGCAATGAGCAGTAAGGAGATAAATGAGATACTTCCGGAGAATAACAGAGGGATAAATCTTGTACCGCAGATACTGGCAGATGATGCCAAAGGGTTTCTCAGGATAGAAAAAAGTCTTAAGGAGTATGGGTATAAAGAAGTGAATTTAAACCTTGGATGTCCTTCAAAGACGGTTGCAGGTAAGGGAAGAGGTTCGGGATTCCTTGAGAGGATAAACGAGCTTGATGATTTCCTCTATGAAATCTTCAAAAGTAGGGTAATGAATATTTCGATAAAAACAAGGATTGGAAGCAAAAGTACGGAAGAGTTTGAAATTTTGTTGGGTATATTTAACAAATATCCAATACATGAACTGACGATCCATCCGAGAATAAGATACGAATATTACATCGGCACACCGCACAGAGATATCTTTTACGAAGGGTTTAAAGGAAGTGTCAATCCTGTCTGTTATAACGGAGATGTTTTGTCGGAGAATGATGTTGAGGAACTGATGCAAGGTACAAAAGGAGAACTTAAGGCCGTCATGATCGGCAGGGGGATGTTAAGAGATCCTTCACTTATAAGAAGACTGTCGGGAGGAGAACCGTATTCAAAGGGTGAATTAAAGGATTTTCTTAAGAGGATCCGCATGGATTACACACAGGTTTTTAGCGGAGAAACCCAGGTGCTTAAGAAAATGAAGGAGCTGTGGGGATACATGGGAGCTGATTATGCCGGAAAAGACAGTGTTGTAAAGAACCTTATGAAATGCAGAAGCCTGAGCGAGTACAAAATGCTTGAGCAGATGCTGTTGAGTGAATGAGTCAATGAATAAATTGCTTGCTTTGTTATGTTGTATACTATAAAATAATAAGTTGAGTTAATCTTGTTTTTGTTAGGAGGAGTTTTCATGGTTAGTTTGATGGATTCAGGTGCATATCTTGTTAACGGTAAGACACTGATAAAGGATACAGCAGATGCACCGGCACAGGTGGCAGCGGCAGCAGGCAGGGAGATCGGCAAGGAGGAGGCAGCTAAGAATACCATAGCTTACGGTATTCTTGAAGAGCACAATACTTCAGGTTCCATGGATAAGCTTAAGATACGTTTTGATAAGCTTACATCGCATGATATAACCTTTGTCGGCATAATACAGACGGCACGCGCATCGGGACTTGAGAAATTCCCCATACCCTACGTACTTACGAACTGTCACAACAGTCTGTGTGCTGTCGGAGGAACCATAAATGAGGATGATCATCTGTTTGGTCTGTCCTGCGCCAAGAGATACGGCGGGGTTTTCGTTCCTCCTCATCAGGCGGTTATTCATCAGTTCGCCCGGGAAATGCTTGCAGGCTGCGGTAAGATGATCCTCGGTTCCGATTCACACACAAGATACGGAGCCCTTGGAACAATGGCAGTCGGTGAGGGCGGGCCTGAGCTGGTTAAACAGCTCCTTAACAGGACATATGATATAGACAGGCCGGGTGTTGTGGGTGTATTCCTGACAGGAACACCTGAGCCGGGAGTAGGACCTCAGGACGTTGCCCTTGCGATAATAGGAGCCGTGTTTAAGAACGGATATGTGAAGAACAAGGTAATGGAATTCGTAGGCCCGGGAGTTTCTTCGCTCAGTGCGGATTTCAGGATAGGTATCGATGTAATGACAACTGAGACTACCTGTTTATCATCTGTCTGGAGAACGGATGAAGAGATCAGGGAGTTTTATGATATACATGGTAGAAGTGAGGAATATAAGGAGCTTAATCCCGGTGATGTGGCATATTACGACGGTATGATAGAGATAGATCTCAGTACCGTTAAGCCCATGATCGCAATGCCCTTCCACCCGTCCAATACATATACGATCGATGAACTCAACGAGAATCTGATGGATATTCTTGATGATGTAGAGAAGAAGGCATTGGTAAGCCTTGACGGACAGGTTGAATATACGCTTAAGAATAAGGTAAGAAACGGAAGGCTGTATGTAGACCAGGGAATAATCGCAGGATGTGCGGGCGGAGGATTTGAGAATATCTGTGCCGCAGCAGATATCCTTGACAATGCGAGCATAGGTGATGATGAATTTACGTTAAGTGTATATCCGGCTTCAATGCCAATATACATGGAGCTTATTAAGAACGGATGCGCAGCTAAGATACTCAGGACGGGTGCAGTTCTTAAGACAGCTTTCTGCGGACCGTGCTTCGGAGCGGGCGATACACCTGCAAACAATGCATTCTCGATAAGGCATTCCACGCGTAACTTCCCTAACCGTGAAGGATCCAAGCTCCAGAGCGGACAGATTTCATCAGTAGCTCTTATGGATGCCCGTTCGATCGCAGCCACGGCAGCAAACAAGGGATATCTTACAGGTGCCGATAAGGTGATCGAAGCTTCGACTCTTAATAAGTATAAATACTTCTTTGATAAGACAATTTACGAGAACCGCGTGTTTGACTCTCACGGGGTGGCTGATCCTTCGGTTGAAGTAAGATTTGGTCCCAATATTAAGGACTGGCCCAGGATGAGTGCACTGCCTGACAATCTTGTACTCAGATGCGTCTCAGAGATACATGACCCGGTGACTACGACCGATGAACTTATCCCGTCGGGCGAGACATCATCTTATCGTTCCAATCCTCTGGGACTTGCTGAATTTACTTTGTCAAGGAAGGATCCCAATTACGTAGGACTTGCAAAGGAAATGAAGAGGGCAGAGGATGCAAGGATAAACGGAGGACATCCCTGTGAGGTGAATACGGACCTTAAGGATGTCATGGGCAGTATCAGAAAGGTATTTCCCGGTACGGATAAGACCAATACAGGTTTCGGCAGTACGATATTTGCAGTCAAGCCGGGTGACGGTTCTGCAAGAGAACAGGCGGCTTCATGTCAGAAGGTGCTTGGCGGATGGGCTAATGTAGCCAATGAATATGCCACCAAGAGATATCGTTCGAATCTCATTAACTGGGGAATGCTTCCGTTCCTTATTGATGAAGGTGACCTTCCGTTCAAGAATAAAGACTACCTGTTCTTCCCCGGAATACGCAAAGCCGTAGAAGACAAACAGTCGGAAATAAAAGCATATGTTGTCGGTGAAGAGCTTAAGGAATTTACTGTAAGACTGGGAGATCTTACAGATGACGAGAGGGAGATAATACTTAAGGGTTGTCTTATTAACTATTATGCAGGATAGTACCCTGCCGGAGGAGACAGATGGACGCATATTTATACTATTGTAATTCATGTGACAAGCTTTTTAAGCTCAAAAGCGCGGGGAAGAAGGTTAAGTGTACCAAGTGTTCTTCGCTGCTTACCGATCTGAACATTACGGCTTCCGAATATGAAACGCTCGATAATGATCAGAAGGATATCCTCAAGCATTGGGAGAACGTACAGCCTGAAACAGATAAGGAAGAGCCGGTTGAAACCCGTGAAGCAGATACCGGCAAAGAAGCCAGTATTGAAGAGGAGCTTCGCCGGCTGTCCGAGGTACTGAATGAAGATGAGAAGACTATCCGTGAAGAGATAAAGAAACAGGAAGATAAGAAAAAGGAAGAGTCGGAATTCGGAATGGAAGACACCGGCCTTGATATGGGTTCGGATACTGAACTTGACCTGTTTGGATTTGAGGATGATATCAGCAGCCCCGGGGAACAGGAAAGTCCGAATAAAATGTCAGTGGATGATCAGAGGAGCATGTCGTTTTTTGAAGATCTTATGGATGATGACTTGGACAGTAAACCGGCGGTTTCAGGGAATGCTTCAGCCAAGCCGTCCCAGAACAGCACTTCAAGCTTCTTTGCCGGAACAGGCACTTCGTCAGAGGGTGGTTCTGCCACACGTTCAAGCTTCTTTGACGGGGTTGATACAGGATCAGGAAGCAGTTCCGGCTCATCTGGTTCAAGCTTTTTTGACGGAGTAGGTACAGGTGCAGGTTCGGGTTCCGGATCAAGCTTCTTCGACGGAATGGAGGATACCGGGAAGACCGCATATGAGCCGATATACATAAATGATGTTTATACCCCATCCAATACCGTGAGTGATACCTCTTCATCCTCTTATACGGATGATTATGCAGCTACATTAAAGACCTCGAATATTTTGTCATGGGTATTGTGTTTTATGCCTTTTATCCTGACAATGATAGGAGGTGTTTTGGCAAGGGCAGGTATCAATATACCCAATGGGATAACTATGGTTGCTTACATAGCAATAGTTGTGGTAGATATTAATCTTCTTAGGAAGTGTGATGTTTATATTTCCGCAGGATACGGAATACTTGGAGTGCTTTTTCAGTTCCCGTATCTGTTCAGGAAAGCCAACCTCCTCGGACAGAAAAAGACCTGTGCGATCATCAGCCTGGTAATGTTCATACTGACAATGTTACTGGTTATAATAATTTTAGGTGCTGCATTGGCAGCCGTTGGGTTGAGTCAGTATATGAATTGAATTACAGCCACCGGAGATTTCCGGTGGCTGATTTATTTAATATATGACAGCGTTTTAACAACTATCGGTATTATCTTGCTATGTCCAGATGCTGGACTGTGCCTGCATGACCGTCCTCATAGAGAAACATGCCTGTTTTGCGGATCATGGCATTTAATGAATTGTCCATGCTGTTTTTGAGCGAATAGTCGGTGGATACGTTTCCGAGATAAACAGCTCCTACACCCTTTTCGGATAAACCGTACATTGAGGTCGTTCCGTCCTCATTCATTGAGTATATTACCAGCTTTTTCCATACAGGATCGGCTTCGTCTATCCATCCGTTGCCGTCACTGTCATACGCTGCGAGATCTTTAAACCCATCACCTGAGAGAGTTCCGAACAGTTCGCTTCCGTCATTGATATCCCCGTCTCCGTTTTTATCAAGTGCCAGAAAACCACTGCCACTGTTAAGAGTTGAGATACTGTCCTTTACTCCGTCGGCATCAATATCAAACATGAATTTCTGGTCCGAGACTCCTGCAATGTCGCTGTCAAGGTTGATGACAAGAGGATCGCACAGCCTTGCGGGGTTGAAAGTATGTTCTTTCTCGTAGAAATCCTCAAAAGCCCTGCTCATCTGAAAGCTTAAGCCAAACTCGATCTTGCGACCGTCGGCGGTAATAACCCTGCCGGCAGTATTGTAGCTTACTTCCTCGGTTTCAGCGTAATAATGAGCTTCATACTGTCTGTATCCAAAGAGTCCGGATGTATTGCCGGATCCACTGTTTAAGACGTTTCTGACTCTGCTGTCACTGCTCCCGGCTGCCGTTTCCCTCTTATCCGGATCTAAATACGGATTGTCGCAGCCATCATCGGTTTCGGGACCAAAAAGCAGCCGCAGGAGGTATATTATGCATTCGGTCCGGATCCGGTTCATCACACTCTCTTCGGAGTGGTTGTGTGTAATCCTTGAGGTTCCCATGGCCTCAAACCGCTTCATAAGATTGTCCATTGAGCTCTGAAAGCTGCCCTTGCCATCAGTCGGAACCTTCTTACTGTTGCTTTCACTTACAGTAATGTTACTATCAGGCATAACAGGCTTAAGACCATTTGTTATGCCATATGCATCCATGCGCAAAGAGGAATAATTCCTGACGGATTCCATTCCTACCGTACTTGCGGAAATGATCAATAGCAATCCTCCTTTATGAGATTTTTATTTTGCGCATTCAGTGTAATTACACATCTGTTAAATATATCGGTAAATAATGTGGATTTTTAACCCCGAACAGGGGAAGAAATGTATCAGTCCTCTTCAAGAACCTCAATCTCAAGATAGTCAAAATCAATAGAATCTATGAAATTGTCGGCATGAAACCGGCACTTCCCGTGACGTTTGAATTCAGAAACGGTTGCGTCGAGCCATATGGGTTTGCTTAAATCGAATTCATAACTCATCTTTTCTATGGCATCAAAAACCTTATGTGTTCTGGTGTCATTTTCCGTGTTCTCAACAACAATATCTTTCAGTATTCGATTATTTTTTATTACTTTTCCCCAAATACGCATATTTTATCCTTGAAAAATGTGTGAAAATCGTGCAATTGTTACCTGACTATGATATAATAATTGTGTGTGTGCTGTCCATCGTTTTTTTAATGTTTCTAACAATTAAAACTGAAAACGAACTATTCAGAGCATGTTATTTTTATGCACACATATTCTCTTCCACGGGAGAGGAAGCACTATTCTAAGAGAGGTACCAGAGGTGGAGTACAGACCTAACGGAGTCGACCAGGTAGATGACTGGCAGACCATGATACTATTATACAATTCGGCGCTTAAGGAAGTCGGAACCAAGCTGGAGATATTAAATGATGAGTTTCAGCATATACATCAGTACAATCCGATAGAGCATATCAAGTCCCGAGTGAAAACATCGGAGAGCATCGTAAGGAAGCTTAAGAAAAGGGGATATGAGTCAACACTTGAGAATATGCAGAAATATGTGAACGACATAGCGGGCATCAGGGTTATATGTTCGTTTACTTCTGATATTTACAGGATTGCCGATATGCTTGCCAATCAGAGTGATGTCAAGGTACTGTTTATCAAGGATTATATCAAGAATCCCAAGGAAAGCGGCTACAAGAGCTATCATATGATAGTCAGTGTGCCTATTTATCTGTCGGACAGCGTGATCGATACCAAAGTTGAGGTTCAGATAAGGACAGTTGCCATGGATTTCTGGGCGAGCCTCGAGCATAAGATGAACTATAAGTTCGACATGAATGCACCTGAGGAGATCAAGAAGGAGCTGTATGAATGTGCGCAGATGGTTTCGGCGCTTGATGACAGGATGCTGCAGCTTAATGAGGAGATCAGGGAAGCGAAGAAGAACGGAGACACGAAATAAGGCGTTATATGAGGAGTGCCCAGGTGGATGAGAATCACCTGGGCAATATTATGAAAAAATTTATCAACTTTTCTTCTCTTCTCTCTTCTGTACAATCAAATTTTAGCAATATTATATGAATAAACCATGAACAAAATATTAATAGATGGTTAATCCGCACAAAAATTCCCTTATTATGCAGCATATGTCTGACATTTTGCACAAAATGACGTGGTTCTTGTGTTTGAACTGAAAAAATGTTAAAATATAACGGATTATGGGGAAATCTTTATCTTTTAAGGAGGGAGAGGTAATCATGGAAAGCAGTATCAGCAAGATAGCAAGCAGGTTTGAAAAGAATCTTAACAATCTCGGCAGATATCAGAATCAGTCATCAAGAGACAATTCAGACAGGACAAGGGCCGACAGGGAAAGGGATTACGAACGCAGAAGGCAGATGGTCAATTCGTTGACAGCCGAACAGGTGAAGGAAGCGGTAAACAGCGGGAATGAAGATCAACTGGAAGCGATCGAGGATATGTTCTATGATGCCAGGATGGACAGGGAAGCTTCCAATAAGGAAATTCTCAGGGCGGTAGACAACAATAACAAGCTTCTTGGCAAGAACTACCGTCTGCTGATCGATATGAAATCCGATATGGACAGCGAAGAGCCGTTGGATATTAAAAGTCTGTCCGAAGCAAATAAGGAAGAGATATTAAAGGCAGTGCTTTCCAACAGGGAGGTACTTGATCTGATCCTTGATCAGTCAGAGATACTGACTGCACTGAAGCAGGAACTTATTGACAATAAGTCCGAAGAAGATACGGATGAAGAAAACCAAATATTCGATAAGGCTACTGCAGAGAAGGCTTTTATTGATCTTGAGGATCATGTACATAAAGAAAACGTTAAGTGTTACCGTAGTGTTCAGACCGCGATCGCGGAGCAGGATGCAGTGACATACGGTAAGATAAGCAGGGAAGTGGCAAAGCTTAAGGGGATTGTCATTACCGCACTTTTATTCGGAATAGCGGATCTGGCTTTTATGGTTTGCTGGTATCTGCGGCTGATATAGGGAAGTAAATGGGGAGTAGATTAAAAAGGATCGTAAAATACAGGCACACGGTCACAATGGTACTGATCGGGATCCTGTCATTTATTGTGGATTTCGGATCTGTCGGAAAGGCAACGGATGCCGGAAGTCAGGTAACGATATTTATTAACGGTAATGCCGTCGGTGTGGTTTCGGACACGGCAGATGTAGAGGGAATGATAAGGGAGGCAAGGAAAAGGATTGCCTCAACCAGCGAACAGCTGGTTCTCATTAACTGTGATATCAGAACTAATGCAAGAACGGATGTCTTCACCAAGCTTGATGACGAGGAGACGGTGATCAACAATATATACAGCGTTTTCAGTGACAATGTTCTTAAGACTAAGGAACCGGTGTATGAGGTTAAGATAAATGAGTTTACCGTTAATTTGAGAACGGTCGATGAAGTGCATCAACTGCTTATTGATGCAAAGAAACGGTATGATGAGGAAGATGATTTTAATGTTGATCTGATCCTCGATCCGACAAGAGAGCTGAATGTTCTGACAGCTTCCGTAAAAAGGACATCGGAGCTTGAGAAAGATGAGGAATTCGCATTTCCGAAAGCGGGCTTTTTCTCCAAGGCAGACAGGCTGTTTTATGAAGCGCTTAAGCAGGATGTATCACAGTTTCATTTCGGAGTGAAGGATCTTGATTTCGCCGAGAATGTCGAAGTTGTTAAGACATATGCGGATCCTGAGAGGATAAGCACTCTGGAAGAAGCAAAGGAACTGGTCACCAAGGAACAGGAGAAGAGCAAGATATACGAGGTGGCTGCCGGGGATTCGCTGTCGGTTATCGCTCAGAAGAATCAGATGACGATAGACGACATAATTGCACTCAATTCCGAGACCATACCTAATATAAATGCCACAATAAGGCCGGGTGATGAGATCAGGGTCAGTTCGCCTGAACCGGAATTGTCAGTACGCAGGATGGAAGAGGTTTATTACGAGGAAACCTACAATAAACCTGTTGAATATATCGACAATGATAATTGGTTCACAAACGAAAGCAAGGTCATTACAGAACCGGTGGACGGCTTCAGAAAGGTTGTCGCCGACATAACATACAAAAATGACAGTGAAGAGTCAAGGGATATCATATACGAGGATGTTGTCGTCGAAGCTGTCGCAAAGGTGGTGGAGAGAGGTACAAAGGTTCCGCCTACCTACCTGAAGCCGATATCCGGAGGAAGGCTTACTTCGGGATTTGGAAGAAGGAAGGCTCCCAAGAGAGGTGCTTCAACCTATCATAAGGGCATAGATTGGGCAACACCTGTAGGTACTGCAGTCGCTGCATCATCGGGCGGAACGGTTGTAAGAGCCGGATGGGGAAGCGGTTACGGATATGTTGTAATGATAGAGCATCCGGATGGGAAGCAGACCAGATACGGTCATCTTAGCAAGATACTTGTCAAGACCGGACAGACGGTAAAACAGGGTCAGAAGATAGCACTGTCAGGTAACACGGGAGTAAGTACGGGACCTCATATCCACTTCGAGATACTGGTAAACGGAGTACAGGTCAACCCGTTAAATTATTTGAATTAATGAACTGTTAAAATCATTCGGCAGAATTGCAGATTTATTTATGAGCAGTTCCTAAGTTTGTAGCAGATGTAGAAGATATGAAAGATTATCTGTAATATTTCTGTAACAATCAACAGAAAATCTGTTCGCATTTACAAGAGGGTCAAGTTGGAGTATAATCTTTAATGATTTTTTTAGCTAACGGATGAGCGGTTAGGGGAAAAAGAGTGGAACAATATGTAATAAGGGGAGGTAACCCTTTAGTAGGTGAGGTTGAAATAGGCGGAGCTAAGAATGCGGCACTTGCTATACTGGCTACCGCGGTAATGACTGATGAAACAGTAATCATTGAGAATCTTCCCGACGTAAGAGATACCAATGTCCTGATAAAGGCAATGGAGAGCATTGGAGTAGTTGTTGAACATCTTGATCGGCATACGGTTAAGATAAATGCTTCAATGATCACCGATCATACAATTGACGATCTGTATATTAAAAAGATAAGAGCTTCTTATTATATGCTGGGAGCACTGCTTGGAAAGTACAGGGATGCCGAAGTAGCGTTGCCCGGAGGCTGTAACATAGGAAGCCGTCCCATTGACCAGCATATCAAGGGCTTCAGAGCTCTGGGTGCGGATGTCAGGATTTCAAGAGGTCTTGTAACGGCACAGGCAGAGAGGCTTACGGGAAACCATATTTATCTTGATGTGGTAACGGTAGGTGCTACCATAAACATCATGATGGCAGCATCTTTGGCGGAAGGGAAGACCATAATCGAGAATGCGGCCAAGGAACCGCATGTCGTTGATGTGGCGAACTTCCTTAACAGTATGGGAGCAAATATCAAGGGCGCAGGTACGGATGTTATAAGGATAAAGGGTGTCGAGAAGCTTCACGGAACCACTTATTCCATAATTCCGGACCAGATAGAGGCCGGTACTTTCATGTTTGCCGCAGCTATAACCAAGGGGGATATCACTATCAAGAATGTGATACCCAAGCATCTTGAATCGATCACTGCCAAGCTTATAGAGATGGGCTGTGAGGTCGAGGAATTCGACGATCAGTTACGGATAGTATCATCCAAGACATTAAGGCATACACATGTAAAGACTTTGCCATATCCCGGATTTCCTACGGATATGCAGCCGCAGATAGCAACAGCACTTGCAACATCTGACGGAACCTGTGTAGTTACCGAAAGTATTTTTGAGAACAGATTCAAATATGTTGATGAACTGCTGAAGATGGGTGCGGTTATCAAGGTTGAAGGAAATACAGCTATTGTGGAAGGGGTAAACAGGTTAACGGGAGCCCCGATCACGGCTCCGGATCTTCGTGCCGGCGCAGCGCTGGTTATGGCGGCACTGGCAGCAGAGGGAGTATCAACTGTAGATGATATATATTATATAGAAAGAGGATATGAGGATTTCCCCGAGAAATTAAGAAGTCTTGGAGCGCAGATCGAAAAAGTAAGCGCCGAGAGGGATATACAGAAATTCAGATTAAAAACCGGCTGATGATCAGCCGGTTTTATAATGTACAGATATAATGTTAATATTATACGAAGGTTTCGATATAGATATCAGTTTCTTTTGACAGATCTATAAAGCGGTTCCTGCACTGGATCATCGGTCTTGACAGTGCTGTCTTATTCATGAATACTACTTCACCTTCCATACCGTTGTTTAAGCGTACGCGGTTTTTGATATACGTACTTGCGATGTGTTCAAGGAATACCAGGATGAAGTTACTGTCATATTTGTTCAGTCCCTCGGACTCAAAGATCCCTATAACCTTAAAAGGACACAGAGGACCGCGGTAGACACGGGCTGCTGTCATGGCATCATAGACATCGGCTATAGCGACAATTTTAGCATATTTGTTTATCTTATCGCCCGTAAGTCCGAGAGGATAACCCGTTCCGTCACATCTCTCATGATGCATAAGGGCGGCTTCCTTAACATCATCGCTTATATTCTCATATTCCTTGAGTATCTTGTAACCCTGAAGGGTATGAGTCTTGATTATATTGTATTCGTTAGGTGTAAGCTTGTCAGGCTTACGTATTATCTTATCCGGAACAACAAGCTTGCCGATATCATGCATCAGACCGCATAATGTAAGCTTTTCAACCTCGGAAGGCGGAAGCTTTAACCATTTGCCGAAGACGTTGCAGATAAGACCGACATTTATCGAATGCGCATAGGTCATGTCATCATACTGACGCATGTTATGAAGCATATCAAAGATGGAAATAGAAGAAGATTGCGCTGCCATAAGATTGGAGATATGGTCGAACAATTCCTCTGTATCTATAGGAGCCCTGTCATCTACTATTGATCTTAGGTTACGTTTGAAATTTTCTGTGGTAGTAATGAAGGTTTTCTCAAATTCTTTAAATTCCTTGCTGGCCTTGATCCTTTCCGAATACGATGGCATATCGAACTGAGAAACCTCTTCGGTAGGTGCAATGACCTCGTCCTTGATCCTTACTGCAAGAACTGAATAGAATTCAAGACGTGTGATCATCTTATCGGTGAGAACTGTATTGTTGGGGACGATCATCTGATTGTTGTACGAATAAACGTCCTCGGCTGTTGTCATTCCGGGTACAAGATCGGAAGTTCTTATACGCTTCATATGGTGCTGTTCCCCCAAATAATCATGTACTGTCAATGCCTGTTGTAATACAATTTCAGTATAAAAATATTCTTTCTAAAAGTCAACGAATAAATAATTCCATTTCTTGACATTGTATGAGTGAATGGAGTATACTACGCAAGTATGGGAATTTATACAAATGTGTTCCCGTGTTGCATGATAGTCATAATAATATATGACTATTTTATCGTTTTATCTAAAAAGAGGATGATAAGATGGAAATGGAGAAAAAAAATATCTTAACTTATGAAGGTCTTAAGAAATTAGAGGATGAACTGCATGACCTCAAGGTTATAAAGAGAGCAGAGGTTGCTCAGAAGATCAAGGAAGCAAGAGAGCAGGGAGACCTTTCTGAAAATGCGGAATATGATGCAGCAAAGGACGAGCAGCGTGATATAGAAGCAAGGATAGAAGAGATAGAGAAGATCCTTAAGAATGCGGAAGTCGTACTTGATGAAGAGGTAGATACAGGTAAGATAAGTATTGGATGCAAAGTCAAGATCCGTGATATGGAATTCAAGGAAGATATGGAATATAAGATCGTAGGTTCTACCGAAGCTGATTCGCTTAACGGAAAGATAAGCAATGAGTCACCCATAGGAAAAGCCCTTATCGGAGCGAAGAAGGGACAGACGGTCGCAGTAGAGACACCGGCAGGTGAGATAAAGTACAAGGTACTTCAGATAATCCGTCCCGGTGATAAGGATTATTAAAGGAAGGAATTCTTCTTTTAGTATGGATTACATCTTCCTTAATTAAAAAGACAGTGCAACGTTTATATTACTCGTTGTCATATAAAGAGATATTATGACAATACTTAGGGGAATCAATATGGCTAAGAACGAGCAGAATACAGAACAACAGCAGGATATAGGACAGCTCCTTAAGGTAAGAAGGGACAAGCTTGCCGACCTTCAGGCAGCAGGCAAGGATCCTTTTGTCATAACCAAATACGACCAGACCCATCATTCGGTTGATGTTAAGGCTGAATATGAGGAGCTTGAGGCTAAGCTTATAGGCGACCGCGCACCGGTAGATGTAAGCGGTCTTGACGAGGCTGAAGCAAGAGCGGCTAAGAAGGCCGATTATGAGGAACGAAGAGCTATAATGGATGCGTCTCCCATAACTGTTAGTATTGCCGGTCGTATCATGAGCAAGCGTATCATGGGCAAGGCAGCATTCTGCAATGTTCAGGATAAGCCCGGAAACATTCAGGTATATGTGGCAAGGGATGCGGTAGGTGAAGAATCCTATGCCGATTTCAAGAAATATGATATAGGAGATATCGTAGGTGTGAAGGGATACGCCTTCAGGACAATGACAGGAGAAGTATCCGTACATGCATCTTCTATAGTGCTTTTGTCAAAGTCACTGCAGATACTTCCGGAGAAGTTCCACGGACTGACCAATACCGATCTTCGTTTCAGACAGCGGTATGTTGATCTTATAATGAATTCGGATGTCAAGGATACGTTCATAAAGAGATCGAAGATCATTTCTTCCATAAGAAGGTATCTTGACGGACAGGGTTTCATGGAGGTAGAGACTCCGATGCTGGTTGCCAATGCAGGCGGTGCCGCTGCAAGACCTTTTGAGACGCATTTCAACGCGCTTAATGAGGATTTTAAGCTGCGAATCTCACTTGAGTTATATCTTAAGAGGCTTATAGTTGGTGGTCTTGAAAGGGTATATGAGATAGGCCGTGTATTCAGGAACGAGGGTCTTGATACGAGGCATAATCCCGAGTTCACATTGATGGAGCTGTATCAGGCATATACAGATTACAATGGAATGATGGATCTGACCGAGAATATGTTCAGGCATGTGGCCAAAGAGGTTCTTGGTACGACCACATTTAAGTACGGTGATATTGAGCTTGATTTCGGCAAGCCCTTTGAGCGTATCACCATGATAGATGCGATAAAGAAATACGCGGGGATTGACTTTGATCAGGTTCCCGATACCGAGGCGGCCAGAAAGCTTGCCGATGAGAAGGATATCCACTACGAGCCTTATCATAAGAAGGGTGATATAATCAATCTCTTCTTCGAGGAGTTCGTTGAGGAGCATCTTGTTCAGCCTACTTTCGTAATGGATCATCCGGTTGAAATATCGCCTCTTACCAAGAGGAAGCCCGACAGGCCGGATCTTGTTGAGAGGTTTGAGCTCTTCATTAATACATGGGAGATGTGCAACGCTTATTCAGAGCTTAACGATCCCATTGATCAGAGGGAGAGGTTCAAGGCTCAGGATGCCGCTGCAGCAGCAGGCGATGAGGAAGCTAACCACACGGATGAGGATTTCCTTAACGCACTTGAGGTCGGAATGCCTCCTACAGGCGGTATAGGCTACGGTATCGATCGTCTCACAATGCTTCTTACAGACAGCCCGAGCATAAGAGAAGTGCTGTTCTTTCCGACGATGAAATCCGAGGGTGAGGGAGAGGAATAAGCGCTGATGTCGCTGAAAGTCGAAAAACCCAGTAAATAAGCAATGTCATTAACTTAATATAGTTGGCAGCCTGATTATCACTATCATAAGAAAA
>CAMORO010000013.1 GCA_946623875.1 uncultured Lachnospiraceae bacterium | reverse complement strand
TGCCAGTAAAATCAATACTTTCGGAGTGGACAGGAAGTTTTTTACCACCAATTTAATCGAATCCCATAATCACCCCGTAAAAATGATGCTCATCCTTTGCGGCTTCCCTTATAGATCACTGCTGCCGAAACAAGCAGGGCAAATACTGTTCCTATTATCAGGGAAGTATCATAAGGCAGCGATAAGCCTATCTTAGCATTGCATATATAAGAACATGTTATAAATGAATAAAATGCAAGAGGAATAAGCGGCATCCATAAATATTCCTTCTTTCCGTGCCTCATAAGCCATATAAGAATTGAAGAAAGGGCAAAGATCGCCAGTGCCTGATTGGACCATGCGAAATATCTCCATATGGTGTTAAATCCGTTACTGTCATTTTTAGCCCAGATAAGTACGGCATAGACAGATGCAAAAACCGGTAAGGCCAGTAAAATACGATCCTTTGGCTTGTCCTGATCAATATGGAAGGTATCGGCAATTATCAGACGAAGTGATCTCATTGCAGTGTCTCCGCTTGTTATCGGAAGAAGAATAACTCCCAGAATTGCAACGAGTCCGCCTGTCGGACCAAGCATATTCCGGCATACGATTCCGACTACACTGGTAGCGTTTATCCTCTTAAGTGTTCCGCCTATAGTTGCATAATATGCATATCCGCTGCCGGTCATTTCCATGGTGATGCCGGATGCATCTGCTCCTAACCCTATCATGGCCATAGTTCCGGCAGCCCACACCATTGCTATAAAACCCTCGGCAAGCATCATATTATAGAATATTGTCTTTCCTTCCTTTTCTTTCTCCATGGTTCTTGAAACCAAAGTTGTCTGTGTTGCATGGAATCCCGACAGGATCCCGCATGCCACGGTCACAAAGAAATTCGGGAAAAAATGCTGCGCTTTAAAGTATTCCCCGAAGTCAAATCCGTTAAGCTCCCAGCCGTCCCAAATATTCAAAAGGGTATAGTTCCTTATAAAAAGCATTACAAGGATCCCGATCGCCGAAGCGATCAAAATTATTCCGAACAAAAAATATGCCCGGCCTATGATCTTGTCCGATTTAAGAAAGCGCGATAACCATCTGTAAGTCAGGATCACCACGGTAAATATGAGAAATACCATCAAAAATGGATAGTTGTTGGCAAAAAAACTTTCGAGAAATGTCTTGGCGGAACTGTCGGTTTCAAATATATCAATAAGCCTTGTCTTATCCGAAAAAAGGGATATAAAAATCCCAATGGCGGAGAGCAGAAGAACCGCGCCGAAGATCGGATATACTTTTCCGATGATCTTGTCTATCGGGAACAGAGTTGCTATAAGATAATATAAGAATATCACGGAGTAAATGATCCATGTGGATGCTTCATTCGCGGTTCCGTCAAAACCGAAAATCTGCGTTGCCAAAATATCGCCCGGAGTGTATATGAATACAACGCCTACCAGAAAAAGAACCAGACAGACAGATACGGTGTACAGACGGTGGATTACGGGATTGGTATTCTGCTTTACCATATCAGGCATCTGTATACCGCCTTCTCGTTCAGATATCATTCCGGTGAAATAATCGTGCACCGCTCCGCCGATAACACATCCGATGGGAATGGTCACAAATGCTATCGGACCGAACAGTATGCCCTGTATGGGTCCGAGTATCGGTCCCGTACCCGCTATGTTCAGAAGATTGATAAGGGAATTTTTCCATTTGGGCATAGGTACGTAATCAACACCGTCATTCCGGGTGTATGCAGGTGTTTCTCTGTCGTCAGGCCCAAACACACGCTGACACAGGTGCCCGTAAAAACCGCCGCCCACAAAAAGTATGATCAGTCCTATAATAAATGTATGCATAAATGATCCCCCTGAAGAAATAAAAATTCTGCCAATACAAAAGATTATATCACTTATCGGGCTTGATGTCGAAATAATTTTATGAAAAAACATCCCGGTGATATACGAATATAATATCATGTGCCAAAAACGTCACAACAGTTTTGACTTTTCATGTTCAAACACATATAATTTTCATATGATCATTCAATTTTTTCAAAAAAATCAGTTAAATATGATGCTCATACTGATCGGTGTTGTAGGAATGGCGATCTTTTTCACGTGCATTTCAAAGGCGCTGACCGGGAAACGCAAGCTGAGTATGCTGATGCTTGAGATCAGCGTTTTTTTCCTTCTGATAAGTGACAGATATGCCTATATATTCAGAGGAGATACGAGTATTGCCGGATATTATATGGTCAGGATATCCAATTACCTTGTGTTTGCCCTCTCGTTGTCGGCATTGTGGGCATTTACGGTTTACCTTTCCGACCTTTATATGAATGAAGGCGGAATGCCCGAAGCTCCGAAGCTCTTAAAATGCAGTCAGGTTGTGGCTGCTGTTGGAGAGGTCCTCATCATAATATCACAGTTCACGGGACTGTATTACACCTTCGACGATCAGAACCGGTATATGCGTGCTCCGGGTATAACCATATGCTATGCGATACCTTTCATCATACTCATCATGCTCATGATCACCATAATCATACAAAGACGGCGTCTGAGAATGCATATTATGATCCCGCTGGTCATGTTCGCATTCGGAACTTTCTTTGCATCCGTTATACAACTGTTCTGTTACGGAATATCACTTACCAATATATCAATGGTAGGGATGGTCGTGCTTCTTTATATATTTTCTTTCGTTGATATGAACAGGACCGTGGAGCGGGCCGATCAGATCGAGATCAATATGCTGAAGAAAGAGCGTAAGAATATGCACCTGCTGTTTGAACAGACGGCGGAAGCCCTCGCCAATGCAATAGATGCAAAGGATGCATACACACATGGTCATTCAACCCGTGTGGCGGAGTATTCAAGAGAGATCGCCAGGCTTTCCGGTCTCAGTGAAGATGAAGTTAACGAGGTATATTTTTCCGCACTGCTGCATGATGTCGGTAAGATCGGTATCCCGGACAATATCATTAACAAGAACGGGAAGCTGACTGATGAGGAATTTGCCGTCATAAAGACCCATCCAGTTATCGGTAAGCAGATATTGTCGAGCATCAGCCAGTCGCCATACCTGAGCATAGGAGCCAATTACCATCATGAAAGATATGACGGCAAGGGATATCCCGAGGGACTGCTGGGCGAAGATATTCCCTGGATAGCGAGGATCATCGCCGTGGCGGATGCCTATGATGCCATGACTTCGAAGAGAAGTTACAGGGATACGGTTCCCCAACACAAGGTAAGGGAGGAACTGGTCAAGGGTTCAGGAACACAGTTCGATCCCGTATATGCCCATATAATGTTAAGTATGCTTGACAATGACTCCGAATACAATATGAAAGAAAAGGATAAGGTATCCGTTCTGGCGGGACGCTCGGGTCTTAGCTGCTACAGGCTCAGGGAGAGGGTATCCGAAGGTATATGGCTGACACAGAAACCGGTAAACATACATTTTATGAGCCGTGGAATGGATGAACATGCATACAAACACAGTATCCCCACCCTTATCATATTTGATTCACTGGATGCCCGTGTCCATGAAGACGAAAATGTTAAGCGTGATCTCATCTACACCGAATATGCTACAATACGTCTGGACGGCCATATAGAAAAAGGTGCTGCCCGCAAGATACATACCGGATTCACGGATAGCGAAGAGTATGACTCTCCGGATTACGGAATGCTTAACCGCGAAGGAATGGAATACGATATTTACGGTGTCAGGGTCAGGGATCATCTGTTCATAAGGATCACAACCAAATACCGTACCATGGAAATAACGATAGCCCTTGAAGACAATACAAGGTATGCCTATATCGGCATCACAGGTGAATACTGCGATATAAGTAATGTCGAAATATTGAATTCGGAAAATCCTGTTGCGGATGACAGTATCGAAAGGATCGCCGAGGAGATAAGCTACATCGATGTTCCCGCAGGCGATATTCCCAATGTTCAGGTGGACGGGTGGCGGTCGGCTTATTCGGAAGCCATACCCGTTACCGGGGATATGCGTCTCACCTTCCATTCGATGAGTCTGCCGACAGCAAGGCTTGTCTGGCATTGTCCCTTTATAAATCTGTTTTATTCAAAAGACGGCAAGCCCGGCGGCGAAGGCTTCGATGACTATGCAGTGGTAAGGCTTGACGGTGAGGACTGGGATTCCAACAGTCTTGCCGACAACAGCATAACTGTCACAAGGGATAATGACTTTGGCAACTGGGATAGGTGGAAAGAGCGTAACCGCGCCGGACTTGACTGGGATGTCCTGATAAAGAGGGACGGTAACGCCGTTACCGTGACATCATCTAATGCAGGCATACACTTAAGCTTTACTTCGGTGGCGAAACATGATCCGCCTGATGTTTATCTTGCACTTACGGGAGATCAGGTGGCGATAACCAATATAAGGATTGAACCATTACAGATCAAGGTCAGATAATGGGGGAACGTGAGTTATGGATGATGGTAAAAAGATTCATGTAGGCTGTATGTTTTGGAATTATATGGCCAACCGAACACAGCAACTGGTTAAGGAACTGTGGCAAATGTTTGAGGCGAGGGGGATTTCCGTCAGTTTCTACATAGGCACCGAGAATCATTTCTACCAGAATGAGGTCATGGATGTGGGAAGTAAATATGACTATCAGTATTCAAGTCTGTCTGCTTACAGCCGTTATGAGGACTTCGATCTTCTGATAGTATCCGGAGGTACCCTGACTATCAGCAGAACGAAGGAGGAGGCCGATGAGGTCCTTGACATGCTTCCCAAGGTTCCCACGATCTTTCTCGAAAATAAGAGGGATTGTCCCTACGGGCGCAGCCAGATCCTTGACAATGGCAGCGGTATCAGTGAGTGTACGGAACATCTTATCACGGAGCATGGCTGTAAACGGATCGCTTTTATTTCGGGTCCAAGGGAAAATCAGAGTGCGATCGAAAGAAAAGAGGCTTTTTTCAAAACCATGGATAAGTACGGTCTTGAGTTTGATGAGGCCGATTTCGTTCAGGGTAATTACGGAGCCAGTATAGATGAGCTGATAGAACCCCTGTTCAGGGACGGAGGACATCCGGATGCGATCGTATCCTCAAATGATGAAATGGCGCTGTCCGTATATCGGGTTGCTGAGAAGCACGGCTGTAAGATCGGCGAGGACGTGCTGGTGACCGGCTTCGATGATATCAGTGTTGCCGCGTATCTCGATCCTCCGCTTACAACGATAAGGCAGGATTTCCATGATATGTCGGAGCAGGTGGTTGAACTTGCGCTTAAGATGCTTGACGGCAAAATGCCCGATTCATATATATATCATCCAAGGATGATCGTAAGGGGTTCCTGCGGATGTAAAAAGTGCAGTGAAAACACAGAGAAACTATTGTCTGATGAAGGCAACGACAAGCTGATAAACAGCTTCGTTGAGCTTCAGAACATGAGACAGAGACTTCTCTCCGGAGCTAACATGAACAGAGCGATGTTGAATGCCGGTAACCGCAAGAGTTATCTTCATATGATCGCTTCGCTCATGGAGATAGAACAACTGAGTGGCGGCCGTCTTCTTTTGACCGATCCTTATCGTATAATACAGAAGGGGGATCCCATATGGATGCCAAAGGAATTGAAGGTAATAATCGAGTGCAGGGACGGGATCAGTCATACCTACGATGAAGACAAGGCGCCGGTAATACATTTGGATAAGCAGGAGGAAGATAATTCAAGGCTTGGCGGATGTAATGTAGTGCTGCTGCTTTTCTTTGAGCAGTACCAATACGGCATAATGGAGCTGGAGATCAAATACGAAGAGATAGAGCATTATTACATACAGGCTCTTGAAATAGGGCTGGGACTCAGGTATCTGGATCTTGTTTCGGCGGAGCGTACGGCACGCATGAGGCTTGAGGAGAATAACAGGAAGCTTGATTATCAGGCCAATCATGATGCCCTTACGGAGGTGCTTAACCGTACAGGGTTCCTCAGGGAAGAAAATAAGATCCTTGAGAGGAATATAGGATCTGATATTGCCGTCCTTATGGCGGATCTTGACCACTTAAAGCAGATAAACGATACATACGGACATGGAGAGGGCGACCATGCAATAAGGCTTACTGCCGAGGTTCTGTGGAATGTTTTAAGAGATTATAAACCGGTTATAGGACGTACCGGAGGCGATGAGTTTTCTGTGATATTTTCTGTGCCGAATGATTTTGACGCAAATGATTGTGTCGGGAAGATACACAAATACTGCGATGACTTAAATGAAGGATCGGGGCTGCCTTATTATCTGGGTGTTTCGGCAGGCTGTCTTAAGTTCGAGGCAAAAGAGGGGCTTAATCTTCGCGAGCTGTTTACGGAGGCGGATATTCTTATGTACGCCGATAAGAAACATCGACGTAACATGGTTCTCAGGGATTAAACCGGAGCAGTCAGATGGAAGAGTTATTGTTTGATAGGGAGAGAACATGCAAAAGGACGAGATAATAATCACAAATGCGATAGTACATATACTGGAGACAAGTGTTGGCATGCCGATACTGTCGGAATATGTTCTTGAAAGACATGAGGAGCTGAATGACCTTCTGAGGGCGCATATACACAAGGTTGCTTCGGGAGATGATCTTAAGACATGCGTATTTGATGACGAAGCGGGATCGGAGATGTTTGATCTTGTAAAGAACTTCAGAGAGGAAGACCTGATCGAATTCAGCAAGGCTGCGGCTACAAAGCTGTATGAGATCATGTGTGCCAATCCCGATATCCCCTCTGCTGATTTCTGCGTGGTTACCTTTGTGAATGAAGGAAAGTCATATCTTGCCCTTCTTAAGATGAATTACAAGGACAGTTTCGTGCATATGACGCAGAATGCCGATGACGGGAGTAACTACAATGCCATAATCATGCAGCATGCGACACTGCCCGCTTCGGGTTCCAAGCTGACCGAGGCTGTGATAATAGATCTTGAAGACTATACGATAAGGATAGTTGAGAAGAAATATCCGGTAAACGGGGTTAATACGAACTATCTGTCAGAGGTTTATCTTAAGTGCCATGCGAAGATGTCACAGAGAACAAGGATGAAGATAGTCGAGAAGACCGTGGATCAGATCAATCATAAATACTTTGAGGAGAATATAGAGAAGCAGCTGGAGAGCAAGGCTGTTATCGAGAACCAGATAAGAGAAGAGGGTGCAATAACGCCCGCCGTTATTAGCGAGAAGCTGTATCAGGAATATCCGACTGTCAAAGAAGAGTTCGAAGAGAAGCTTGGGAAGTACAATATGGTCAAAGACGAGATCCGTCCGCAGAACGAGACCACTGTAAGAAGGTACCATAAACAGTACCTTAAAACGGACACAGGGATAGAGATAAATATTCCTATGGATGAATACAATAATAATGACAGTGTGGAGTTCATCACCAATCCCGACGGGACAATATCCATCATGATAAAGAATATAAACCGGCTGATGTCGAAGTAAACTGCACAGCTGGATCATCTCTTATCCCTGTCTATGAATTCAAGACTAATAACGGCGATAGATGCGTATATTATAATAAACAGGATAAGCCGTCCCCAGCACTTAAGTACGATATCACTTTCAAAAGCATAATTCGGATTCTGATTGTTTCTACCGCTCCAGTCGAGTATCTGTTCCTTGGCCCCCGACTCCTGAGCATATACCATAAAATCCCTTATCGGTTTTAACTCTTTCTTCGGGGTTGTATTAAAATCAAGATCGTTAACCGGGATGATTTCCTGTGGCTGTTCCTCATCAGTATAGTCCTCCAGAGCCACAAGGTAATCGGAAGCATCAACATCCTGAAATTTCGAAACGGCATTCCAAAGCGAGACCATTGGTTTATTATTATAATCTCCCTGCGAACACAGTGCCGTGAGTCCCCATTTCGATATGGTAGTTTCTTTTATCCTGTTTACCATATTACCGTTCAGCTGGAAGAAGCCCCCTGAGAACACCAGCTGGAAGATCAGCAGGAACGGCATTATGGTCATTGCCGTTGTCGTAGTATGAACAACAGAGGAAACCATAAGAGCCATTATATCCGCGCAATAGGTTATCAGAAAAAGAGTTATCCCTATATCTACTATTGCCCATGATGTAAAAAGGCTCTCATCGGGAAAAGTAACTTTAGTCAATTTACATACCAATATAGTAATTATAGTTTGACCAAGGCAAAGGAAAGCCTGATATATCATGTGGGCACAGATGTAAGAAGATATATGCATTCCGGATCTGTGTTCCCTTTTTATGATCGGACGCTCACGACAGATAACCTGAATGGAATTAAAGAAACCATTCCAGATACAGATACATGAAAGGGCAAAAGTACCCATCAGTGTACCTTCCTGAGTCTTAAACAGATTGGCACCGACAACGTAGGAGACAAGCCCCGAAATAACGGCAGACATGGGAAGTACCTTCCAGTCATTCTGGAATATGAACATTCTGAACAGCTTTCCGAGATATATAAAAACCTGTGAAAACCTTCCTCTGTGCTTTATTGAGTTTTCCGTTTCAGCTATATTATTAATATTATTTTGCTCATTCATGTGTCAGACCGCCTTTCTCTCAGTTTCCAGAGTTTTGTCAGCGTATTTCTCTATGAATTCATCTGAACGTCCTTCCCCTCCCTCGTCGATCTGATTGATCGTGAGCAGGATATCTTCCATCGAATCTTTACCAAAGAAATCATATGCTTTGTCAACCGGACCGTAATATGCAAGACGTCCTGTCCTTGAAGCATCCTTGGCAAGTACTATAACATCATCAAACAGATCTATAACTCTGTCCGGTGTATGTGTGATCACGATAACGATCTTTCCCATATCCGCAATGGAACGAAGCTTTTCGAAAAGTCCCCTGGCCACAACGCCGTCAAGACCCGAGTCGGGCTCGTCAAGGATAAACAGTGACGGATCCGAAATGAATTCCATGGCTATGGAGAGTCGCTTTCTCTGTCCACCTGAAAGCTTTTCAACCAGTGAATGCTGGATACTGGCCAGTCCGAACTCTTCAAGGACTTCAAGAACCCTCTTCTTTCTCTTGGATATTGTTATTCCCGAAGGAAGTCTTAAGGTCGCTGCATCTGCAAGTGTTCTGTAAACGGTATCGTTTCCTCTCATAAGATCCAGCTGAGGAACAAAACCGACATCATATTTCATTTTTTTATATTCGGTATATATGTTCTGTTCATTAAGGATTATCGAAGCGTCAGCCTTTTCATAACCTGTAACGGCATTTACAAAGGTTGTCTTTCCGGCTCCCGAACCTCCGAGCAGAAGCACCATATGTCCTTTCGGTATCCTGAGATGAATATCCTTTAGAAGATATTTCTTTTGAAAGAAATCTATTGTTGTCCGATTCTCTATGTTGATGGTAAGTCCGTCATCTACGGCCTTTACGATAACTCCGGACTCTTTGGCTCCTGCATTCTCATCGACCACATCAAGCTGTTTCCTTGGCTCGAACGATTTGGAAAAGCCCCATATAAGTGCAACTACAGGCTCTGCAAAGAACCAGAGCCACAACCATCTTTTTCTCCTTCCAAAGACCTGACACAGACCGTCATAAATACGGAACTGATATACAAGACTGGTTAAAAACAGCGCCAATAACAGGATGGTCGCTATTATTGTAACGGCTCCGTCAGGATACGATTCCAGACTCGCAACTTTTACAACAATGGCGGCTGCAATCTCTAAAGCTGTTACGATCGCGAATCTTCTTCCCTCCGGTTCTTTGTCAGCGCAAAGACTTATCTGATATTCACGAACCAGCGGTATGAGACCGAGAATCGGCTTTCCCCCACACTTTTTCAGTATCAGATAATACCCGATCGAATTCATGATCCATCCCAGTGTTTCGGATATAAGATTGATTCCGTCAAATATCTGATCCATAATATTCCTCCCTCGGCTTGTTTCCTGTTTATTTTATCATTTTTGTGGCTGTATGGTCCGGACATCATATGAAGCTTCTTATATCATGGTCCGAAAAAGTCTCATGTGCCCTGGCTATTTCGCGCACCTCATCGGCTGCTTCGACAAATGTTTCCGCTATTGTCGGATCGAACTGGGTTCCTGCGCCTTCTCTGATGATATCCATTGATTTTTCGAAGGTAAACGGCTCCTTGTAACTGCGCTTGGATATCAGTGCGTCAAATACATCGGCTACTGCCATCACCCTTGCGGACAGAGGAATGTCTTCGCCTGCTTTGCCGCTTGGATATCCTTTGCCGTCCCATCTTTCGTGATGATAGGTTGCCAGATTCTTGGCTTCCTTAAGATATCCGCTGTCGGAGACCAGCGACATGGCGCTTGAAATTATCTGGTTTCCGGCGGTAGTATGACTCTTCATTACCGCGAATTCCTCATCATTCAGACGCCCCGGTTTGTTGAGGATCACATCACTTACCATGATCTTTCCTACATCATGAAGCGGTGCCGAGTTGATGACATCGGCAATGTACTCATCTGTCAGGATATCGGAATACAGGTCCTTTTCCCTGAGCTTTCTGAGAATAAGTTCAACGTAAGCCGCTGTCTTGCGGACATGATCACCTGTGTTCTTGTCCCTGCTCTCGACAAGATCGGCAAGGACATATATAAGTCCGTTCTGCATATGGGCGATCTCTTCACCCTTGGCTTCCACTTCCTCCAGATACTTTACCGTCTCTGCAATTGTTTTGGACAGTGATTCATACAGATTCTCGATTTCATCACCGGTTGAAATGTTAAGGTGCTGAAGCCTGTCTACGCTTATATCTCTTGCTTCTTCAGTGTCATATGCGAATTTCCTTGCAGACAGTGTCATTGCTGCGATGGGATATATCAGATGATAATCCACCAGCCAGATACACAGTGAAAGGATAAGGATATAGAAGCCGACAAACAGCGAAAATACCTTGGTCATAAAATTGAGGATCGCCATACGGATATCTTCAACCTTGATATCTGCAGCCGCATAGCATACACATTCACCGGCACTGTTGTATACAGGTTCAAATACGGTCAGAAGCCGTCCGTAAACAGTATCGTCAAGCAGCGGCGGTATCGCATTGCCGGTCAGCAGATCGTTCCTGTAAGGGAGCAGATAATCCTCAAGTTCGATCACTGTTCCGGGCTCCTGTCCTTCCACTTCCGGAGTGTCCAGATCAAATACAACATGGACTCCGTCCTCCATGAATTTATAGACATAGATATACTCGATATCAGGATTACTATTGCGTATTCTTTCGAGACGGTCTTCGATACCGGCATAGTCAGATGCCGACCGTCCCTCTGACAGATACTCATCGATCCTGTCGCCGTCTACCGAATCCGAAGTCAGAATAGCGGCATTTGTGCAGTTGTAGGTATACTGCTTCATCGCGAAGTTCTGATAAAGGAAATAGCTTATCATTGTGGTCACAACGGCGACGAAGAACATGATCACCGAGATTATGGTTATTATCTTGCTGCGAAGTGAAAGAGATCTGGTAACATTCTTCTTCGCGTCGCGAAGGGCCTCGTTTGACATCGGTGCCTGGCGCCAGCCGGTAACCCACAGTGACGGCTTGATCTTATCCGGAATAAGCCTGAGTATAAGGAATACAAGAATTACGGTGATCGCCTTGTCAACAAGGTCTATTGCCACGTCCGATACCATCTGTGCCCAAAACACGTTGAGGATGCCGCGGTCAAGAAGAGCCCTTGCAAAGGGAGCCGATATTCCCTCGCCCATGCCGAAGCCGTACAGAAGAAATGTAAGGACCGATCCGAGACCTCCCCCTATCAGGGCAAACAGAGGTATGGTTACGACAGCATTTCTGAATTTGTTATACCAGCCCCTGTGTCCGAAGTATGATCCGAAGGTCGCGATAAGAGTACTTAATACAACATAGTATGCATTTCCGGGATTACCGTTCATATTTATGATGTTGTTGAGGTAACCGACAAGAATACCGGGAAGGTAACCGCACAGGATCGCAACAAGAAGTGTGCCGACATTGTCAAGATACAGAGGAAGATTCAGTGCACCTGCAAGTCTGGACAATATGAAATTAAGGATAACCGCAGCAGCGATAAAGGCTAACTGGTGTATCGGAAATCTGCGTTTATTGTCTGTTGTGATGTCGTAGGACTGTCTGTTGAGCATAGCAATACCGCCTTAGTTCAATAATTATCCCCATCATACTTATACAATATTGTAGCACCTGCACAAATCCTTGTGAAGAGTAAATATGGTTTTGACCGCGCACCGGATAAATGGTATATTATGCATGACATACGTGGTTGAATGTGTTTTGCAAAGGAAGAGCCAAAGGTATTTATGATGAAAAAGAAAGATACTGTGAACCGGAATACAGATAATGAATCCCTGAATCTGTCCCCGTTTCAAAAGAAAATGATACTGCTCATATGGGGAATAGCCCTGATATTTTTTGCATCTCTGATCATCGTCGTGTTAAAGATGTGAGTTCCCACAGCTAAAATACTGAGTTTTTGGAGTCTGTTCCGGATAGTTGCCGCAATTGGATTAAAACAGGGTTGACAGGCTGCGTAAAAAGTTTTATCATTTACCTACAAGTTTGGTAGGAAATAGCTTCGGAGGCTGATCATGATCTCAGGTTTTATGATCAAAAGGAATAATAACAGTGCATGCTGTCTGTGTTATATTGACACGGGCGGTTGATGTTGTACGTTTTATTGGACTGATTTCGCCTGTTCACTTTCTGCAAGAAACAGATATGGACAGGTTTTTTTATGTTCTGCGAGCAGTTGAACGGATATTGACAGTTGTCAGAGGTATGCCGGTATCATCATGATATGTGAACCGGATCGGTTATCGGAAATGAGACAGAAGGAGAGGTAGAGAAATGTACTATGGATCAATGCATGAACTTGTAGGTAATACACCGGTTGTTAAGCTTGTAAACAGCGATACTCCAAAGGATGTTAATCTGTTTGCGAAGCTTGAACTGTACAATCCGTCGGGAAGTGTCAAGGACAGGACCGGTGAATATATGATAAGGGATGCCGAGGAAAAGGGACTGTTAAAGCCCGGAGGAACAATAGTTGAAGGCACGGCAGGCAACACGGGACTGGGTATCGCGTTCGCAGCGATCAAAAGAGGATACCGGGTAATCTTCGCGGTGCCGACCAAGTTCTCTGTTGAAAAGCAGACTCTTATGCGGGCACTGGGAGCGGAAGTGATAAATACACCCCGGGAGGAAGGAATGCTCGGTGCCGAGAGGAAGGCGGAAGAACTCAGGGAAAACATCCCGGGAGCAGTGACACTTAAGCAGTTCAAGAATTTGGCCAATCCCAGGGCACATTTTGAAACGACCGGTCCGGAGCTATGGCGTGATCTTGAGGGGAAGATCGATTACGTTGTGGCAGGAGCGGGAAGCGGAGGAACGTATTCCGGAGTGCTTAAGTATCTTAAGGAACAGAACCCCGAAGTAAAGGGTGTGCTTGCAGATCCGGTAGGTTCGACAATGGGCGGCGGTGAACATGCCGACTATAATATTGAAGGAATAGGCAATGATTTTATCGCCGATACAATGGATATGTCATTGGTGGACCGGGTCATCAAGATAGATGACAATGATGCTTTTTCGGGAGCAAGGGAGCTTGCAAAACGTGAAGGGATTTTCGCAGGCTCCTCATCAGGGGCAGCCTACAGTGCGGCAAAGAAGCTTATCGCCTCGGGTGTAAAGGGAAACGTGGTGATCATCCTTCCCGACAGAGGTGACCGTTATTTCAGCAAGAATCTGTACGAATAAGGGTTTGCCTACCCTCATGAATTGTGCTATCTTTAGATAGATGTGTTCATGAGGGTTTTTTAAGATAGGAGTGGAAATGGCTTATATTACCTGCAGGGATCTTGAACTTGGATATGACGGAGAGGCTGTCACCGGGAACATCAATTTCGATGTTTGCGGGGGTGATTATCTGTGTATAATCGGCGAGAACGGAGCCGGAAAGAGCACACTCATGAAGGCGCTGATGAATCTTAACAGACCCATGAGCGGTGAGATAACCTTCGGTGACGGTATTGAGAGAAATGAGATCGGTTATCTTCCGCAGAACAAGGATTTCCAGCGTGATTTCCCGGCATCGGTCGAGGAAATAGTCATAAGCGGCTGCCTGAGTAAATGCGGATTGAGACCGTTCTACAACAGGGCGGAGAAGAAGATGGCCGAGGATAACATGAAGCAGATGGATGTTTATGATCTGCGCAAACGCTGTTATCGTGAACTGTCGGGCGGCCAGCAGCAGAGGGTTCTGCTTGCAAGGGCTCTGTGTGCTGCGGGTAAGCTTCTGCTGCTTGATGAACCGGTGACCGGACTGGATTACAAGGTTACGTGCGAATTCTATGCAATGCTTGGTGAACTTAACCGTAACGGGATGACCATAGTTATGGTAAGTCACGATCTTGATGAAGCGATGGCACATGCCAACAAGATATTGCAGATAGGACGTGAACAGATATTTTTCGGGGATAAGGATGACTACCTCCTGAGTGAGAGCTGGAAGTCATTCCATCAGCATCACAAAAGGCATGTAATACCGGGAGGCATCAAGGCATGAGTATTTTTGAGAAGATTTCGATATATTTTTCATATCCTTTTGTCCGTTATGCCATGGTGGTCTCTGTCGTTATCGCCTTATCCGCATCACTTCTCGGTGTTACCCTTGTGCTTAAGAGGTACTCGTTTATCGGTGACGGACTGTCACATGTTGCCTTCGGAGCCATGGCTTTCGCAAGTGTTTTTAAGATGATAAATAACAATGTTATTGTTTTGCCGCTGACGATCCTGGCTGCCGTATTCCTGCTGCGGACAGGTAAGAAGGCCAAGGTAAACGGAGATGCTGCCATAGCTATTTTTTCAGTCGGAGCGCTTGCGCTCGGTTACCTTATAATGAATGTTTTTTCCACGTCGGCCAATGTTTCGGGAGATGTATGCTCGACACTGTTCGGATCGACATCGCTTCTTACCCTGACTGCCGGTGAGGTGTGGTTCTCGGTGGTTCTTGCCGTGATAGTCACCGGAGCGTTTATTTTTCTGTACAACAGGATATTCGCGGTTACCTTTGATGAGGATTTCGCCAATGCAACCGGCCTTAATGCCGACAGATACAATCTGATCATTGCGATCCTGATCGCCGTGATCATAGTCATGGGCATGAATCTTGTGGGTTCACTTCTTATTTCCGCACTTGTGATCTTTCCAGCACTGACTGCAATGAGGCTGTTTAACAACTATAAGAGTGTGGTCATATGCTCTGCCGTTGTTGCTGTTGTATGTGCTTTTGCGGGTATGATGTTTTCGATCGCGGTATCAACACCCGTGGGTGCCACCATAGTCACCGTTAACATTATTGTGTATGCAGTGGCTTCGCTGGTGCGCAGGGCGTAGTGAAAAGTTGTGCCGCGGTTACGGTTTTTCTTGAAAATCATTGATTTTTTTTATAGAATATAAAGTGATGTTATTGAATAACATATGTAGTAACTATATCAGATAATGGAGAAGGTGTATGGAAAGAGAAAAAGAAAGCTTTAAAGTGTGGACAGACGAGAACAGAAGGATAGTTTATTCCAAAGGACGCGGTGTGGCACATGCTCACGAGATCGAGTGGCTGTATGAGAATATCGTGGATATGGCTTCCGGATGGAATGATGATAAGGGATTTGCATATATGGCATTTATCGAGGAACTTCAGCAGGTAAGTCCCAAGGGAAGCGGACAGTATGTTAAGCTGCATGAGACACTGGCTAATGCCGGCTGCAAATGCATCGCTTATATTGAGGGCAATTCCTATGAGGTATCGGTACAGTCTTCCAAGCATAAGAAGATGTCCAATTCTCCGCAGACCGAGAATAAATACTTCATTACAGAGGCCGAAGGACTTAAGTGGTTCGAAGAGAAGGGATTCTGACCCTTTGAACATATATAGTAAAAAGAAAGAAGGATAAAGAAATGGCTAAGAATTTTAAGGAGCTGACAGCCGACCTGTCATCTATTAAGAGGAAGAAGGTGGCTGTTGCCGTTGCACAGGATGAAGCGGTGCTTGAGGCAGTTAAGGCAGCCAAGGAGCGTGATATCGCGGATGCGATCCTGGTCGGTGATGAAGAAGAGATCAGGAAGATCGGTGAGTCACTCGGAATGAACATGGATGATTACGAGATAATCGATGAGAAGGATGTTACTGAGGCTTCTCTCAAGGCTGTCAGGCTGGTGCATGACGGTGATGCGGATATGTATATGAAGGGACTGCTTCCAACGGCAACCTTCTTAAGAAGTGTACTTAACAAGGAAGTAGGGCTTCGTACGGGCAAGCCGTTATCTCATGTTGCGGTATTTGAGATACCCGGTATCGACAGGCTGCTTTTCCTTACGGATGTTGCTTTCATGCCGTATCCCACGCTTGAAGACAAGAAGTGTATTATTGATTATACGGTTGAAGTTGCTGAGGCCTGTGGTGTGACCATGCCTAAGGTTGCTCCCCTTGCGGCACTTGAGACGGTAAATGAGAAGATGCCGTGTACAGTTGATGCGGCAGAACTTACAAGGATGAATGCCGAAGGTGAGATCAAGGATTGTATTGTGGACGGACCTCTTTCGTTTGATATAGCTCTTTATAAGGAAGCTGCAGAGGAAAAGGGTGCTACGGGCCGTAAGGTTGCGGGAGATGCTGATGTGCTTCTGTTCCCGGATATCCATTCCGGAAATCTTACTTATAAGGCAATTGTACATATGGTTCCGGGTGTTCAGAACGGATGTATCCTTACCGGTACGAAAGCTCCGGTTGTACTTACTTCACGTTCGGATTCCTTTGAGACAAAGGTTAATTCCATAGCTTTGGCAGCAATAGTTGCAGATTTTCAGGCTAAAAAATGAGCCGGGATATTTTGGGATGGCTCATATTTGTGATCATATAAAGAAAGGAATATATAAATGGGAAAGAAGAGTCTTATAATCAATCCCGGATCCACATCAACCAAGATTGGTGTGTTCGAGGATGAAACATTACTGTTTGATGAAACACTGCGACACACCACGGAGGAGATAGCACAGTTTGCATCAATAGTGGATCAGAAGGATTTTCGTAAGAGTATAATCACGAACTTCCTTAAGGAGAAGGATTTCGATATAAAGTCACTTGATTTCGTGGTAGGCCGCGGCGGTATGCTTAAGCCGATCCCGGGAGGAACCTATGAGACATCGGATGCTCTTATTGAGGATCTCAAGGTTGGCGTTTCGGGACAGCATGCTTCCAATCTCGGCGGTATACTTGCACGTGAGATCGGTGATGAGGCAGGAGTTCCTTCATACATAGTTGATCCCGTTGTAGTTGACGAGCTTATGCCGATCTCGAGATATTCGGGTGTTCCCGAGCTTCCGCGCAAGTCGATCTTCCATGCGCTCAATCAGAAGGCAGTTGCCAAGAGATACGCAAGGGAAGCAGGTAAGGCATACAAGGATCTTAATCTTATCGTTGTTCATATGGGCGGCGGTGTATCGGTAGGTCCTCATAAGAACGGTAAGGTTATAGATATTTTCAATGCTCTTGACGGAGACGGGGCTTTCTCACCGGAGAGAGCGGGTGCGGTTCCCGTAGGTGATCTTGTTAAGATGTGCTTCTCGGGTAAATATACGGAAGCAGAGGTATATAAGAAGCTTGTCGGAGACGGCGGATTTAATGCATACTGCGGAACCAACGATTTAAGGGATGTCGAGAAGATGGTTCAGGACGGTGATACCCATGCGGCGGAAGTAAGAGATGCGTTCATCATGCAGGTATCCAAGAACATCGGAGCGATGGCGGCAGTACTCGAAGGCAAGGTTGATCAGATAGTGGTTACCGGTGGAATCGCATATGACAAATATGTGGTAGCCGAGCTTAAGAAGCGTTGTGAGTGGATAGCTCCGTTTACCGTATATCCCGGTGAGGATGAGCTGCTTGCACTTGCTCAGGGCGGACTTGCGGTTATGAACGGCACGGAAGAGGCCATGAAGTACTGATAATTGGACATATGATCGTCCGCGTCAAGCTAAGACGCGGACGATTTGCGTTATAATAAATGAAAGAGCAAAGAACCTGTAAGGGAGAAATAAATGTCAGAAAAAAAATTCGGTAAATCATTCGGTGATCTGAATTCGCTGAAGCAGAACTTTTTCAACAACAATGACGGAATGCTTGAAATGGCAGATGGTATGGCAGATATCATAAATGCCCAACCGGTACGTAAATACTGCAAGATATGCGGGGAGCCGCTGGGTTGCGGAATGACCGGAAAGGATAACAATGCAGGCATTGTGGTTCATTCGCATAACATAGATTATATCGCATGCAAAAGATGCGGTCATCTCAACAGCGCATGCGAGGATACGGATGATTTCGCATCCAGGGTTTATGTTGAAGATGATTACTCGAAGAATTACAGCATGAAGGATAAGGAAAGCTATGAACGCAGGATGAACATGATCTATGTTCCGAAGGCTCAGTTCCTTATTGACTGCCTTAAAAAGGATGGAGTTGAAGATATAAAGGATCTTGATATAGGTGCGGGCTGCGGTTACTTTGTCGCTGCCATGCGTAAAGCAGGAATTGAATCCACCGGTATTGAAGTATCGGAAACCGAGGTTCAGCACGGTAACGCCATGATAGAGGATGGCAGCAGGCAGTATCTTAAGCATGTCGGACTGACGGATTCGATAGATTATATAAAAAATGCGGATGTAAACGTGATCTCGGCGATAGGGGTACTTGAGCATCTTATCCATCTTAGGGAAAATCTTGATGCGATAAAGGATAACAGGAATATCAGATATCTGTATGCTTCAGTTCCGATGTTTTCGTTCAGCTGTGCCTTTGAGGCTGCATTCCAGCAATGCTACAACAGGCATATGGGGGGAACGCACACGCATCTGTTTACCAATGAATCGATAAAGACGATGGCGGATTCAATCGGTTTTGAGGTGGCATACGAATGGCGGTTCGGATCTGATATAAATGATTTATATCGTTTCATAAGTGTGTCCATGCGCAAGAACGGAAATGAGGAATTCGCAGATCTCTTTGCCGAGAAATTCACTCCTCTTATGGATAAGCTCCAGCTTATACTTGATGAGAGTGAGTTCTCATCCGAACTGCATTTCATACTCAGAAGGAAGTGAACCTGTGAAAGAGTGAAGGAAGGGGACTGTGTTTCACCCCGTAAATGCAGGATTGAATTTATCAACCAAATCTGATATAGTTGATAGGTATGCAGTTGTAAAGGTTTGGATATTGTTGTTTATTACTGCCGGACCGTATGTATATCGATAGGCATCAGGAGACTAAGATTTATTATGAAGATTATAGATAAAATATTCGGAACCCATTCGGAGCGGGAGCTTAAGCTCATCAATCCCATTGTTGACAAGGTTGAGGCACTGCGCGATTCGATGATGGCTTTGAGCGATGCGGAGCTTAAGGATAAGACGCGCGAGTTCAAGGCAAGGCTGAATGACGGTGCTACGCTTGATGATATACTCCCCGAAGCATTCGCTGCTGTCAGGGAAGCTGCAAGACGGGTGCTCAATATGGAACACTACAGGGTTCAGATAATCGGCGGCATCATTCTTCATCAGGGACGTATTGCCGAGATGAAGACAGGTGAAGGTAAGACGCTTGTATCGACACTTCCGGCTTACCTCAATGCATTGACGGGACGCGGGGTGCATGTGGTTACGGTCAATGATTATCTTGCCAAGCGTGATGCCGAGTGGATGGGACAGGTACATGAATTCCTGGGACTTACCGTTGGAGTGGTTCTCAATTCGATGACTTCCGAGGAGAGAAGAGCGGCCTACGGTTGTGATATTACTTACGTAACAAACAATGAGCTTGGTTTTGATTACCTCAGGGATAATATGGTGATCTACAAGGAACAGTTGGTACTTCGCGATCTGGCGTATGCTATCATCGACGAGGTTGACTCGGTTCTTATTGATGAAGCCAGGACTCCGCTCATTATTTCGGGTCAGAGCGGCAAATCCACCAAGCTTTACGAAATATGTGATATGCTCGCGCGTCAGCTTAAGCGTGGTGAGGATATGGAAGACCTCTCGAAGATGGATGCCATCATGGGTGTCGAGAGAGAGGAAACGGGTGACTTTATCGTTAATGAGAAGGACAAGTTCGTAACGCTTACGGCACAGGGTGTTGAGAAGGTTGAGAAGTTCTTCCAGATCGACAATCTTGCCGATCCCGAGAATGTTGAAATACAGAACAATATAATACTCGCACTTCGTGCTCACAACCTCATGTTCAGGGATCAGGACTATGTGGTTAAGGATGATCAGGTGCTTATCGTTGATGAATTTACGGGACGTATCATGCCGGGACGCCGTTACTCGGACGGTCTGCATCAGGCCATCGAAGCCAAGGAGCATGTTAAGGTTAAGCGTGAGAGCAAGACTCTTGCCACCATTACCTTCCAGAACTTTTTCAACAAGTTTGAGAAGAAGGCGGGCATGACCGGTACGGCGCTTACCGAGGAGAAGGAGTTCCGTGATATTTACGGAATGGACGTTATTGAGATCCCGACAAACCGGCCGATCGCAAGGAAGGATCTTCAGGATGCGGTTTACAAGACCAAGAAAGAGAAGCTTAAGGCTATCTGCGATGAGATAGAGGCAGCGCATGCAACAGGACAGCCGATACTGGTCGGTACGATCACAATAGAAGCATCAGAAGAGATAAGCGGAATGCTTAAGAAACGAGGGATTCAGCACAATGTGCTGAATGCCAAGTTCCATGAGATGGAGGCTGAGATAGTAGCGGATGCGGGTATCCACGGTGCGGTGACCATTGCAACCAACATGGCAGGACGTGGTACCGATATTAAGCTTGATGAGGAATCAAGGGCAGCAGGCGGACTTAAGATAATAGGTACGGAGAGGCACGAGAGCCGCCGTATCGACAATCAGTTAAGGGGCCGTTCGGGACGTCAGGGTGACCCGGGTGAATCCCGTTTCTTCATATCCCTCGAGGATGACCTTATGAGGCTGTTCGGTTCTGAACGTCTCATGCAGATATTTACAACTCTCGGAGTACCCGAAGGTGAGCAGATAGAGCATAAGATGCTTACCAATGCCATCGAAAAGGCCCAGATGAAGATAGAGGCCAACAACTTCGGTATCAGAAAGAACCTTCTTGAATATGACCGTGTTAACAATGAACAGCGTGAGATCATCTATGCGGAGAGACGCCGCGTGCTTGACGGAGAAAGCATGAGGGATGTCGTATTCAAGATGACTACCGATTTCGTTGAGAATACCGTAGATATGTGTATTGGAGAGAGTAACAGCTGGGAGGATTGGGATCTGCCTGAGCTTAATCAGCATCTGCGCGCAACGATACCCTTGAATGAGATAAAGACACCGGATATCAGAGGACTTAAGAAGGAACAGCTTAAGCACAACCTCAAGGAAGAGGCGGTCAAGCTGTATGAAGCCAAGGAAGCCGAATTCCCTTCACCCGAACAGATAAGAGAGCTTGAACGCGTGGTTCTTTTGAAGGCTATCGACCGTAAATGGATGGATCATATCGATGATATGGATCAGCTTCGTCAGGGTATCGGACTGCAGGCATACGGCCAGCGTGATCCTCTTGTCGAATACAAGATGTCCGGTTATGATATGTTCAATGCCATGACAGACAGTATTTCCGAGGAAACGATAAGGGTACTGTTCCATATCAAGATAGAGCAGAAGGTAGAGCGTGAGGAGGTTGCCAAGGTAACGGGAACCAACAAGGATGACTCTGCAACAAAACAGCCAAAGAGACGGACGGAGAATAAGATATATCCCAATGATCCCTGTCCGTGCGGAAGCGGTAAGAAGTACAAACAGTGCCATGGAAGAATGCGTGCATGATGAGTTGCGTGGACAGGTTACGTGACTCACCCGTGGTTTGATAAAGGTATATTTTATGGTAGAGTTAGACAATATAAAAACGGAATTACAGACTTACGAGGAGCCTCTTAAGGAGATAAGGGCTTCTCTTTCTCTTGATGATAAGGCAAGGCGGGTGGAGGAGCTGGAGCGTGAGATGGAAGCTCCGGGTTTCTGGGATGACGCGGAACGTTCACAGAAATACACAAAGGAGCTTAGCAATCTTAAGGACACGATCTCCCTTGTGAACGGCCTTGATCAGCAGTATGAGGATATCCAGACTCTCCTTGAAATGGGTTATGAGGAGAATGATCCGGAGATGATCCCCGATATTCAGGCTGAATTCGATGATTTTAAGGAAAAGCTTGAGAACTTAAGGATCAGTACTCTTCTTTCGGGGGAATACGACAGGAACAATGCGATCCTGCGTCTGAATGCCGGAGCCGGCGGAACCGAGAGCTGCGACTGGGCATCCATGCTGTACCGCATGTATTCAAGGTGGGCCGAGAAGAGAGGTTTTTCCGTCGAAGTTCTGGATCTGCTTGACGGTGATGAGGCAGGGATCAAGTCTGTCACCTTCCAGGTTAACGGCGAGAATGCATACGGATACCTTAAGTCGGAGAAGGGAGTGCACAGGCTTGTGCGTATTTCGCCCTTCAATGCCCAGGGTAAGCGTCAGACCAGTTTCGTATCTCTTGATGTTATGCCTGAAATAAATGATGATCTGGATATCGAGATAAATGATGATGATCTTCGTATAGATACCTACCGCAGTTCGGGTGCGGGCGGCCAGCATATCAATAAGACGAGTTCGGCGATCAGGATTACACATCTTCCCACGGGTATCGTGGTACAGTGTCAGAATGAGAGATCGCAGTTCCAGAATAAGGACAAGGCCATGCAGATGCTGAAGGCCAAGCTGTATATGCTTAAGCAGGAAGAGAATGCGCAGATGCTGTCCGATATCCGCGGTGATGTCAAGGAGATCGGCTGGGGTAACCAGATAAGATCATATGTAATGCAGCCGTACACACTGGTAAAGGATCACCGTACCAATGAAGAGGTTGCACAGGTGGATAAAGTAATGGACGGGTATATCGATCCGTTTATCAATGCTTATCTTAAGTGGATAAATAATTAAAAAAAGAATTCAAGTATAAATACAGCAACACAGCAGATAACCGAAACAGGAAATAATGACAGTCCCAGCCATGCAGCGACAATGCCGAGAATCAGGGCAATGCTGCCGGCGACGGGGCTGTTTGTTGTTTCAACGATGGCGGGAAAAGTCATTACCGCCAGGGTCACATATGGGACATAATAAAGAAAGCTCCTTACAAAGCGGTTCTTTATCTCGCCTCTTATAAGGGTAAGCGGTATAACTCTTATAAGATTGGTCGTAAGTATCATTACTAAAATATATATCCAAGTTGAGTGAGTCAAATCGATTTATCTCCCTGATCAGTTATCTTTTACAGGACGTACAACGGCTGCTATTGCCGAAATCACTATTGTAAGCAGGATAGTTATCGCGCCTGAGCTTAATCCGATATTATTTAGCATTACCACACGTCTTATTCCCCAGCTTAACAGAAATGCCGCCACTACAGCTATTCCGACAGCCCTGTCCTTCTTGGATGGCGGGATTATTATGGCAATGAACATACCGTACAGTGCAACGCTGAGTGCGGAAACCGCCCTGTCGGGCAGTATTGTTCCCGCCACGATCCCCATGGTCGTCCCGAGTGCCCACAGGGGTGTTGAAATGGCGAAGGCACCGTAGGTATACCATGGATTAAGATACCCTTCATAAGCAATGGATATTCCGAATATCTCATCCGTAACGCAGCAGCCGGTGAGTATCCTCTTCAGTAAAGAAGTATCCGGTGAGAATTTCTGGGTAAGCGCCGTGCTCATCAGCAGATATCTTAAATTGGTAACAAGGCTCATCGCAACTACCGCAAGATAGCCTGCGTCCTGAACTACCATTGAATAGACACCGTATTCCCCGGCCGAAGCTCTTGTGAAGAAGCTTCCGATAAATCCCTGGATAGGTGTTAATGTACATTTTTTAGCCATGAAGCCGAGGGAAAATGCGACGGCGAAATAACCGAGTGCTATCGGAGTTCCGTCTCTGAGTCCCTTTCTGAATGCAATTCCGTTATCCATATCTGTTTATATCCTGACAGTGTTTTTTAAAATTTATGTGCTGTTCCGAATAGTTGTCAAAGGAAAGTATATACCCTGTTTGGTGGATAGTGCAACCGGGAATTATTTATATTCGTTCAATATGAAATATGAAATTAAAAAGATTTTCACTTGATATTTGAATATTAAAGTGGTAATATATTGTTCGCACGGCGGACGCATGTCCGCGAGAGAAGAACACACAAAAACATATGTATTTGTGACGAGGACAGACGAATGGCGGATAACAATTCCTATTATCTGGTGAAGAAAAGAGCATTACCCGAGATATTGCTTAATGTTATTTATGCCAAGCGCCTGCTTGAGTCGGAGAAGGTGTTGACGGTACAGGAGGCCGTTGACAAGGCAGGTATCAGCAGGAGTTCGTTTTATAAATACAAGGATGATGTTTTTGAGTTCCATGATAATTCGCAGGGACAGACGATAACACTTACCTTCCAGATGGACGACAGGCCGGGGCTGTTAGCTGAGCTTCTTAAGGTGATAGCGCAGCACGAGGCCAATATCCTTACCATTCATCAGAGTATTCCGATCGGCGGTGTTGCTTCCCTAAGTATCAGTGTACAGGTATTGCCAAATACAAGGGATGTTGCGGATATGATAGATGAGATGGAGCGCAAGGAAGGCGTGCATCATGTGAAGCTGCTTGCAAAGGAGTAGGTGCAGTTACACAAATAAATTATTCAGGAACGGAGAGATGATATGGCTAAGATTGCAGTACTGGGTTATGGAACGGTCGGTTCGGGTGTTTATGAAGTAATAAAACGGAACGGCGCAATAGTTAACAAGAACGCGGGAGAAGAGGTAGAGATCAAATATGTGCTTGATCTGCGTGATTTTCCGGGGGATCCTGTTGAGAAGATCCTCGTTCACGACTACGATATCATACTGAACGATGAAGAGGTATCTGTGGTAGTTGAGGTTATGGGCGGCGTGGAGCCTGCATATACCTTTGTTAAGAATGCACTGCTCAGAGGCAAATCGGTGTGTACCTCCAATAAGGCTCTGGTAGCAGCCAAGGGTCCTGAGCTTATAAAGATCGCAAGGGATAAGAACATTAATTTCTTCTTCGAGGCATCGGTTGGCGGCGGCATACCGATAATAAGATCACTGAATCAGTGTCTTACGGCAGATGATATAGAGGAGATAAGCGGTATACTGAACGGTACTACCAACTATATGCTGACAAAGATGGCAGATGAGGGCTGGGAGTTTGAAGAGGCTCTTAAGACAGCGCAGGATCTCGGATATGCGGAACGCAATCCGGAGGCGGATATTGACGGATGGGATGCATGCCGTAAGATAGCGATACTTACATCGCTTTATACAGGCAGGAATACCGATTACGAAAAGGTATATACAGAGGGTATCACGAAGATAAGCGCCAGGGATATCAGGTATGCAAAGGAGCTGGGCTTTAAGATCAAGCTTATCGCGGAGAGTCAGAAGACAGATGCCGGTCTGGTCGCGATGGTTGCTCCGATCATGCTTAAGAAGTCACACCCCCTTTACAATGTGGAGGATGTTCTGAATGCGGTATATGTCCGCGGAAATGTACTGGGTCCCGCGATGTTCTTCGGTTCGGGAGCCGGCAAGCTGCCCACGGCAAGTGCGGTGGTATCCGATGTCATAGCAGCGGTAAAGAACAGATCCAATGTTGAAGTGGAGTGGTCCGATGAGGATCTTGATCTTGCCAATGTCGGTTCGGTTAAGAGAAGCTTCTTCGTGCGCGTATCGGGAAGCGGGGATGATAAGCTCCGGGAGGTCAGGAGCCTTTTTGGAGATGTCAGTATAGTAAAAGTTCCGGGTCTTGAGGATGAGTTCGGTTTCATTACCAAAGTGATGAGTGAGGATGATTTCGACAAGGGATACGAAAAGCTTAGCGGAGCAATAACAAGGATCCGTGTAGATAATAGGGAGGAGGAACTATGTTAATTGTTAAGAAGTTCGGTGGTACTTCGGTCGCCGACAAAGAGAGGATTATGAATGTGGCGAACCGCTGCATTAAGGATTATAAGGCAGGACATGATGTTGTTGTGGTCCTGTCGGCGATGGGCAAACAGACAGATGTTCTGATCGATATGGCTAAGGATATCAATCCCCAGCCGGGCAAAAGAGAACTCGATATGCTGCTCACAACCGGAGAGCAGACATCGGTTGCTTTAATGGCAATGGCCATGAGCTATCTGGGTGTACCTGCCGTATCGTTAAATGCATTTCAGGTTGCTATGCATACGACAAGCGCATATGGAAACGCGAGGATCAAGAGGATAGATACCGAGCGGATCAGAAATGAGCTTGATCTTAAGAAGATAGTTATAGTTACAGGCTTCCAGGGTATAAATAAATACGATGATTATACGACTCTCGGGAGAGGAGGTTCGGATACAACGGCGGTTGCTCTTGCGGCTGCCCTCCATGCGGATGCATGTGAGATCTATACGGATGTTGACGGCGTGTACACAGCAGATCCGAGAATAGTAAAGAACGCACGGAAGATGAAGGAGATCACATATGATGAGATGCTTGATCTTGCTACTCTCGGAGCCGGTGTTCTTCACAACAGATCGGTGGAGATGGCCAAGAAGTACAACGTGCAGCTTGTAGTTCGCTCAAGCCTGAATGAATCGGAAGGAACAGTTGTTAAGGAGGATGTTAAAGTGGAAAGAATGTTGGTAAGCGGTGTTGCAGCCGATAAGAACGTAACAAGATTGTCTCTTATAGGACTTAAGGATAAGCCGGGTATTGCTTTTAAGGTATTTGATCTTCTTGCGAAAGCAAACATCAATGTTGATATGATCCTTCAGTCGATCGGTCGTTATGAGACCAAGGATATTTCGTTTACCATCCCGAGAGACTCGTTTGATGAGGCATACAAGGTTCTGAACGACAATAAGGCGAGTATCGGAGCCGAGGAGATATCCTACAACAATAAGGTGGCCAAGGTATCGATAGTGGGTGCCGGTATGATGAGCAATCCGGGAGTTGCAGCCAAGATGTTTGAGACACTGTACAATTCAAATATCAATATCAACATGATCTCGACTTCGGAAATAAGGGTAACGGTACTTATCAATGAGCAGGATACCGACAAGGCCATGAATGCGGTTCATGATGCTTTCGGACTTGCCGACTGAGCCTTTTTGATGTCCTAAAAAGTCTATACTTTAGTCAATATATGTGATATAATAATGATAGCTATACAGACTTGTAACCCACTGTCCGTATAGCTATCAGTGCAGTAAGGATTTTTATATCAGACCTGCAGTGATCAGTAAATGAAAGTTAACGGATAAGATGGATTACAATATAAATGCAGTGGATGAGAAGCAGATGTATGCTGCGAAATATGCCCGGTATGCAATGATCCTCGGAGTTATATCTTTGTGCGGGATGTGCTGTTTCCCTCTGATGCCGGTAGTCGGCGGTATGGGGATCATATTTGCGCTGATATCGAGGGGCGGATCACGGGAATTTGCAAGGGATGCGAAGAACGGGCTGATCCTTTCGTGTATAGGTACATTTATATCCATTGTACTCACAATAGGAATTATAGTTTTTTCGACATATACCACGATCAACGAGATAAAGAGGGATCCGGGAATAATAGATGATGTCGAGGAACAGTATGAGCAGATATTTGACAGCTCGGGACAGGAAATGCCGGAACAGTTAAGGGAAGCATTTGATGAAATGCGTCGGATGGCCGATGAATTGAACGAGACCGGCAGCCCTTAAGGGGGTGAGCTTTATGATTGGTCCAATGGGATATGGTTTATATACGGGCATTAATCCGATGAGCGGTTATGCCGGAGGGACTGCGGCTGCTCAGGGGAGCAGGCCTGTGGTCAATCCGGGTGAGTCGATGGAGGTTGCGGCAGGACGCAGATCCTCCCCCGCCCAGTGCGAAACCTGCAAGGAACGTAAATATCAGGACGGTTCGGATGAAATGGTATCATTTAAGTCCGCAGCCCATATATCACCCGAAGCCTCAAGGGGCAAGGTCATGGCGCATGAGATGGAGCATGTTGCCAATGCCTATGAGAAGGCGGCACAAAAGGGAGGGGAAGTGGTCTCCTGCGGAGTCAGCCTTCAGACAGCAGTATGTCCCGAATGCGGAAGATCCTATGTTTCCGGGGGTCTGACAAGAACAGCGATCAAGTATCCCAACGAGAATAATCCCTATACAAAGGGCCTTAAATCGATACACGGAATGGCTCTGCGGGGAGCCAACCTGGATCTTGCGGGGTGATTTTGAGATAATAAAGGAAGTACTCAGACAGATATGGAAGTGGCCGGATATACAGATAATAGAAGTTTTGGATAAACATAAGGGATCCGTAAGGATTCCTTATATGTTGTCAGAGGATTATTAGGAGCGGAATATGAAGCATAAATCAATAGGTACCCTTAAGGCTATGACCCGGGAGCAGCTTCTGGGTAATTATGGCAAGCTGTCGAGCTACGTTTTATTGTATTTTCTTCTTGTTTTCAGTTTGTCGCAGATACTTCTGCTGATAAATATGAACAATTATGTGATGCAGATACTGTCCAATCTGATCCAGGTGATCTTTACCGACATATTTGTTGCGGGTATGTACAGGGTGTGTATGCTCAATATGAGGGGACAGCAGATAACTCTCAGGGATTACTTTTATGTATTTACTCACGATCCGGATAAGGTGGTAATAATAAGTGCCATAAGGTGGGCCATGCTGACTGTGACCACACTTCCGGTTTCGCTGATGCTTGCCGCGCCGGTAAGCACGGGCGCAGGCAGAGGTGTTACCACTCTCGTTTCCTGTGTTATACTGTGTGTTCTGATAGTTGCATATGTTTATGTGAGTATTCTTATAGCGATGTGGATGCAGATATATCTGGACCGGCCGGAGTACGGAGTGCGTGAAATACTGATGAACAGCTTTGTTATGATGCGGAACAATAAGCTGAGATACCTGTATCTTCTGTTCAATCAGTTCTGCATAATCATGCTGATAGTACTTACGGCAACGATAGGTGCATTGTGGCTTATGCCGTTTTCCTGTGTTTTAAATTTGAATTTTTATGAGGATGTGAAGGGAGAGACCGATGGATATAATTTCGAAGTTGAAGGATGAGCTGAAGGTTCAGAAATGGCAGGTGGAGGCTGCGGTCAAGCTCATAGATGAAGGGAACACCATACCGTTTATTGCAAGATACAGGAAGGAAGTTACGGGTTCATTAAATGATGAAGTCCTTCGTGATCTTAATGAACGGCTTTCGTATTTAAGGAATCTTGAAGAGAGAAAGGAACAGGTGATCTCAAGCATCGGGGAGCAGGGGCAGCTCACGGATGAACTTAAGGAAAAGATACTTGCAGCCGAGACTCTTGTGGTTGTCGAAGACCTGTACAGACCATATAAGCCCAAGAGAAGAACAAGGGCTACGGTTGCCAGGGAGAAGGGCCTTGAACCATTGGCGCAGCTCATACTCGCTCAGGAAATACAGACACCTCTCGAAGCTGCCGCGGCTGAATACATAGATCCCGAAAAGGAAGTAAACACGGCTTCCGATGCGATCGAAGGAGCGAAGGATATTATAGCAGAGCAGATATCCGATGAGGCCGAGTACAGGATTTATATAAGGCAGGCCACATTTGACGAGGGTAAGATCATTTCTTCTGCAAAGGATGAGAAGCAGGAGTCGGTATATGAGATGTATTACGATTTCGAGGAGCCGGTCAGCAGGGTAGCCGGGCATCGTATACTGGCACTTAACAGAGGCGAAGCGGAGAAGGTGCTTAATATAAAGGTTGAAGCGCCTGTCGAACGCATAATCACCTACCTTGAAAAGAAGACGATAACCGCTTCCAACCCCAATACCGAGCAGGTGCTTAAGGATACTGTGCTTGACAGCTACAACAGGCTTATCGCTCCCGCGATCGAGAGGGAGATCAGGAACGAACTGACCGAGAAGGCTGAGGACGGTGCGATATCGGTATTCGGAAAGAACCTGGAACAGCTCCTTATGCAGCCGCCCATTGCGGGTAAGGTTGTGCTGGGCTGGGATCCGGCCTTCAGGACCGGATGCAAGCTTGCGGTGGTAGATGCAACCGGAAAGGTGCTGGATACAAAGGTCGTATATCCGACCGCACCTCAGAATAAGGTTAAAGAAGCCAAGGATGAGGTTAAGAAGCTTATCAGGAAGTACGGTATATCTCTTATTTCCGTCGGTAACGGAACTGCATCCAGGGAATCTGAAATGATCATCGTTGATATGCTGAAGGAACTGGCTGCGGAGGGCATATCGGTCCAATATGTTATAACCAATGAAGCGGGAGCTTCGGTGTATTCGGCAAGCAAGCTCGCGACTGAGGAATTCCCGAATTTTGATGTGGGTCAGCGCAGTGCGGCATCAATAGCACGCCGTGTACAGGATCCGCTTGCCGAGCTTGTTAAGATCGATCCCAAATCGATAGGCGTTGGACAGTATCAGCATGACATGAACCAGAAGAAGCTTTCGGAATCCCTTACGGGAGTGGTTGAAGACTGTGTAAACAAGGTGGGAGTGGATCTTAATACGGCATCCGCCCCCCTGCTTGAGTATATTTCGGGAATAAGCAAGGCCATAGCTAAGAATATTGTTGATTATCGTGAAGCGAACGGAAGATTTACCAACAGAAACCAACTGCTCAAGGTAGCCAAGCTCGGTCCCAAGGCATATGAACAGTGTGCCGGTTTTATGCGTATATCGGGAGGAGACAATCCGCTTGACGCGACCAGCGTACATCCCGAATCGTATGATGCGGCAATGAAGCTTCTTGATAAGCTTTCACTCACAATGGAGGATGTTAAGAAGCTGCAGACGGAAGCGGCAGCAGGCGCCGGGAAGCCGCATGCCGATAAGAAAACGGCACAGAATGATAGAAAGAACAGGAAGGATAATAACAGACAGTCTGGCGGCAGGAGTGCAAGTACCGCCCTCGGACAGGCTATTGCTGCGGCCATGGGGGAGACCGGTGACAGCAGGCCGGTTCGGGATGTACAGGATAAAAAGGAAGCAGGAAGGCCCGGTTCAATAGAGAAAAGGATCGGGGATAAGAAGAAGATGGCTGCCGAACTCGGTATCGGAGAGATCACGCTGACGGATATAGTTAAAGAACTCGAAAAGCCCGCAAGGGATCCGAGAGATGATATGCCAAGGCCGATCCTGCGGTCCGACGTTCTTGAAATGAAGGATCTTAAGCCCGGTATGGTACTTAAGGGAACCGTCAGGAATGTTATAGATTTCGGCGCATTCGTGGATATAGGCGTGCATCAGGACGGCCTGGTCCACATATCGCAGATGACCGATAAATATATAAAACATCCTCTTGAGGCTGTATCCGTAGGGGATATTGTTGATGTCAAAGTTCTGGATGTTGATGCCGGCAGGAAAAGGATATCACTGAGCATGAAGGTGTGATCCGGCAAATGGACGCAGGCCGGATTATGTGGTATAATATAACGATTGCAACTATTAGGAACAGAGCCTGTTCTGAATAATAACAACTAAGGATAGCGATGAAGATTGAATTTGACGTAAAGATGACAGTTCCCGTCATGTATGATTATATGATGTACTATACGGTAACGAGTACGCAGTTCTGGCTTGTTATTGCCATTTCCGTGATACTCGGATGTTCGTTTGCGGTTTCCCGTAATCCGATTCATCTTATTGCGGCTGTGGTAGTTCTTTTCTATCTTCCGGTCGAAAGGTATTTTCAGGCTGCCAAACAGGTGAAGCTGAATCCTGTTTTTAAGGAGACTCTGCATTATACGCTTGACGAGGAAAAGCTGTCACTTGATGTTATGGAAGAACATATGGATGCTGCATGGGATACGATCGCGAAGGTACGCAGTACCAAAAAGAACCTTATACTGTACACAAACAGAGTTGCCGCAACCATTTTTCCCAGGGAAGCTCTGGGAGATGATTATGGCAGGGTGGTTGAGCTTATAAAGAACGGTGTTCCGTCAGACAGAGTAAGGATTAAAGGATAGTACCTGATGGTGATCGAGACAAACAGCAGTGAGGAAACATATAAGCTTGGAGAAAGGCTGGGAAAAGCAGCGAAACCGGGCGAAATATATACTCTCATCGGAGATCTTGGAACGGGAAAGACAGTGTTCACCCAGGGGTTTGCCGCGGGACTTGATATAAAAGAGTATGTTAACAGTCCCACCTTTACAATACTTCAGGTATACGGGGATGGCCGTATACCCCTGTATCATTTCGATGTATACAGGATCGGGGAGCCTGAGGAGATGGATGAGATAGGGTATGAGGATTACTTCTTTTCCGACGGAGTGACTCTTATAGAATGGGCAGATATTATAGCCGGGCTCATACCGGGGGATGCACACAGGATCGAAATATCAAAGGATCTGTCAAAGGGAATGGATTACAGGAAGATCCTTGTCGATGAAAAGATCTGATCATTAAACAGATACGGAACAGGATTTACAAATATGAAGCTGCTTGCAATAGACAGCTCGGGACTTACAGCAACCGTTGCGGTTCTCGAGGATGAAAAGTTACTTGCGGAATATACTGTTAATTACAAAAAGACGCACTCGCAGACGCTTGTCCCGATGCTTGATGATATCCGTTCGATGACGGAGCTAGACCTTGGTTCTATAGATGCGATAGCGGTAGCTAAGGGACCGGGATCCTTTACGGGATTAAGGATAGGAAGTGCAACTGCAAAGGGACTGGGACTGGCACTCTCAAAGCCTGTAGTATCGGTGTCGACATTGGATGCTCTTGCAATGAATGTCTGGGGATCGGATAAGCTCGTCTGTCCGATCATGGATGCGAGAAGAGAGCAGGTATATACAGGATTATACCGCTTTGATAACGGTGAACTTATTACGGTTAAGGAAGCATGTGCAATATCGGTTGAAGAACTTAAGGATATCCTTAACGAAATGGGGGATGAGGTTCTGTTCCTTGGTGACGGGGTTCCCGTGTACAGGGATAAGCTCGATGAAGCGTTAACCGTCGAACACGCATATGCTCCCGCGCATATGTCAAGACAGCGGGCAGGAGCCCTGGCCGTACTTGCCGGGAAGTATTATAAAGAAGGCAGGATCGAGACTGCGGCAGAACATAAGCCCGAGTATCTGAGGCTTTCCCAGGCGGAAAGGGAGCGTCTTAGTGCTCAGTCCGGGTGAAATACGGAGTATACGGAACGGAGTAATGATAACAATACGTGATCTGGCACAACAGGATCTTGATGCGGTTGCGGAGCTTGAAGCGCTTAATTTCGCCGATCCGTGGAAGCGCAATGATTTTGAGGAGATTATCGGCAATCCCGATAAGGGCTGTGTTGTGGCGGAGGATGAAGGAAGGATAGTAGGTCTTGCGGTATATCATAATATACTGGGAGATGTAGATATAACAAACGTTCAGGTTCATGCCGGTCATCGCAGACAGGGTATAGGAAGATCGATAGTTGAGAAAACCGTGAATAAGGCTCGTGAAGCGGGCGGCAGGAATTATACACTTGAGGTTCGTGCTTCAAATACGGCTGCCATCAGGCTGTACGAGGCTCTAGGTTTTAAGACGGAGGGAATCCGAAAAGGATTTTACGATCATCCCAAAGATGATGCTCTTATTATGTGGCTGCGGAACGGATAAAACAGTTAGGATTAGGATGAGATAATGTTAGATGTATGCCTGCTTGGCACCGGCGGAATGATGCCGTTGCCTTACAGATGGCTGACTGCCCTGATGATGAGATACAACGGCAGCAGTATATTGATAGATTGCGGTGAAGGTACACAGATCGCAATGAAAGAGAAGGGATGGAGCCCGAAACCGATAGATGTGATGTGTTTTACACATTTTCATGCAGATCACATAAGCGGACTTCCCGGAATGCTCCTCTCCATGGGTAATGCCGAAAGGACAGAGCCCCTTCATATGATAGGTCCCAAGGGCCTGACCCGCGTGGTCAATTCGCTTCGCGTGATAGCACCCGAATTACCCTTTGAGATAGTTTATACAGAGATATCCGATCAGGAAGAGGAAATACAGATGGATGGCTTCAGGCTGAAGGCCTTCAGAGCCAATCATAATATAACCTGTTACGGATACAGTATTTATATAGACAGAGCAGGGAAATTTTCCGTTGATGCGGCTAAGGAAGCCGGTATTCCGCTTAAGCTGTGGAACCCTCTGCAGAAGGGTGAAACCGTTGAATACGAAGGGAAGATATTTACTCCGGATATGGTGCTTGGCCCAGCTCGTAAGGGGATCAAGCTGACCTACTGTACCGATTCCAGACCGACAGGCCTGATAGTTGACAATGCCATGGACTCCGATCTGTTCATATGTGAGGGTATGTATGGCGAGCCGGGTATGGAGGAGAAAGCCAGGGAACATAAACACATGACTTTTTATGAAGCGGCCGGAATGGCGAAGGATGCCGGTGTTAAGGAATTGTGGCTTACGCATTTCAGTCCCTCTTTGTCATACCCTAAGAACTATGAGAAGCAGGTAAGGGAAATATTTCCCAATACACACGTTGCAAAGGACGGAAGAAGCATCGAGCTGGAATTTGAATAAAACGCTTTTATAAATATATCTATTGGATTAATAGCATTAAGACCCGTCATGATAACAGATATACAGGATAGATATGGCTCGTAAGAAAAAGAAAAACGGTGAAGGCGCAAAGAGAATAATAATACTTCTCGTGCTGGCAGCAATAGTTGTCGGCGGCTTTGCCATGCTTGCATTAAGAAACAGGCCGAGCCGTGCAACACCCTCGACACTGACGCCTGTCGAAGAGGTTCTTGCAAGAAATCTTGACAACAATTATCCGGCAACACCCAAGGAGGTGCTTAAGTTCTACAGCGAGATAACCCGCTGCTTTTACAGTGAGAATTATACGGAAGAACAGCTTCAGCAGCTTGCACTTCAGTCGAGGGCACTGCTCGATGAGGAGCTCATAGCACAACAGACGGATGAAGACTATTATACGATGCTGAAGGCGGATATCGATATTTTCAAGAGTCACGACAGGTCAATTTCCAGTTATTCGGTTTCATCCGCGGCAGATATAGATTATTACAAATATGAAGGACTGGACTGGGCCAAGGCGTTATGTGTTTTTACGGTCCGGGAAGGTACATCCCTTGTGGCGACCCAGGAGGAGTTCCTGTTAAGAAAGGATGTTTCCGGACATTGGAAGATATTCGGCTGGCGTATCTATGATGAGAAGAACTACGAATGATACCGTTTTGGACACAGGGTGTCATCAGGATAGATAAGGATATTCAGAAGGAAAAGTAATGGATAACAAAGACATACATATACTTGCAATAGAGAGCTCATGTGATGAGACTGCTGCGGCTGTTGTTAAGAACGGCCGCTTTGTCATGTCCAATATTATTTCCTCACAGATAGATATCCATACCCTATACGGGGGTGTGGTTCCGGAGATAGCATCCAGAAAGCATATCGAAAGGATCAATCAGGTCATCGAGCAGGCTCTTTCGGAAGCGGGAATGGCGCTGAATGAAATGGATGCAATAGCGGTAACCTACGGTCCGGGACTTGTGGGTGCGCTGCTCGTGGGTGTGGCCGAAGCCAAGGCCATAAGCTTTGCGACAGGAATACAGCTTATCGGGGTACATCATATAGAAGGCCATATCTGTGCCAATTACATTGAACATACAGATCTTGAACCTCCGTTTGTATCTCTGGTGGTTTCGGGCGGACATACGCACCTTGTAAGAGTGGCTGATTACGGGGAATATGAGATACTGGGGCGTACCAGGGATGATGCTGCGGGCGAAGCCTTCGATAAGGTCGCAAGAGCGATAGGGCTCGGATATCCCGGAGGACCCAAGATAGATAAAACGGCAAAAAACGGCAATCCGGAGGCGATTGATTTTCCAAGGCCAAAGGTAATAGATGAAGAATATGACTTTTCATTCAGCGGGTTAAAGTCGGCAGTTCTTAATTATCTTAACACGGAGCGTATGGCGGGAAGGGAAATAATGGTGGAGGATGTGGCAGCATCATTCCAGAAGGCAGTTACGGATGTGCTTGTGGAGCATTCGATGGAAGCGCTTAAGTCATTCGGGTTTAAGAAATTCGCGATTGCCGGCGGAGTTGCATCCAATACCGCACTTCGTGCAGCGATGAAGGAAGCGTGTGAGATCAACAATATAGAATTATATTATCCTTCACCGGTATACTGTACCGACAATGCCGCAATGATCGGTGTTGCGGGATACTATGAATTTATCAGGGGAGTACGCAGTGATCTGACCCTGAATGCGGTACCCAATCTTAAGCTTGGAGAGAGGGCATAGTTATGGTTATAATTAATTAGGATATCTGTCGGCAGTGAGAGTAACAGTATGTGATAAAAGAGGAGGGCGCATATGGACTTTCAGAAGATTTGTGATGGAATTGCGGCAATGACCTGCGTTGTTTCTGTTGAAAAGCTTGAAGGCGGAGGCTACGGCAAAATATGCCTGGTCGCCGGAAATAAGAGCTATATAGATTCCATTGAGCATCCGATGCCGGGAGTCCGTATGTTTAAAGAAAAGTTCGAACCAAACAGTGAATATACATGTTATATGACGAGGGATCTTAATTTCGAGGATTTCTGCTACCGTTCCGCTGTTGAGAAGAAATGTCTTCATTCATATGCTCATCCCGACAGATATGATGTCTGGTTTAACATGACTTTCCTTCCGGTGGATGCGGAGGACGGAAATATCTGCTACTGTACATATACAATGGAGATCAATATGGTCGCAGACTCCAAAAGACTGTCCAATGTTTCGGGTGAAGTGGCCGGTGCTGTACTTGAGACCTGTATCAAGCTTCGCGGGACGAGCGATTTCGATCAGACCATTAATGAGGTAATAGGTGATATACGTGAGTTATGTAAGGCAGAGTACTGCTGCATACTCCTGACCGATCCTGTTGAAAGAAGATGCTGGGTTCTCGGAGAGGATGTTGAAGACAGATCCAGCCTTCTTTCAATGAAGGAATATGTGGATGATAAATTTTACAATATAGTTGAAACATGGGAGGATACCATATCGGGCAGTAACTGTCTTATAGTTAAGAACAGACAGGATATGGAGGTTGTCAGGGAACGCAATCCGATATGGGTGGAATCACTTGAGAGTGCCGGAGTGGAAACGATAGTCCTGTTTTCACTGAAATCACGAAATGAACTTCTCGGGTATATATGGGCGATCAATTTTAATGCCGAAGATGCAGGAATGATCAAGGAAACACTTGAGCTTACAACTTTTATACTTGCTTCGGAGCTGGCCAATCATATGCTGGTTGACAGACTCAAGGTGTTAAGCTCGCGTGATATGCTTACGGGAGTCAATAACCGTAATGAGATGAACAATCTGGTTGATGAGATCAGCAGAGAAGGAGATCAGCAGAATACAACCATCGGAATAGTGTTTACGGATCTGAATGGCCTGAAAGCAGTCAACGATGTTCATGGACACGCGGCTGGTGACAGGCTGTTAAAGGATGCGGCAAGCGCCTTGAGAGAGGTATTCAGTGAAAAGATGATCTACAGAGCGGGCGGAGATGAATTTACGGTCATAATTCCCGCGATAAAGGAGAAGGAGCTTTCAAAGAAGGTAAAAGAACTGAGGAAGGCAAGCGGGAATTACGAAGGTGTGACATTTGCCATTGGTTACAGTATTGCCGAGAATTCCTCCGATATTCACAGGGCGCTCAGGGAAGCCGATGAGCGAATGTACGAAGATAAAGAGAATTACTATATCGAACACCCGGATAAAAGAAGAGTTAATCTGATCGGCAATTGAAACGTAATGACGGATCATACAGGGTAGTGTAAAGAAGGTTATGAAAGCTGAGAACCGTCATAAGGAATCCACCGCCTTATGACATTCGTGATAACGAATGCATATTGCAAGCGGTACCCCCTTATGACAAAGGGGGCGCGATACATATATGAAATACATATGCACAGCGATCGTGCTGTCTGCGGGTAAAGGAAAGAGAATGAATACTGAAACGCCCAAGCAATACCTTCAATTGTGTGGGAAACCGGTTCTGTATTATTCTCTCAAGGCATTTCAGGACAGCTTTATAGACAGGATAATAGTGGTGGCTTCACCGGCGGATGTATCATATGTACAAACAGATATCATTGAGCGTTATGGCATTACCAAGGCTACGGATGTTGTTTTGGGAGGTAAGGAAAGATATCATTCGGTGCTGAATGGTCTCAGAGCCGCATGGGATTGTGATTATATATTTATCCATGATGGAGCCAGACCATTTATTGATATGGAAATACTGAACCGTGCTTATGCAACAGTAAAGGAATACGGAACCGCTATAGTGTCCGTGCCCGTTAAGGATACTATCAAGATCGTTGATGACAACGGGGTTGCCGTTGAAACTCCGGACCGTTCGCATGTGTGGCAGATGCAGACTCCTCAGGTTTTCCGGTTTAAGGATATACTGATCGCATACGAGGAAATGATCGATATGGAAAAGCGGCTGTTACGGGATGGAATGAAAATAACGGATGATGCCATGGTCATGGAACATTTCGGGACATTACCGGTACACATATCTGAGGGATCGTATAAAAACATTAAGATAACAACACCGGAAGACATGAAAATAGCGGAAGCTTTAATGACAAATCCAAGGGAGATCATAGCATGATAAAAAGAAAATCACTTATATTAATGACAGCTTTTGTATTGGCTGTAGGCTTAACAACGGCTTGTGAAAATACAGATGAAGCCGGCAAGGCGGGTGATATAAGTAAAGAGGCGGTCGGAACGGAAGCCGGTCTTATCGGGTTCAAGGTTTATGACGAGTCGCAGAATGAGAAGAGTCTCTCCGAATATGTTACGGGAAATAAGGTGACCATGCTTAATTTCTGGGGAACCTTTTGCGGCCCCTGCATAAGAGGAATGCCGGAGCTTGCGCAGATCGAGAAGAAATATAAGGATAAGGGTTTTGAGATAGTGGGAGTGACAACAGATGCGACCGATTACGAAAACGGCGGTCTGATACCAAATATCCTTAAGGATGCAGATGATATCCTGAAGCAGACCGGTGTGGAATACCCGGTATGCTTCGCAGGAGCGGATCTTATGCGATACACACAGATCACGGCAGTTCCCACGACGTTCTTTGTTGATGAAAAAGGGAACCTGCTGACAAGCCCGATGGTAGGATCAAGAAGCGGAGAAGAATGGGAGAGCATTATCACCGGACTTCTCGATAAGGCAGACAGCGGGAAGTAAGGAATGCGACATGATACGTGAAGAACAGGGAACCTGTCCCCGTGATCCGGGGAATTCGGATATGAATAATAAGGAAGAAATCCCGGGAGTGGTAACACTCGTAATGCTTGCGGCTTCGATAGCAGCACTCATCTTTGGAGTGTGCAGGGGCGAGCATCTTATCGTCCTGCAGAAAGCTGTCAATATATGCATGGAGTGTATAGGCATTGGGTAAAGAGGATTTAAAAAACCACAGGATAAAGAGAAAGACCGTACAGATATTGTGGGGGCTTTTATCAAACGGGTATTTGAAGGGTTTTGTAAAGGGGATCATATACCGGGGACCGCTCAAGAAATTATGCGTTCCGGGCATGAACTGCTATTCCTGCCCCGGAGCACTCGGATCCTGTCCCATAGGAGCCATGCAGGCCATTTTTGACGGTAAACACAGGAAATTCGCCTTTTATGTTGTCGGATATCTTGCAACCATAGGTCTGATAGCAGGAAGGTTTGTTTGCGGATGGCTGTGTCTGTTTGGTCTTATTCAGGAACTTTTGTATAAGATTCCCGTGCCGAAGCTTCATATACCTGCCGGAATTGATAAAGTCATGAGATATTTTAAGTACGCCGTTTTGGTCATACTTGTCTTTGCGCTTCCCTTTTTCTTCAGGGACAAAATGGGTATGGGCGAGCCTTTCTTCTGTAAGTTCCTGTGTCCCGTAGGGACTCTTGAAGGAGGCATTCCGCTTGTGATCCTGAACGAGGGTATGAGAGCGGCTGCCGGAGCGCTCTTTCGGTGGAAGTTCCTGCTTCTTATCATATGCGTGCTGTCATCGGTCTTAATTTACAGACCCTTCTGTAAGTATATCTGTCCGCTGGGAGCCTTTTACGCCTTGTTTAACAGGGTCGCCATAATAAGGATGTCGGTTGATACGAACAAGTGTATAAACTGCAACGCCTGTTTAAATGTATGCGGGATGAATATTGATCCGAAAACTGATCCGAACAGTCCGGAATGCATACGCTGCTCAGAATGCATCAAAACGTGCCCTGTATGCGCGCTGTCAATGAAACAGCGGCTTACAAAATGAGAGGAGCCGGTAATACTTTGACAAGAGCTTGTTTGTAAGATTATCAACTGTTGTTTTATTGACATGGTAGTACTCAAATGATGATGTCATCGATTATATTTATTGAAGACATCGTGTTAATGTTATTGTATAGGATGTTTGCAATAATCCTGTTGGGTTAGCTGAATGCTTCACAAAAGAAATAAAGTGCATCAGAAATGGTGTAAATGGTTAAATTAGATATAAGTAAGTCATTTACGATAAACGTCGATGTCACATGTGCTGAACTATGTGATATCGACGTTTTTGCAATTTCAATAAATTAAAAAAATACAGAACTATTGGCAGATGAAGTGCGAGTTGTGTATATTGGAGAATATATGGGAATGAATAAAGTATCAGAGGATGTTATGAAGAGCAGAAGTTTTATATCAGTTGTAATAGTGTTTATTTTTTCGATGACATTATTGGTGGGATGTGGGGAATGGACGCAACGGTTTTATTCTGACAAGCATTTGGAAAAGATTGCAAAAAAGTCATTATACGAAAAATATAATGAAGAATTTGAAGTAAGAAATATATATCAACAGGCATGGAAAGATTTTTATGCAGTATGCTCTCCAACAAAAGACGATTCTGTGGTATTTGAGGCTAATTTATTTAAGGACGGAAGAATAATCTATGATCGTTATTTGGATGAGATTATTGAAGATGAAATCAGGGATGAGGTAAGTAAATGTTTGGACGATTTATGGGATGATTACTATATAGACGGATTTTCATTATATGCTTTCAAATTAAATGAACGTGATAAAGAATACTCATTAAATTCATATGTTGATTTAACATATGAATTGGCTAAAGAAGATGAAAGGGATTATGGCACATACGCTGGTGTTGTTATATATCTTCCTATTAGCGAATACTATAATACAAAACCAGAGGATGAGTATAAAATATTTGAAAATGAGATACAAGAACTTATAAATGAACATATTATTCCGCCTATTGCAGTTAACATATTTGTAATCGCAGATTATAAATTACAAAAAGTAAGAGATTATTTGAAAAGAGAAACAATTGAGGATAGTTATTTTCGTGATATGATGTGGAAAAATAAATACCAATTTAAGTATGATGAAAACAATGGAAAACTAATGATAGATTATAATGAATACTGCAGGATAAGAAAGGAAGCTATAGAAAAATGAGTAGGATTTATACAGACAAAGAATTAATGATTGCAACACAGTTGGCATATTGTAATTGGGATAATGTACTATCAGGTTTTCAGATGGAACAGTATGGGATCATGATTATATGGGCAGATACCGAATGCAAATGAAGCTTTTATTGACAGGAGATACTATGAAACAGCAGGTATCATTGCGGGTGTAAGTGCGGATATAGCGATAAGTGGAATAACCGGTGCATGGATGGCAGGTTTCCGAAATAACGGTATCTGTAGAGGGAAGCGGAAATGTATATCCTGTTGAGATAAAGCTTATCGATGCTCCGGTATTAAATTACCGTAACGGAGCAGAGGGAACCTGTGACATAATAACAGGGACACGGAGTGTAATGGATTATTTCATAGAGCCTTTCAGAAAGGGACTGCGGGACAGCCTGAAGGAAAAATGAGAAACATCCCGAGATAAAATTAAGGTTGCTGATTAAAAAGCATAGTTATTTTAAAAAAGTGATTGACATTGATAATATCGTTTGTTAATATATTAAATGCGCTGACGAGAAACTGGTCAGCGTAAAATAATGGGTAATCAACGACCGGGGAGAGGTATCGAAGTGGTCATAACGAGGCGGTCTTGAAAACCGTTTGCCTTCACGGGCACATGGGTTCGAATCCCATCCTCTCCGCTGAATACGAAAGTATTCAATTAAATATTGTATCTGTTTCAGTTGTTTTGGGTTCATTGGTAATCTTTGGAGAAGTACCCAAGCGGCTGAAGGGGCTCCCCTGGAAAGGGAGTAGGTCGTTAATAGCGGCGCGAGGGTTCAAATCCCTCCTTCTCCGTTTTACTTCTTACCAGACTGAAGCAGTTGCACCTTGAAAATCTAATAGTATAAACCATCCTTGAAAATTTCAAGAAATCATTT
>CAMORO010000012.1 GCA_946623875.1 uncultured Lachnospiraceae bacterium | reverse complement strand
AGATGCCACAATCCGGACAATAAAATAAACTTTACAAGAGTTGTCAAATGTGATACTATCAAAACGGTGTTATTAACATCTATTAATATTTATTTTTTTGGAGGTACTACAATGAAAGGTACAGTAAAGTGGTTCAATAACCAGAAGGGATACGGATTTATCTCTGATGAGCAGGGACAGGACGTATTCGTTCACTATTCAGGACTTAACATGGAAGGCTTCAAGTCTCTCGACGAGGGCGCTTCTGTAGAGTTCGATGTAGTTCAGGGTGAAAAAGGACCTCAGGCAACAAACGTTACAAAGTTATAATCTGGTTTTACAACTTGTGCCTTTTCTAGATATATACGGTTTTATTTGATTAAAGTAGTGTATTAGGGGAAGTAGCAGTCGTATTACAAAAGATTAAAGAAATAGAGATGCATCTTTGCATCTCTGTTTTTTTGAAAGGGGTTTGGTTGAAAAAGAGGCTGACAAACAGAACAAAATTGTTTATGGTTTTGGGAGCGCTGGGGGCGATCATATTTGCAGTGGGATTGCTTTCGGGTTTTGTTATAGGAAGTCTGTCTGCCAAAAAGGCAGCCGCGAAGGCCGATGCCGTAAATGAAAGTACGGTTTCGGATAATGCTGCTTCGGAAGGCCCGCAGGTAGTTATCACTGCAGGAGAGGATGAATACGAGGAATTTGCCAATAAGATTTTCATCCCTGCCAGAGAGCGGGTATTCGGTCAGATCCCGATCAACTCCTACAATACAGGGAATTTCTATCCGGATGAAGACGGCTTCATGGCCTATCATGATGAAGAGGGTAACAGTATATCATGGCTTGGAGTGGATCTGAGCTATCATCAGGAAAATGTTAACTGGGATGAGCTTGCGGATTCCGGGGTCGATTTTGTAATATTAAGATGCGGATACAGAGGATATTCGGAGGGCGGTCTTATAAAGGATGAGAAGTTCGACGAATATGCGAAGGCCTGCAATGAGAAAGGAATTCCTCTCGGTGTGTATTTCTTTACACAGGCAGTGAGTGAGGAAGAGGCCGTGGAGGAGGCCGAATTTGTAATTGATACGATAAAGGATTATGAGATCAGTTATCCGGTTGCCTTTGATACGGAATATGTATCGGACGCACAGGCGCGTACAAACCTTAGTGAAATAGATGAGGACAGCAGATCGGCGATGTGTGTTGCTTTCTGTGAGAGGATAAAGGAAGCGGGATACTATCCGATGATCTACGCATCAGAGAACTGGATCAGGAGAGAACTTGATTATGAAGCCCTTCAGGATTACGATTTCTGGGCTCCGCAGTATCTTGATGAGAATGATTTCATGTATGATTTTACCATATGGCAGTATACCGAAAGGGGATTTATAAAAGGGGTAGATGAAGAAGTAGACCTGGATATCAGTATGGTTGACTATGCATCCTTTGTACCTGCCTTAAGGGAGGCGGTTACAAAAAAGGCCGACAGGCCGGTTGTATCGAACAATGCCATAAACGGAGCTGGCAGTACTGATGAGTGATGAGTTTGATTTCTTACCCATAACGGATGACAAAGAGATCCTTACAGAGGATTTCTTCAATGAGCGGAGGCAGGATGAGTCTCTGCCTGTTTCCGTGCGTGAAAAATCACACAACAGGTCGCACAGGGCTTCATATAAAGGTGATCCTGAAGCACAATTCAGGTACGAAGATGAGTTTGAAGATGAAGATAAATATGAAGACGAAGATAAATATGCATATGAGGATGAAGGCGAGGATGAAGGCGGCATAAGAGGACTGTTTGGGAGAATAGCAGCTTCGAAGAAAAAACACGGCAAAAAGGACGAAAAGTCAGATGATGGGGACGAGGGATCGGGAGAGCTTGAATTCCTTGAAATAGCTGAAATAAAGAAACCGGAAAACGATGAAGATACAGATGAGAGATCATTAAAGAAAAAAAGAAGAAAGAAAAACAGGCAGGAGGAATACGTTCCGTATCAGGATGCTCCGACGGGAAACTGGAGTGAATTCAAAAATGCAATGGTCAATGACGACTATGACGAAGAGGATGACGGGCGTAGTAAGAAGAGAGGGCGCAGAAAGGAAAAAGAGAAGGATAAGGAACATGACCGTGATCACGGACACAGGCATCACAGACATGATCACAGTGACCGTCCGGAGGAAACGGACAGTGGTGAGATCACAACATATACCGTTGAAGGCAGGACAGAATTCGATAATGTGGAAATAAGTGAAGAAGAAGCCGGCGGTACCATTCCCTTCCGGGCATTGAGCAATATGTGCATCGAGTTTTCCAGGATACACGAATCCGGAGTCAGCATACCGGGCACGCTTCGTATTGTCAGGGATCAGACCTATGATGATGAACTGAAGGAAGCGCTTGATGTGGTATATAATAATGTCAAATCGGGCAAGGAGCTCAGCGAAGCAATGAAAATAAGCGGCTGTTTTCCATTTGCTCTTACCATAGCGGTTTCTGCTGCCGAGAAGAATGACAAGGTTGCATCGGCGCTTGAACAGTTTGGTGAGATATATGCCCTGGAGGATGAAAGGGCACAGAAGCGGAAGCTGTCGGTATTCTATCCTGTCATGACTGTCGCTTTTTCGATAATTGTCATGCTGATCGTAGGCCTGATGGTATTTCCCGCGTTTGCTGACATGCTTTCTTCCGTGGAAATGCAACTGACGGGTTCGGCTTCGACATTGTCGGAGGCTATGGAGACTGTAAAGAATTTCCGATGGCTGTTCATAATAATATCGGTTCTTATTCTGGTGGGGATCATAGTGTTTAAGCTGGCTGTTGACTATGATGTGATCGGATACCGTCTGAATGAACGCAGCGTTAAGGAGGGATCCTACAGAAGGGAATATATTTATTCCAAGTTTGCAAGATATATGAAAGCACTTCTTGAGGTGGGCGTTACAACAAAGGATGCACTTTTCGTTACGGCACATTCCTTTGTGGAGTATCCGTTCCTGATGGGGAAGCTGATCGAGGCAGCAGGTGCAGCTTCGACAGGCTCTACTCTGTCCAATGCTCTTTGTGTGTTTGATTTCTTTCCTATCATGATATTGCAGATGATATCGGTTGGTGAAGAGATGGGAGATACTCCCAGGATGCTGAAGCATGTCTATGAGTATTATGAAGAAGCAGCCACACGTGATGAGGAGCGTCAGACCGCGAGAAAGGAACCTGTCGCGATCATAGTCATGGCAGTGGTCATGCTCATATTCCTGCTGTGTATGCTGCTTCCAATGCTTAAGCTGTTTGATCTTGTCACATCAATGTGAAGGCTGTACATTTACTCCCGGAGTTAAAATGAAAAGAATGCACAAACAATCTTTATTTGCGTTGATCATGATCAGTATCACCGTTTTGACGGTGGTACTTGTTTGTATACAGATGGTTGACATAACACGTATGCTTGCGGAACAGAAGTCAGGCAATACCGCAGACAGGACGCTTTACGATGCGGAACAGGATATGACTGCCCGTGTTAAGGAGGTCTGTGACCGGATAGCTGAGGATGTTTATCAGACAATGCTTTCGGAGGAAAACCGCACAAAAGGGAATTCCGGAATGCTCGCAAGTGAAGACAGAAATGAATATTATTTAAATTATATTGATGCGGTAAAGGAGTATTTCGGAGAGGGTTCCCTGACAGCCGGGAAGCTTATGGAGTGTATTCCCGAGGTTGAGGGTGCCGAACTTAAGCTTTCAGATGCACCTTTGCCGTCTCTTTATGTGGATTATGACGAGAAGGAAGGAAAGCTGAATAAATATGAATTCAGGGATGTTGTCGTCCGGTATATAAAAAATGGCGAGACCGTACGGGAAGCGGAGTATGATATGGTCATAGAGCCTCCCAAGATCGAATTCTCTTCTGCAGTATTCAATATCGGCGATTACAGCATGATAGGAATGGAGGGTATTTATATTACGGGGCAGACCTCGACAATAGTGGGAAATGTCTATGCCGGAACACATGAATATGAGGAAGGCAGGGAAGAAGAGTATGCATACGGAGAGAAGGATCCGTACGGCGGCATAAACATACTGACCACACAGTTGGGACTTTATGCGGGTTCGGTGGTGACGACGGGAGATATAAATATTAAAGGCGCCTTTGTCATATTCGGAGATGAGGATGGGGAGATATCCGTCTATGCCAATACTCTGAATGAAATAGAGCATTTTCCGGATAATACAGAGTATACTTTGAACGGTAATCTGTTCCTTCGGTCGGATACTGATGGATTTATCGACAGTGAGTATTATGACGGGGTGATCAGAGAAATGGATAAGCAGACAGTACGCCTTAAGGCTGCGGAAGCTTATGTGAGTGATGAGGATGAGACATACACGGGCGCATACAGCAGGATAGTTTCGGGTGAGGATGTGGTGCTTGACAGTGACTTTACGGGAACTGTAATGACGTCCGGAAGCATTGTCGTAGAGGAAGGAGTCAATGTTGAAGGGCTGCTGATGGCCGGGGGAAGGATATATGTAAGGGGAAATAATAATATAGTAGTAAATAAAGAGGTGGTAAATTTGATATTTTAAACTATATGTGCTGTTCTGAATAGTCACAAAAAGGTAAGAAAAGGCTTGCAATTACAATCACTAGGTGATATTATCATAATTGAATATATTTGTGACTTATTATGGAGGTGAATATGGCATCAAAAGTAACAATAACATTATTTAACGGATTCGGTATATATATGGATGGAAAGCCCATACTTGAGAGTCTGTCGAATACAAGAAAGACCAAGCTGTTCCTTTGTTATCTGCTTCTGAATAAGGAGAAACCGATATCGCATAAGGAATTGTTTGAACTGCTGTGGTCCGGTGAGGATTATGCCAATCCGGGTACTGCGCTGCGTACACTGCTTTACCGTTACAGAGCGCTGGTTGAGAATGCTGAAATAGATGCTCTTGATAATTCGATAATCAGCCGCAGAGGTGCATATCAGTGGAATCCGGATCTTGATGTATCGATAGATATATATAAGTTCGAGGATGCAGTGAAAAAGGCCTTGGGATGTCCGGCTTCGGATCCCGGGAAGGCTGAGCTTCTTAAGACTGCCATGGATCTGTATACCGGTAATCTTCTTCCCGACTCCAATGAGGAGCACTGGGTTGTACCCAAGGCGGTATCTTTGCGTGATGAGTATGTCAGCGTGGCGCTTGAATACATTGAGCTGCTTAAGTTAAGACAGGATTACAACGGAATTATAGACGTCTGCAATAAGGTTCAGGAATTTATTCCGGTTTCTCTGGATATTGAAAATGAGATGGGACTTGCAATGCAGAAGGGACTTGAGGATGATGAATACCGCAATGAGTATTCAACATTCAGAAACGCAGCAAAGGATATGGTAAGGGTTATCGGCGGTGTCAAGGAAGAGATGGAAACGGACAGCTCCGAGAACACTGCATTTGTATGTGAATATGATATGTTCCGTGAAGTATACAGGCTGCAGAGAAGGCTGCTTATGCGTACCGGAGAGACAATGTTCCTTACTATGGCTACTTTAAGGTCCAAGATAAAGGACAGACACGAGCCCCTCAAGAATGAGCGTGCGATGTCGGCACTGCTTGAGTGCTGCAAGCATGAGCTGAGGATGGGTGACAGCATCTGCAGATATTCGGATGATCAGTATGCGATCATGTTCCCCGTGGATTCATATGAGAATGCGGTTAAGGTAATGGAGCGTGTTCGCATGAGTTTCTACAGGAAGTCAAATCTTAATGAGTATATGCTTGTTTATAAGATAACACCGCTTAAGAATTCCAAGGAGTAATAAATGATTACAAGACGCAGACGAATAGGTGTCCTCATAGGAAGCGCTATGGCTACCTATATGAGAAATATTATAAACGGCATGTATCAGGCGGCTGACGATCTTGGCATAGATCTTGTTGTCTTTGCGGGAACGCAGCTTGCATACAGCTTTACGGACGGTGATCTTATCGAAAAGAATCATGATTTCATGAATGAGCTCACGAGGCAGCATGTGAGTGCAAACAAGCTGGAAGGTATGATCATCTGTTACGGTTCGCATGCCGTATTCATGGATGAGGATGTCAGGAGAAGGCTGCTTGAGATGTACAGTGATATTCCGTATATACTTATTGAGGAATTCACGGATAAAAACAATACGGGCTATCTTATAAACGATAATTACAACAGTATGCGTAAGATAGTGGAGCATATGGTGAATTACCACGGCTACAGGAAGTTCCTGTATGTCGGGGGAAGATCAGATAATCGTGAGGCCATTGAGCGCCGGCGTGCACTTGAAGACGTATTTCTTGAAAATGATATAACGTTTACGGACGGGATGATGATCGACGGTAATTTCGTTGAGGACTGTGATGTTGAGGTTGAGACACTTCTTGACAGGAACGAGAAACCCGAAGCGATAATCTGCGCCAATGATCTGATGGCGTATGCTGTTTACCGTGTGCTTAAGAAAAGGGGGATCCCCATAGGTAATCCAAGGATGATAAGCGGTGCCATAGCGGTTACGGGTTATGATGATGACGCAAGGGCAGTATCCTCGGATCCTCCGCTTACCACGATCATGCAGGACTTTTATTATGAAGGATATACTGCAGTGGAGAAGATCCTTGCATTGCTCCGTGACGGCATAGTGGACAGCGGTATAGTGCCTACCGTACTCCAGAAAAGGGTGTCATGCGGATGCAGCTTCGGACAGGTACACAGATATGCGCCGATGAACGAGACCGAAAGGACCAATCCCGAATTTTACGCAATAAAAGTATCGGAGATGATGCGTGAGGAGATACTTATCTCAAACGTACGCGAAGAAATAGGTGATAAGGTATATGACATTATTTATGAAGCCGTTAACAGGGATATACTTATGTATAACGGGCTCATAAAGGAGACACTTAATTCGGAAGTGGTGATAAACCAGCTTCGCGGGCTTGTAGATTCGGAATACAGGAGATATATTTCACTCAATTCCCTTATACGTTCATATTCGGATTATGTATCGGCACTGATACGCGGAACATCCGATCAGAGAGCGATCGAGGTATTGGCCGATATTCTTGTTGAGGGAATGAAGTATCTGCAGAACTGCATACTGAACATGTCGGATGTTGACGGCGGGAGATATGAGAGAGAATCTCTGCAGATGTCGCTTATATCCAGAAATATGAGCCTTGTGGCGGATGAGGGTGATGAGAAGATGTACTACGTTGCCCTTGACAAGATGAATTACTGTGACAATTCAGATATATATTTATTTATAAAAGATAAGCCGATAAGTTACAGTGACGGGGTGGATGCGGTTTATAAAGGAGAGCTTTATCTGGTGGCATCCAAGACAGAGGCAGAGGGTATCATGACATATTCAGGGGATAACCGTCCGGTTGTAAGTTCGGAACGGAGTATACTTGATTTTGCTTCCGAATACGGGGATGAAAAAGGCAACAGATACTGTCTGGCGGAAATACATCATGGAGATAAACTGTACGGAGTTTTGATAAGCCGGATGGATAATGATGATATCATGTACCTTTCACTTTTTGCCCAACAGGTGGCGCTGATGCTTTCATATAAGTTCAACGGTTAAGATGATACGGCAAAAGAGAAGGCAGAAGTCTTTCAGACCTCTGCCTTCTTTTCTTTTGCAAAAAGCAGCTTGAGCACAATGGGAGTTGTTATTGATGATACTATGATAAGCAGGATCACGCTGGTAAAATACACCGGCTTTAGCATTTCTACGGATAGTCCCTTTTGTGATACTATCAGCGCAACCTCCCCACGGGTCATCATTCCCACACCTACCTTAAGGCTGTCATTTAAGGAGAACTTACATAATCTGGCGGCTGCGCCGCAGGCGATCACCTTTGTGAGGAGTGCAACGGCAACAAAGGCTATCGAGAACCACAATATGCCCGGTGAAAAATCCGCGATATCTGTTTTAAGTCCTATACTTGCGAAAAATATGGGACCAAAAAGCATATAAGAGTTGATATCCATCTTTTCGGCGATATAATCGGAATCCTTAATGCTGCACAGGATTATTCCTGCGAAGTATGCTCCTGTTATGTCGGCTATGCCGAAGAAGCGCTCGGCTATATACGCGAATGCAAAGCAGTATGCCAGTCCTGCTATCGGGATCCTCCTTGTGTGAGGCCACCGCTTGTCAACCTTTTTAAATATCTGGTATGAAGCTATTCCCACAAAGAATGAGAAAACAAAGAACAGCAGCGTCTTAAGCAATACATTACCGATGCCTGATGAGGATGATCTCATTCCTATAACGAAGGTAAGTACTATGATACCGATGACGTCATCGATTATGGCAGCGGCCAGTATGGTTGTTCCCACCTTGCTCTTGAGATAACCGAGCTCCTTGAGAGCTTCGACCGTAATGCTCACACTGGTTGCGGTCATTATAACGCCGATGAACAGTGAGGTGGCGAAGTCGGGATGGCCTATCGGGACAAAACCGTAGAAGCACATGTGGAGAACGCATCCTCCCACAAGAGGAACGAATACACCGGAACATGCTATGAAAAGTGCAACGGGCCCTGTTTTCATAAGCTCCTTTAAGTCGGTGCCAAGACCTGCGGAAAACATAAGCAGTACCACACCTATCTCCGCCATCTGGGAAAGAAAGGGAGTGGGTTCAACCAGACCAAGAAGGCTGGGACCGATTATAAGACCTGCGATTATTTCGCCTACAACCTGCGGCGCCTTAACCTTTCTTGCGATAATGCCGAATATCTTGGCAAATATGATTATTATAGCCAGACTCTTGAAGATCGTATATGCTTCCATATCTATGCCCCCGTATTACATTTGTTTTGTAAATTGTCTTTACCTTCAAGTATAGGCGCGGACTATAAGTTTAACAATAGTTTAACTGACGGTTTTGACGGCCGCTTCCGACTGTTTTTTGAGCGAATTTACATTAAACTTGTGCACTGCAATTGCGAAAGAGATCAAAGTGTGCTAAAATTAAACTACTATCGACAGAAAGGAATATACCTAATGGGAACGTATGACGGCTTCAGCGATATGCAGATAGATGTGCTAAAGGAGATAGGTAATATCGGTTCGGGTAATGCCTGCACGGCCCTGGCAATGCTTCTAAATACCTTCGTGGATATGTCGGTACCCAGCGTTCGTTTTCTTGATTTTGATTCGGTCAAGGAGTTTCTGGGCGGAGAGAGTGCGGAGGTTCTGGGAATAAGGATAGGTGTTAAGGAAGATCTTGCCGGTATGATGTTCCACATTGTTAAGAAGGAATTTGCATCAAGGATCATAAATACCTTTTATCCCAAGGAGCTTAACAATCTCAGTGAGCTTAATGATATGGATCTGTCGGTTCTGTCTGAAATGGGTAATATCACGTCGGGCGCATATGCCAATGCTCTGGCTTCTTTATCAAATATGAAGGTCGATATCATGATACCCGAGTATCATGTAAATACTGTCGGTGAAATACTTAAGATACCTCTTAATGAGTATGCCGAGGTTGGAGATAAAATACTGGTGATCGATGAACAGTTCATAATGGGTGAGGAGAAGCTTACCGATCATATGTTGCTTATACTGGACGGTGATTCTCTTAACAAGCTGTTCGCAAGACTGGGTATTGCTTCGTAAGTATATGAAAGAGGGTAATTTTAAATGAATCCCAAGTTAAGGACCGGGGCTGTGGATCATCTGTTTGATGCGATATTACAGCTTCGTGATAAGGAAGAGTGTTATATTTTTTTTGAGGATATCTGTACCATAAATGAGATCATATCACTGTCTCAGCGCTTCGAGGTTGCTACGATGCTTAGGGAGAAGAAGACCTATGTTGAGATAGCCGAGAGGACCGGGGCGTCAACGGCCACGATAAGCCGGGTTAACCGCTCTCTTAATTACGGTAATGACGGATATGATATGGTGCTCGGAAGGCTCAAGGATAACGAAAACGAATGATCAGGCAGTACATTCAGGTAGAAAGCCGGTGTATATCACCGGCTTTCTGTATGTACCGGGGAAAACTGGTTTGGCTGTGATCGGGAAATATAGAGGGAAAAATGAGTAAAGCAATTGAAATGTTGAATGAAAGACAGAAAGAAGCGGCACTGCATACGGAAGGACCGCTTCTTATTCTTGCGGGTGCAGGTTCGGGTAAGACCAGGGTCATCACAAACAGGATCGCATATCTTATAGAGGAGTGCGGTGTTAATCCGTGGAACATACTGGCGATCACCTTTACCAATAAGGCAGCAGGTGAGATGAGACAGCGTGTTGATGATATGGTTGGTTTCGGTGCTGAGAGCATATGGGTGGCAACCTTCCACAGTACCTGCGTGAGGATACTGAGGAGATACATCGACAGGATAGGTTATGATACCAACTTCACGATATATGATACGGATGACCAGAAGACTGTAATGAAGGGAATATGCAAGAGGCTTCAGATCGATACCAAGCAGATGCCCGAGCGCGCATTCCTGTCCGCGATTTCCCATGCCAAGGAGGAGCTTCTTACTCCTGAGGATTTAAGGCTTGATGCCGTGGGTGATTTCCGTGAGGGACAGGTTGCGAAGGTATACGCTGAGTATGAGAAGGAGCTTAAGAAGAGTAATGCTCTTGACTTTGACGATCTTCTGCTTAAGACAGTCGATCTGTTTACGGCATGGCCCGATATCCTTGAATCATATCAGGACCGCTTCCGCTATATTATGGTTGATGAGTATCAGGATACAAATAATGTGCAGTTCAAGCTGATCAAGCTCTTGGCGGATAAGTACAGGAATATCTGTGTTGTGGGCGATGACGATCAGTCGATCTACAAGTTCAGGGGTGCCAATATAAGGAACATCCTCGACTTTGAAAAGGTGTACAGTGATGCAAAGGTGGTGAAGCTGGAGCAGAATTACCGCTCAACGCAGAACATACTTGACGCAGCCAATGCCGTTATCGCAAATAATGTGGGCAGAAAGGACAAGTCACTGTGGACCGATAAGGGAGAGGGCTGCAGGATACATTTCAGACAGTGCAGCACGGCGTATGAGGAAGCGGAATATGTCGTAAGCTCGATCATGAAGGATAAGCGTGAGGGTAAGCATGATTACAGGGAACAGGCCGTACTGTACAGGACCAATGCGCAGGCCAGGCTTATTGAGGAGCAGCTTATCATGAGCGGTATTCCATATGATGTTGTCGGCGGCGTTAATTTCTATGCAAGACGTGAGATAAAGGATATACTTGCTTACCTTAAGACTATCGACAATGCAAGGGATGATGTTGCGGTCAAACGTATCATCAATGTTCCGGCGAGGGGTATCGGGGCAACGACGATAAACAGGATACAGGAATATGCGAACAACAATGATCTCACCTTCTATGATGCGCTCAGGAAGGCGGATGAGATACCTTCGATAGAACGCGGAATCGGTAAGCTTGAGGCGTTCGTCAGTATGATACAGGTCTTTCGCAGCAAGCAGCCGCATCTTACTCTGGAGGAGCTTGTGAAGGATGTGCTAGATACAACGGAGTATATAGAGAAGATGGAGGCGTCCGATAAGGAGGATGCGGATCAGAGGAAGGAAAATATTGACGAGCTTATAAGCAAGGTGGTTGCCTATGAGGAGGAACAGGATACGGATGAGGTGACTCTTTCGGGTTTCCTTGAAGAGGTGGCTCTTGTTGCGGATATAGACAGTGTTTCAAGCGACAGCAATAAGGTCCTGCTCATGACGCTTCACAGTGCGAAAGGACTTGAGTTCCCGCATGTATATCTGACGGGTCTGGAGGAAGGTCTGTTTCCTTCGTATATGAATATAACCAGCGATGATCCTTCTGAGCTGGAAGAGGAGAGAAGGCTGTGCTATGTAGGTATAACACGTGCCATGGATGAGCTTACCATAACCTGCGCAAATCAGAGGATGGTAAGGGGTGAAACACAGTTCAATGCACCGTCGAGATTTGTTAAGGAGATACCCACACAGTTGCTTGACATGAAGGTTCCGGGTGTCAGGCTTCGTCCGGAGGATCGTGTGGATCCTTCGAATGAGGGATACACTAAAGAGATCTTTGCAAGGAAGCCGTATTCGGGAAATGCCTTTACGGGAAGCAGCAGACCGGCCGCAACGTCACCCGGTGCAAGGAATGCATATGCGAAGCCCTTTATAGCCACGGCTGCCAGGATGGCCAATGAAGCTTCGGTGCTTGCGGGTGAGAGAACGGGTGGTATAAACGGTAAGCCTTCTGTCAGACTTTCGAACGGTTTTGTCAAGTCGCAGAAACCGGGAGGAGCAGCCATATCCCTCGGTAAGGATTTGGGAAGCCTGGACATTCCGGATTACACGGTGGGCGATACGGTAAGACATGTCAAGTTCGGCGAAGGCGTTGTCAAGAGTCTTGTTAAGGGTGCGCGTGACTATGAAGTGACTGTTGATTTCAAGGGATTTGGAATAAAGAAAATGTTTGCGGGTTTTGCCAAACTAAAAAAGATATGATTTTACCGTTGCATTTTGTCCGACAATGTGCTTTAATACTTGTGATACGGATTTTATACTGAATAGTTGACAAATCGGCACATCGACACACTTCGTGTTATATCCCGATAGTGAATGACTGAGAAACAATGATGATTCAAACAGGAGATTTGTATGAGTAACAGAGCTAAGTATGAGACATTGTCACTTACCGTACTTAAGGACCTTGCCAAAGCCCGGGGTATAAAGGGTATAACAGGTCTTAAGAAGGCAGATGTGATTGAGGCTATGTGCAGAAAGGATGAGGAAGAGGCTGAGACGGCCGTGAAGGAGAAGGAACAGAAGCCACAGAAGGCGGAACCTTCTGATGTCGCAAAGCCGGCGGACTCACCTGATGCGAATATCGAGGGCAGGGAGGACAAAACGGAAGCCGGTTCCGATCTTGATATTTCAGAGGAAAAGAAGAATCTGGACAGCGGTATTGAAGCCAGTGGAATACTGGAGGTATTATCCGACGGTTACGGTTTTATAAGAAGTGAGAATTATCTCCCGGGTGAGAACGATGTATATGTGGCTCCCAGCCAGATAAGACGTTTTTCACTTAAGACCGGAGATATCATAACCGGTAATACAAGGATAAAGACTCAGAACGATAAGTTCGGCGCGCTGCTTTTTGTTAAATCCATTAACGGACTCTCGCCCACGGATCATCTTAAGAGGAAAAATTTCGAAGAACTCACGCCCATCTTCCCCGATGAGAGATTAAGGCTTGAAACGCCCGGCGGAACGGTGGCAATGCGTATCATGGATCTGATGTCTCCGGTCGGCAAGGGACAGAGAGGTATGATAGTATCACCTCCGAAGGCAGGTAAGACAACACTGCTTAAGGATGTGGCCAGATCGGTCAAGAGGAACAATCCCGAGATGCATCTTATCATCCTTCTGATAGATGAGCGTCCCGAGGAAGTGACCGATATCAAGGAGGCAATAGAGGGACATAACGTTGAGGTCATCTATTCAACCTTTGATGAGCTTCCCGAGCATCACAAGCGTGTTGCCGAGATGGTCATAGAGAGAGCCAAGAGGCTGGTGGAGGCAGGAAGGGATGTTATCATCCTGCTCGATTCCATAACAAGGCTTACAAGAGCTTACAACATGACGGTTCCGCCCAGCGGACGTACATTATCGGGCGGTCTTGATCCCGCCGCTCTGCATATGCCCAAGAGGTTCTTCGGAGCTGCCAGAAACATGAGAGAGGGCGGAAGCCTGACAATACTTGCCACAGCGCTTATCGAGACGGGAAGCAAGATGGATGATGTTGTTTACGAGGAGTTCAAGGGAACCGGTAATATGGAGATGGTTCTTGACAGGAAGCTGTCGGAGAGAAGAGTGTTCCCTGCGATAGACATTCCGAAATCAGGTACAAGACGTGAGGATCTGCTGCTCGATCCCGAGGAGCTTGAAGCGATCAATATCATCCGTAAGGCATTTAACGGACTTAAGGCTGAGGAGGCGGTCGAGAAGGTACTCGATATGTTCGTAAGGACAAGAAGCAACCGTGAATTTGTACAGACAGTCAAGAAGATAAGATTTATATAGAAAATACTTGCACAATCAGTTTGGTCGTGTTATTATATTTAGGCGCGTTAATAAAGGAAATATATAACTGTTATTTTATGTACTGTTTCGGATAGTTACGGAAAATACTAACAGCAATATCGTAAGTGAGGTGAGATCATGAAGGAAGGAATACATCCCAATTATCAGCAGGCAACCGTAACATGCAACTGCGGAAATACTTTTGTTACAGGTTCGACCAAGCCCGAGATACACGTTGAAATCTGTTCCAAGTGTCATTCGTTCTATACAGGACAGCAGAAGAGTGCAAGGGTAGACGGACGTATTGAGAAGTTCAATAAGAAATACGGCGTGGGAAATAACTGAATGGGTTTTAAGAGCCGAGGTACAGCCTCGGCTTTTTTATAGTTACTACATATTTCGGGGATTATCTATGAGCAGAAACAGAAATGATCATTATTCGGGAATAGGAGGGCAGGCAGTCCTTGAAGGAATAATGATGAAGAATAAGGAACGTTATTCTGTAGCCGTAAGGCTTCCAAACGGTGAGATCAATGTGGCGCTTGAGGAGTACGAGTCTTTCGCGCCTGTGAAGATGCTTAACAACATTCCGTTTGTAAGGGGTGTATTTAATTTCATTGATTCTCTGATACTGGGAACAAGAACACTTAATTATTCGGCTTCGTTTTATGAAGATGAGGATGCCGACGGAAGCAGGAAGGATTCTGTAAGTGCCGGTGAGAAGATGGTATCGGTGATCACGGTCATAGTTTCAATTGCTCTTGCCATCCTTCTGTTCATGCTCCTTCCTTATTTCCTGTCCCAGTTTATCAGAAGATGGGTATTGTCCGATACGATAATAGCCATTATTGAAGGTGTTATAAGGATAGTTATCTTTGTACTGTATCTGGTTACCATTTCCGCCATGAAGGATATAAAAAGGGTTTTCATGTATCACGGTGCCGAGCACAAATGCATTAACTGTCTTGAGTCCGGAATGCCTCTCACGATCGACAATGTGGCCATGTCATCAAGACAGCATAAGAGGTGCGGTACCAGTTTCCTGTTTTTTGTTGTATTTGTTTCGGTCGTACTGTTTGTCTTTATCAGGGTTGATGATCCGGTTATGCGTGTGGCGGCAAGAGTACTGCTGATCCCTGTGATAGCCGGGATATCTTATGAGATCATACGTCTTGCGGGAAGGAGCGACAATATCTTTATAAGGATACTGTCGGCACCGGGACTTATGCTGCAGAAGCTGACGACCAGGGAACCCGATGATGAAATGATAGAGGTAGCCATTGTTGCGGTGGATGCCGTCTTTGACTGGAGAGCTTATTTGTACAACGAATTCGGTCTTATGGTGGATGGATACGATCATGACTATCAATGAGTTGAGGAGCAGAGGGGTAAGGTTTCTTGAAGATGCAGAGAACGATGATGCGGTAACCGATGCCTTCCTGCTTTTGGAATTTGTTCTCAGGACGGACAGAGATCACATACTTGCATACGGTAATGATGAGGTAAGTGATGAGCAGGCTCTTTTGTATGATGCCCTTATCAAAAAAAGAGCGGAGCATATTCCGCTTCAGCATATTACGGGACATCAGGAGTTTATGGGACTTGACTTTAAGGTCAGTGAGGATGTGCTTATCCCGAGACAGGATACGGAATGTCTTGTGGAGGAAGCAATGATAGAAACAGAGGACGGTATGAGAGTACTGGATCTGTGTACCGGTACCGGATGTATAATCATCTCTCTTGCAAAGTATAAGAACGATCTTAAGGCTGTCGGAGTGGATATCTCCTATGAGGCTGTGGCAATAGCAGAGGGAAATGCCGAGTCTAACGGAGTGGAAGTGAGTTTCCTGCAAGGAGATCTGTATGAAGCGTTGGATGATCATAATAGCAGTTATGACGCGATCATATCCAACCCGCCTTATATTGCGAGTGCCGTAATTGATACGCTCATGGAGGAGGTCAGGGATCATGAGCCCCTGATCGCTCTTTGCGGCGGAGCGGACGGTCTTGATTTTTACAGAAGGATAATAGATGGAGCAGACAGCCATCTTGTACCGGGAGGAGTGATCCTGTTTGAGATCGGATACGATCAGGGAGAGGCGGTGAGTGATATGCTAAGGGAGCATGGATACCGGGATGTAAAGGTGGTAAAGGATCTTGCCGGACTTGACCGCGTGGTTAAGGCACACAGGCCGTTCCTGTAGATACTGTAAATGTATGCGGCACACTTTTGCCGGAACGCAGTGTAAACGGTTTAAGACAAAACAGGAGAGGAACAGATCATGTTTGACAAGTTGGAAGCTATCGTAATGCGTTACGAAGACATAATGAATGAATTAAATGAGCCGCAGGTTGCACAGGACCAGCAGCGTTTCCGTGCCCTCATGAAGGAGCAGAGCGATCTTGCTCCGATAGTGGAGGCATATAAGGAATACAGGAAAAACAAGCAGGACATTGATGACTCGTTGATGATGCTGTCCGAGGAATCTGATGAAGATATGAAGGAGATGCTTAAGGAAGAGCTTAATAACGCAAAGAAGAATGTTGAGGCTCTTGAAGGAAGGCTTAAGGTATTGCTCCTTCCCAAGGATCCCAATGATGACAAGAATGTTATTGTTGAGATAAGAGCGGGCGCGGGCGGAGACGAGGCAGCGCTGTTTGCTGCAGAAATATACAGAATGTACGTTCATTACGCCGAGGGAAGACACTGGAAGGTTGAGACGATGGAGGTTGAGGAGATCGGTATCGGCGGAATGAAGAGCGTTACCTTTATGATCAGCGGACAGGGAGCTTATTCCGTGATGAAATATGAGAGCGGGGTACACAGGGTACAGCGTGTTCCCGAGACTGAATCGGGTGGCCGTATCCATACATCGACGATTACGGTTGCGGTTATGCCTGAGGCGGAAGAGGTGGATGTGCAGATCGATGAGAAGGATATCCGTATAGATGTAATGCGTGCCTCCGGTAACGGCGGCCAGTGTGTCAACACAACAGACTCGGCAGTACGTCTTACGCACTATCCTACGGGAATAGTCATCTATTCCCAGACTGAGAAATCACAGCTCCAGAATAAAGAGAAGGCGTTTGCGCTCCTTCGCGCCAAGCTGTACGATATTGAGCAGCAGAAAGCACATGACGCGGAGGCGGAACTCAGAAAGAGCCAGATAGGAACAGGTGACCGTTCCGAGAAGATCAGGACCTACAATTTCCCGCAGGGACGTGTTACAGACCACAGGATCAACCTTACCCTTTATAAGCTTGATAAGGTTATGAACGGAGATATCCAGGAAATTCTGGATGCCTGTATCTCCGCCGACCAGGCGGCGAAGCTTGCCAAGGTAGGATGATGCTGCTATAGTTTTGTTTCATAGGTATGGTTTTCGGAAAGCTTCTGTGTATATTCATCATGAGACAGGGGTTTATCGAACAGATAACCCTGTATCATGTGGCAGTTCATATCATACAATACTTTAGCCTGCTCCACGGTTTCACACCCTTCGGCAATAACTTCCATGCCAAGACCCATGACCATCGACAGGATCGAACCAAGAATAATATAATCCTTTGACTGTTTATCGGCTATATGATCGACAAAGGATTTATCGATCTTTATGATATCAACATTAAGATCCTTTATAAGACTGAGAGAGGAATATCCGGTACCGAAGTCATCTATTGAAGTCTGTATGCCGTGTTCCTTAAGCTTATTGACGAAATCGGTAAGTGCGGCGAAATCGGTGGCACTTGAGCTCTCGGTAAGCTCTATCTCAATGTAACCGGGATTGATCCGGTATTTGGTTATGATATCCATTACATCGTTTATAAGGTTTTCATTGCGCAGATGAAGCTTGGAGAAATTGACCGATACCCTTGCAGGTGTGATCCCTTTCCCGATCCAGTTCCTGATATCCTCACACACTCTTTCGAGAACATACAGATCCAGATCACATATAAATCCTTCCTCCTCAAGAATAGGTACAAACATACCCGGAGGGATCATGTTTCCGTTATGCTTCCATCTTACCAATGCCTCACAACCGGATATGTGTCCGGTATCAAGGCAGACCTTGGGCTGATAATATACAAGAAATTCCTTGTGTATAAGAGCTGTCCTGAATGATGCCACTACTTCCCTGTCTTTGTTGATGCGCTCGAGTATCTCATCGCGGAACCAGACACGGTCATTGTCGCTTACACGCTTGGAATAAGCAAGAGAAGCATTGGCGCGGTTGATCGCCTCCCCGATATTGGTGCCGTTTGTCGGAATGGGGTAGATACCTGAACGGGCATTGACGGTCAGGGTCTTCGTCTGATTTCCGCTGGCAACCGTGATGCTGATGACAGAAATATAATCAAGGTATCTGTCCACATTTTCATTCTTCAGCAGGGCAACGAAATTATCGCCTCCGAAGCGGGCTATCAATTCATCGCTGCCATAGAATTTCTTAAGCTTATGGCTGTATTCACGAAGAACAGTGTCACCCACCTGTGACCCCATCTGCTGGTTGATATAATTAAAGTTGCGAAGGTTGGAGAAGATCACGGTATATTTATTGATCGTTCCGCGCAAGCTCAGCTCATTGCTGAATTTCATAAAATAAGCATTATTGGGGAGCTGGGTCATGTAATCGGTGAACTGTCTTTTCTGGAGCTGCTCCGATAACTCCGCACGGATCACTATTAAATGAATGCATTTGATCAGAAAGTCAAGACTGCTCTTGTCATCATCATTGAATTCATAGTCTGTTGAAGGAAATACGGCGAAGCTGATACGTCCCTTTTCCGCCTGTCTTATCACGCGGGAATGGGAAATATATCCATGACCGTTCGGATCTTCATACAGGATACGAAGTGCATTGAAACCGTTAGGATCCTGTGGAGTCGGTGGGAAACTTATGTTAACCTCAAACTTGCCTATATGAAGAACGGATGCAACATGTAAGATCGCTCCCGGCATCAGATTAAGAACATCTTCCATTGATATGGTCTCAACCTGCATTGTATAAAAAAAACGCAGAAATTCTTCATTGCACAATAAATTCATCGGTTGTTCTCCGCAGTAATCAGTTTATAATGTTCAGAATAGTTACGACCTGAAATTTAAAAGTGTCACGTTTGACCATAAAAGTATTATATCATACAGTTGCTGCTTTGGTATAGTAAAATAATAATAAAGTATTATTTCCATGCAGGACATCCGGACTCTGTTATCTGGCCGGTAAAGTATTGCAATGAGAAAATATGAGGGATATTATAGAACAAACGGGGAAAGAGAGGCAGGTTAAATTGAATAAGTATTCACTGAATATGGAAACGGTCAGTCTTAATGAAGAGAATATGGCTCTCAGGATAATAGACCAGACGCTTCTTCCTTATGAGACAAGGTTCATAGAGCTTAAGGAAACGGAGGAAATATGGGAAGCCATATATCTGCTGAAGGTCAGGGGAGCACCGGCAATAGGTGTCGCAGCCGCTATAGGCATATATCTTGCGGCATCAGGGATCGATACTGATGACAGGGATGAATTTCTTAAGCAGTTTATAAAGAAAAAGGATTACTTAAACAGTGCAAGGCCTACGGCTGTCAATCTGTCCTGGGCGCTTGACAGGATGGAGAGGGTGATCACCTCTGACACGAGCAGTACCATAGATGAGCTTAAATCACTTCTTAAGAATGAGGCGCTTAAGATAAAGGATGAAGACACACAGGTGTGCAGAAGGATCGGAGAAAATGCGCTCTCACTTCTGAAACCGGGCTATGGGCTTCTTACACACTGCAATGCAGGACAACTGGCGACAACAAGATACGGAACGGCAACGGCTGCCATGTATCTGGGGCATGAGAGAGGATACGGCTTCAGGATCTATTGTGATGAAACAAGGCCGCTGCTGCAGGGAGCAAGGCTGACGGCATATGAGCTTAAGTCGGCGGGAATGGATGTTACCTTAAGCTGCGACAATATGGTGGCGTCTCTTATGAGGCAGGGTCTTATAAACGCTGTTCTGGTCGGGTGTGACCGGGTGGCGGCAAACGGTGATGTTGCCAACAAGATAGGTACATCGGTAGTGGCGACCGTGGCCAAGAGATACAATGTTCCTTTCTACGTATGTGCGCCGACCTCAACCATTGATCCCGCTACGCCTGTCGGGAATGATATAGTAATAGAACAAAGACCGGCGGAAGAGGTTACCGAAATGTGGTATGAAAAGCGTATGGCGCCGGATGGTGTTAAGGTATACAATCCGGCATTTGATATAACCGACAATGAGCTCATAAGTGCAATAATAACGGAGCGCGAAATACATCGCGCCCCGTATGATTTCCGTTAACTGGCCGGTTTTATAAGGAACCGGTCATACATTCAGTGACAGATCTCCTTCCCTGATCCAGCCGATCTTGCGAAGCAACTGTCCGAAGACCCAGGTTAATACTGCAGGCAGTATAAAACAGATCAGCAGGAGTCCTATCCAGTCCATGGCACTTATGCCGGCCTTGACTCCCGATGCGATATCGTTTATCCAGCCTGTATAGACACCGATCTGACCGACAAGACCGCAGGTTCCCATGCCCGATGAGATCGGTTCGCCGTTCATCTGCATCTTGAATATGCAGGTTGCCATGGGACCGGTGATCGCGCTGGTAAGAATGGGAGGGATCCATATCCTGGGGTTTTTCACTATATTACCCATCTGGAGCATGCTTGTCCCTATGCCCTGTGAGATAAGACCGCTTACCTTATTCTCCTTATAACTCATAAATGCGAAGCCTACCATCTGAGCACAGCAGCCGGCTACTGCGGCTCCGCCTGCCAGTCCGGTTAACGAGAGCGCCGCACATATGGCTGCGGAGCTTATGGGAAGTGTCAGCGCGATGCCGACTATTACTGATACGAAGATTCCCATTGCAAAAGGATGGAGTTCGGTTGCCCACATTATAAGGCCGCCTACCGAGCTTGCGGCTTTTCCTATGGCAGGTGCAAGCAGTACCGACAGGATAACGCCGATGCCGATCGTGACAAGGGGAGTTACCAGTATATCTACCCTGGTTTCCTTCGAAATGAGCTTGCCGAATTCGGTTGCAAGTATGGCGATCACAAGTACTGCGAGCGGTCCGCCGGCACCGCCAAGGCTGTTGGCGGCGCTTCCCACTGCAAGCATTGAAAACAGTACAAGGTTGGGAGCCTTGAGAGCATAGGCGATCGATACCGCCATTGCAGGTCCCGCAACGCCCTTGGCATAGTTGCCCATATCGATGAGAACCTGAAGGTTCAGCCGGGTTCCCAGTGTTGACAGTATTGTTCCTATCAGGAGTGATGCGAACAGACCGCTTGCCATTGAGCCCATTGCATCTATAAAATACCGTTTCCACGATATTTCAATATCCTTTTTCTTAAGAAAGGCCTTAAAGCCGTGTTCCTGTGTTGATTGTTGTCCGTCACTCATCTTTTCTCTCCCTTTCTGCGCTCCATCTGCACATGTGTTTCATAATATTTCTTCTTGTCCTCATACATAAGCCTGTCTATCCGGTTCATAACCTCATCAATTCCCGTTTCTGCAAGATTGACCACGCTGTAGCCCATGGAAACATTGAGATCGTACGGATGACCGCCGGTTGCATTGAAGACTTCAAAACCCTTACGTATATTGGTGATAAAAATATCCGTATCTATCTGATTCCTGGTGCTGAGCGCTATGACAAACTCATCTCCCGCGTAGCGGATCGCTGCACCTGCGGTACCTATTGCCTTTCTTAATATCAGGGCTGTATCAATGATGGCCCGGTCACCGATCAGATGTCCGAAACGGTCGTTGATCGATTTGAAATCGTTGATATCTATCATTATGAAGGTGTATTCGGCATCCCTCGAATTCTTGAATTCCTCACCGAGCTGGTCAAGATAATATCTGTTGTACAGCCCTGTCAGTTTATCCTTGAAGATTAGCTCGTTCTGTATGGTGCTCATAAGTCCCGTGAGTCCGATCAAAAGACAGGGTGCTATAAGTGAAATTCCGAAAAACCTTGTCTGTATCGCAGTACCTATCACTATTGGTAGCATGTAAACCCAGAAAAAGAAGAACTTAAGGCGCCGTCCTTTCAGCCTTATATAAATATAGAAGATAAGGCTTGATACAAGAAACAGCATGTCAACTGTCAGGTACAGATAAAAAAGAGGCAGCCTTTCATAGCTGTTGTCCCATCCTATCCTGAACACTACCGGAGTGAACAGATTTATAATAAGAAGTAATGCACCGGCTCCCGCAACCGCCTTTATGATCACGCCGATGGGTCTGATCATTTCCCCGTTCAGATGATATATAATGAAGAGCAGCCAGCAGGCTCCGCCTATAAGATTGGACGCATATGTCCAGGTATCGCAGACATACAGCGCTATATGTGCGAGGATGCCTTCCTTGCCCATCATCATAAAAGCGCAGGGCTCGGTAATGCATGTTCCTCCTACAAGGACAAGCATTATTATCAGCAGAGTATTCTCGGTGTCGTCCCTCTTCCAGCGCCAACTGTTGGCGACGTATAGAGTTAAGCCGAGCATACATCCCAGAAAATTGGTTGAAAGAATCGATACAGTATAAATGGTATCCATCAGAGCATTCCTTATCTGCATTCAGAAAGTCATATTTACAAAACAGTATAATACCATAAAATCCGCATATTTGCACCAAAGTTATACACAAAAATACTTAGATTAATTGAGCAAAATGCTAAAATATCATTTGTTCTTTAAAGTAAATAAATATTGGGATTGTGAAATATGTATAAAACGTTGTGAAATGAGTTGTGACATTGTAATCAAGTTATCCAATTTGTAGTATATTGTACTGAAATAAATACAAGATATTGATTCTTGACAATGTGATACATTCTGTTGTAAAGTCCTATAGTAACATAATCGTTGCACATGTTAAAGATGTTTTAATGATTAAGGGGGTGTCGAAGATGAATGAATGCAAGATAAAGCTCGACCTTAATAATGCTGTTGAATTCGTCCAGAAGGCCTCGAAGTGTGATTTTGATATTGATATTTTCTACAATCATTTTATCATCGATGCAAAATCCATGCTTGGCGTACTCGGACTGGATTTCAGCAGGATCCTTACCGTTAAATACGGCGGTGAGAACGGAGAGTTTGACAGCATGCTGAGAAGACTTGCAGCAGGATGACGGGAATGATTCAACTGAATATTTGCTTACAGGGACCGCGGTTATCTGACTGCGGTTCTTTTATTACGTTGAAGTAGCCGGAGGATATGTGATATATTTGCTATATGAACAATAATTCGCAGAAAAACACAATAACGGTCTCGGTACGAAATCTGGTTGAGTTCATATTAAGGTCGGGTGACATAGATAACAGGAAAAAGAGCGGACAGGATGTGCAGCTTATGCTTGAGGGAGCAAGGATACACAGGGCGATCCAGGGACGTATGGGCAGTGATTACCATTCCGAGGTTTATCTTAAGAAGGAGATCGCGCTAGACGGATATGACATTCTGATCGAAGGACGTGCCGACGGTATCATTTACACAGAGGAGTCATTGGCTGCCTTTTCACGTGTCCGCCCGGCTGCGGAAGAGGAGAATGCCGTCAAAGCAGGGGATAAGGAACCTGCACACCAGATCGTGATCGATGAGATCAAGACCATGTATCTTGATCTTAACAGGCTGAATGCGCCCGTGCCGGTTCATATTGCGCAGGCAAAGTGTTATGCATATATATTTGCGGAACAGAATGAGCTTAAAGAGATCACAGTCCGGATGACTTATGTAAACCAAACGACACTGGAGACCAGATATTTCCATGAGACATATACGTGGACGGAGATTAGGAACTGGTTTGATGACCTTATTGAAAGCTACAAAAGGTGGGCAAGGTTCCAGTTTGAGTTCCGGGGTATCAGGAACGATTCCATACATAAGGTTGACTTTCCGTTTGAATACAGGGAGGGGCAGAAGGAACTTGTAAGCCAGGTATACAGGACGATATATCACGGACGCAAGCTTTTTCTTGAAGCACCTACGGGAACCGGCAAGACGGTTTCGACGGTATTCCCCGCTCTTAAGGCAATTGGAGAGGGTCTGTCGGACAAGATATTTTACCTGACTGCCAAGACTATCACGAGGACGGTGGCGGCGGAATGCTTCGATATACTGAGGGAACAGGGACTGAGGCTTAAGTCGGTTGTGATAACGGCCAAGGATAAGATATGCATGCTCGACAAGCCGGAATGTAATCCGGAGAGCTGTGAGAGGGCCGGGGGACATTTTGACAGAGTAAATGATGCCATGTATGACCTGCTTACGCACGAGGACTCATTTACCAGAGAAAAGATAGAGGAATATGCTGATAAGCATTGTGTATGCCCGTTTGAGATGTGTCTGGATATGTCTCTTTTTTCCGATGCGGTCATATGCGATTACAATTACGTGTTTGATCCGAACGTATATCTTCGGCGTTTTTTTGCCGACGGGGCAGCAGGCAGGTATATTTTTCTTGTGGATGAGGCACACAATCTGGTCGACCGTGGCATGGATATGTACAGTGCACAACTGTATAAGGAGGAATTCCTTAAGATCAAGCAGTTGCTGAAGGAGGATCCTTTTTCGGGATCTGATGACGGAACGCCCCTTATAGCTGACGGGAAGGCGTCGGGAAGCAGAAAGAGACGTGCCGCAGGACTGAGAAGTGAGTGTATCGATCCCATGCTTGACAGGGCTCTTGGCGGGTGTAACCGTAAGCTTCTTACCATTAAACGTGAATGTGAGGACTACATGGTGCTTGAGGATATCAGTGAATTTATCATGGCACTTAACCGGCTGATGTCACGTTTGGAAACCTTTTTCGATGAGCAGGAGCATTTTAAAGGGAAGGATGAGGTACTTGATTTCTATTTTAAAGTGCGTCATTTCCTTAATATGTATGATAATATGGGGGAGGATGATTACAGGATTTACTGCGAGCACACATACGACGGTGATTTTATGCTGAAGCTTCTGTGTGTCAATCCCTCCGATTCCATTAAGCTGAGGCTGACCAAGGGACAGAGTACGATATTCTTTTCGGCGACGCTTCTGCCGGTGCAGTACTATAAGGATATGCTCGGGGCGGTTCCCGGGGATTACGCTGTGTATGCACATTCCGTATTTGATGAGAGAAAACGGGGACTTTTTATAGCTTCGGATGTGAGCTCGAAGTATACAAGAAGAAATGAGACCGAATATAACCGGATCGCATCGTATGTGGCGGATATAGTGTCGGGAAAAGAAGGCAATTATATGGTCTTTTTCCCGTCGCATGCGTTTTTGAATGAGGTTATAAGGGCTTATGAAATGAATTATCAGGACGAGGATGTGACGATACTTGTTCAGAAGCCTGTTATGAGTGAGGAAGAAAGGGAAGAGTTCCTTTTGAATTTTATGAAAGAGAAGGGCGATAACAAAGATAAGCTGCTTCTTCCGGGTGATGGACCGGGAGGAAAGGCAGGGGGCACGATAGTCGGTTTCTGTGTTCTCGGGGGTATATTTGCCGAAGGTATCGATCTTAAGAATGACAGCCTGATAGGTGCGATCATAGTGGGTACCGGGCTTCCGATGGTAAGCAATGAGAAGAGGATACTTAAGGATGCATATTCGGATGCGGGGCTTGACGGTTTCGATTACGCATACAGATATCCCGGAATGAATAAGGTGATGCAGGCGGCGGGACGCGTTATACGAACGGTCGATGATGTGGGAATAGTGGCTCTTCTTGATGAGAGATTTCTTCTTCCCGAGTATTCAAGGCTGTTTCCGCGGGAATGGAAAAGGCATGAGCGTATGACCCTCTCCACTGCAGCCGAAAAGGTGAGTGAGTTCTGGGAGTTGTTTTGAGTATAAATTTATTGAAATGTCATACAATTTAGGATATAATTAATTTATAATTGTATCATTTGTACACAAATGTAATAAATGGGGCGATTGTCAAAGGGTATTTTATTGGGATGCCTTTTGTAACATGAGCAACAGGGGGTGGCAGAATGGAAAAACAGCAGAACAGGAATAAGACAAAAGGCAGAAAAGACAATACCGGTAAGGCAACAAAAGCGTCAAGAGCAAATGCCGAAGCCGGGAAGCCGGCAGGCAGGGCGAAAAAGCATACGGACGAAGGCAAAACATCATTTATCAATTCTATCTGCTTTAAGATCATGATATTGGTCATATGTTCGGTTGTAGTTGCCGTTATGTGCGTGATGCTTATAACGATGTCGAGATTTCAGAAGGAAATGATCAGCCAGCTCAGTACGCAGATACTTTACATGGCGGTTACCGAGAGAGATGTTGTTGATGCCGAAACGGGAGGTGTTACCCAGACAGTATCCAGATATGCGGAGCTTTTGGATCCTGTTTCCATTGAGGGATATGATACAACAAAGGTCATGCTGATCACTTCCGAAGGACTTATCAAATACAGTCAGGATGAGTCGGAGGCCGGGGGCACGGTTACTTCACCCGAGATAACGGCACTTCTTGGCGGTTCGGAAGACGGGATAATTACTTATAACAACGGAAAAGATGAGATGATTGCCGGTCATGCATTGCTTAAGGTGGGATATCTCCTTGTGTGTGAGGTTTCCAAATCGGAGATAAACGAGAAGGTTGCACCTATCAGAAACCTTGCTGCGGTAATATCGGTGGTCGTGATCATAGTAAGTGCAGTTCTTGCGTATGTAATAAGTGTAATGATCGTTAAACCAATCGGGATCCTTAATGAGATCATAATAAGAACCTCCAAGTTTAACTTTGTTAAGAGCAAGAGGGCAGACCAGTTGTGTAACAGAAAGGACGAGACCGGAGCAATGGCAAGGGCTGTCGTGCTGATGAGAGCCAATCTTGCGAAGATCGTCGGTAATATAGAGGATGCGAGCACGAGGATTGACGGTAATGTCAACCAGTTGCAGAATGTAACCAATGTGGTTAATACCATGTGTACGGATAATTCGGCTACGACCGAACAGCTGGCAGCAGGCATGGAAGAAACCGCAGCAACAACAGAGAGCATCTATGCAAATATCGGATATATGCAGAACGGCGCAAAGGATATCACTGCATTGTCGGAGAAGGGTGATGAACTCAGTATCGAGGTTATGGACAGAGCCAATTCCCTTAGGGACAAGACGGTTGATGCGACCCGGAGGACCCAGGAAACATACAATTCGGTTAAGATTCGTTCTGCCAATGCCATAGAAGACAGTAAGGCCGTAAGCAAGATAAATGAACTTACGGATGCGATCATGTCGATCTCATCACAGACCAGTCTTTTGGCTCTTAATGCAAGTATCGAGGCTGCAAGAGCCGGAGAAGCAGGCCGCGGTTTCTCGGTTGTTGCTACCGAGATAGGACATCTTGCGGAACAGACTTCGAAATCGGTTACCGATATCAACAGTATTGTCGGTGAGGTTAATGCGGCAGTTGCCAACATGACTGCCTGTCTTGAGGAAACGACCGATTTCCTTGAAAATACGGTTCTTACCGATTACGCCGAGTTTGCCGAGGTAAGTGAACAGTACAGTTCGGATGCAATGGAATTCAAACGCAGTATGAATGACGTCCATGAATCGATCGTCAATCTTGCGGATTCGATCGCCAAGATTTCGGATGCAATGTCCGGTATCACGTCCACCGTCGGGGAATCAACGCTTGGCGTTACCGATATTGCCGACAAGACCGAGGATATGGTTTCAAGGACTTCCGAGACCAACAATCTTGTGGAAGAGAGCCTTCAGTGTGTTGAGCAGCTTAAATCCATTGTTGGGGAATTTACCATAGAGTAAATATTTAAGACCCGTAATATGAATGATCGCTCAGAGTCCCATGGCTTGCAGGTAATCTGTATGTCATGGGACTTTTTTGTACTGTGGCTTCAGAGCCCTGACCTGTAGTATTTACTTCCTGCATTGAATTTCTTTCATATTTGTGATAGTGTTTATGCTGAACCGAAAAATGTAACGGATAAAAGATGAGTTGCAACCCCTTATGACAAAATTATGGAGAGTGCGGATATGAAAAAGGTATATATTGACGGAAGCGCCGGGACTACCGGACTTAGGATAAACGAAAGATTTGAGAACAGGGATGATGTAGAGATACTTCGTATTCCCACGGAACTGAGGAAGGATAATGACGAGAGGGCTAAGTACCTGAATGAAGCGGACATAGCTTTTCTCTGCCTCCCGGATGATGCATCAAGGGAGGCGGTGTCCTTTATAAAACCCAACAATGACAAAACCGTTGTGATAGATACTTCGACTGCCCACAGGACAGCCCCGGAATGGGCATACGGACTGCCCGAACTGTCGGATGAGTTCAGGAATAAGATAAGGCATAGCAGAAGGATCGCGGTTCCCGGGTGTTATGCTTCGGGATTTATCATGATGGTCTATCCGCTGATCAAAGAAGGTATCATAGGGACTGATTATCCGGTCTGCGTCAGTGCACTGTCGGGGTACAGCGGAGCCGGGAAGAAGGCTATCGCCGTATACGAAGGTGCGGATAAGCCTGAGGATTTCAATGCTCCGAGACAGTATGCGCTGTCCCAGCAGCATAAGCATCTTAAGGAAATGAAGGCTGTATGCGGTCTTGACAGAGAGCCCATGTTTGTTCCGGTTGTGGATGATTATTACAGCGGTATGCTGGTGACTCTGCCCTTGTATCCGCATCTTTGCAGGAAAAAGTTAAAGCCGGAAGAACTTCGCGATATATTGGCTGCTTTCTATGAGGGTGAGAGATTCATAAGGGTAATGCCTTTTGGCAGTGAAGCTGAAACCAACGGCTTCCTGTCCGCATCCGATATGAGCGGACGGGATGACGCTAAGATATTTGTAACAGGGAATGAGGACAGGCTCCTTGTCAACGCAAGCTTTGATAACCTTGGGAAGGGCGCTTCGGGAGCTGCCATACAGTGTATGAATATCGTACTCGGATGTGATGAAGCCAAAGGGCTGAATATCTGAGCGGAATTTTGTTGATGTGAGGGAAATGCAATGAAGATCGATCTTTTCAGTATCGGACCGTTTACGATCCACGGATATGGTTTGATGATAGGTCTGGGTTTTATGATAGCTGTATTATTTTGCGGTTACAGAACAAAGAAGCTGGGACTGTCGGAGGAACATTTCACCAATCTTGCGATATGTCTGCTTGTTTTTGGCTTCATGGGAGGAAAGCTCCTGTATATTTTGGTTAACATAAAACAGTTTTTCAAAACGCCTTTGCAGCTTCTTGGTTCAGAGGGTTTTGTTGTTTACGGTGGTATCATAGTCGGAATCCTGTCTGTATTCATATACTGTAAGATGAAGAAGGTTTCTTTCCTGTCCTACATGGATATGATGAGTATGGCGGTTGTTATAACACAGGGTTTTGGACGTATCGGATGCTTTATGGCCGGCTGCTGCTATGGAAGGCATACGCATTCACGCTTTGGAGTAGTGTTTCCGGAGGGCTGCCTTGCCCCGGCAGGTGTGAGGCTTGTGCCGACCCAGCTTATTTCGGCGGCTTTTGATCTGGCAGTGGGAGTATTTCTCATTGCGATAACAAGAAAGGTTAAATACAGAGGCGCTGTTTCGGGGTATTACCTTATGCTCTACGGCGTAGGACGTTTCATCATCGAGTTTTTCCGCGGGGATACGGAGAGAGGAAGTATCGGAGGCCTGTCCACATCGCAGTTCATTTCGATCTTTATGATAATTTTTGCTGCGGTATATTTATATGTGGTTTATAAGAGGAAGATCCCTACGGAATATGTGAGCCTTAAAACCGAAACTATTTTATAGGTCCTATTTTTCTGTAATATCTGAATACTGCCTTGCCGAGTATCTTGTCTTCCATTACGAATGGGTGTACCCAAAATCTTGAATCGGCTGACTGGTTTCTGTTATCACCCATCATAAAATATCCTCCGGCGGGTACCGTGACGGGTCCGTAATCACCGATCGGATCTACGGTAACGTACGGTTCATCAAGCGGAGTGGAACTTCCGTTTATATAAACCCTGCCGTCCTTAACCTCAACTGTTTCTCCGGGAAGACCTATGACACGCTTGATGAAGAGCTGTTTCTCATCATCGGGGAACCTGAATATTACTATATCTCCGCGCTCGGGTCCCTCTTTCCCGTATGCCAGACGGTTACCGAAGATACGATCGCCTGTCATTATAGTCGTTTCCATGGAAGCGGAAGGGATAACTGCATTTACTATAAGAAAGGTGTTTATCACAACTGCTATGACAACGGCGATCTCCAGTATCAGGATCCATTCCATGATCTCGCGCTTGACTTCGGATTTGGTCATCTTGGTTTGTTTTTTTGTAGTATCATTATTTTCGGACATTTATCCACCTTTATATTTTTGTAACTGTTCAGAACAGATTTAAATACTGTGCTTTTTCACTGTATTGGCTTGTGCCGATTGACTATCATTCCCCATTATAGTACAATCGAGAACGGATTACAATACATATCAGAGGGTGCTTTATGCAATTTACTTCATTGCCTTTTCTCATATTCTTCCCTGTTGTTGTATTGATTTATTTCGTAATACCACACAGGTTCAGGTATTTGTGGCTGCTGTTCTGCAGCTATTTTTTCTATGCCTGTCAGGATGGGTCCGCAACGGTGCTGCTTATGGTATCGACAGTGATCACATGGTCGGCGGGAAGGCTTGTTTACAAGGCCGATTCGGTATGGATGAAGAATCTGTATGTGGGCATGGGCTTTTTCCTGAATCTTATCATCCTTCTTTATTTTAAGTATTCGGGTGCCGTGGCTGCGCTGCTTGGAATGGGGACAGGCCTGCGCCTTCTTCTCCCTGCGGGAATATCTTTCTATACCTTTCAGTCGCTTACTTATATAATGGACTGTTACAGGGAGGAAGTTAAGCCTCAGGACAATCTGCTGAAGTACGCACTGTTTGTGTCGTTTTTCCCCTGTATACTTTCAGGACCGATTGAAAGAGCAAAGAATCTTCTGCCGCAGATAGATGAAGAGCATAAGTGGGACAGTATCCGGGCGAAGGAAGGACTTTTCCTGATGCTTTGGGGAGCCTTCCTTAAGCTTGTGATAGTATCAAGGCTTGAAATACTGACGGACTATGTGTATTCGGGGACGGGACAGGTTTTGAATGCGGGAAACATACAGACGGGAGGCATACAGGAGGGAGGATTGTGCGGGATACCCATGATCATAGCCATGTTTGCATACAGCTTTCTGATATATTGTGATTTTGCGGGATATTCATTTATGGCGGTCGGAGCCGCAAGAGTAATGGGCTTTAATGTAATGAGAAACTTCCGGCAGCCGTACCTCTCCGTATCTGTTGCGGATTTCTGGAGAAGATGGCACATCTCGCTGTCCACCTGGTTCAGGGACTACCTGTATATACCTCTCGGAGGAAGCAGAAGAGGAACGTTTAAGCGTTATCTTAATATAATGATAGTATTTGCTGTCAGCGGGATATGGCACGGAGCCACTCTGAACTTCCTTATCTGGGGACTGCTGTACGGCATATACCAGGTGATCGGATATGCGGCACGGCCTTTAAAAGATAAGCTTTTCGCAGTGTCCCACCTTGACGGATATGCAGCAGTCAAACGGTTACTCTGCAATGCTTTTACCTTTGTGCTTGTGAGCGTGACATGGATTTTCTTCAGGTCCGAAAATGTCCTGACGGCTGTTGATGAGATCGGAAGGACATTCAGAGGTATAAGGGTGTCGGAGCTGTTTGACGGAACACTGACAAGGCTTGGTCTTGGAACAGTGAATCTGTTATTTGTTGCAGCAGCTCTGGTAATCCTGATGGTGGTTGACATAATGTGTGAGAAAAAGAACAAAGAGGTTTTTTCGCTTATGGATAACACGCCTGCATGGATAAGATGGTGTGTCTATTATCTTCTTATTACAATGATCCTTTTCTCCTGTAATCTGTCAACGCAGGAATTCTTGTATCAGGGGTTCTGAGGGTATGAAAAGTGTAAAGAGCTTTATTGTAAAGTGCATACTGGCCGCGATTCCGTTTATAACGGTTGTCGGATTTATCTGGTTCTTCCCGTTTTGCTACATGGATGAGGAATTTCCTTCGTGGCATTACACGAAACAGGTACAGGACGGACGCATGACTTTGCCGGATAAGGGTAATGCCTGTCTTATACTGGGAGATTCAAGAGCCATGGCAGATATGGTTCCCGTGATGATGGGTGACAATTATGTAAACCTTGGCATAGGCGGGGCGACATCCGTGGAGATGTATTATACGCTTTTGCACTATATAAGGAATAACGGTGCTCCGCAGCGCGTGTTTATCATGTTTGCGCCTTTTCACTATTCCTATATGGACAATTACGAAACGCGTACCTTATACTTCCACCATCTTTCATTTTTGGAGGCCATGGAGGTGTACCACCGGGCAGTGATGTTTGAGCAGAATGCAAAAGGCAGCTATGTATCGGGAATTTTTCCCGTTTCCGGGGATCAGGATGAGGATGCTGTTCTGTCGGACACATTTAAGAGTATTGACAGGACTGACATGTTGGGTATATATTTAAGGTCGCCGTCGGTTTATATGCCTGCACTGATCAATTCAAGGGTATTTATGAGAACCGGGGTCAATCAGGGCTTGTACAGGGAGCAGCTTGAGACAAGAGGGCATGCGCTCTACGGGACTGCCGACGGATGCGATGATCTTAATTATGAGGCAAACTATGAACACATGAAGCAGGATGTCGATCACAGGATCATCACCTTTTATTTCGAAAAACTGTTGAAGCTGTGTGAGGACAACGGGATAGACACCTGTGTTTTACAGGCACCGATGAACGAAGCCTCATACAATTCTCTGAAGCCCGGTTTCATGGAGGAATATGCAAGCTATGTTACTGCCATAGCAAGGACACATTCGCGTATAAGCTTTGAAACGGAGATCCCGTGCTATGAAAACAGGTATTTCGGTGATTCTTCACACCTGAACGAAAAGGGTGCAAAGGTGTATACCGAGGAGGTTATAAGCAGGTATATAAGATAAAGCATTTAAAAAAATACAAAAACTTGTGTATTTTTACAGTGACTTATACAAGTTTTTGTGTTACAATACCGTAAGTAGTGTATTACTTGTAGTATTTGTAGTACAGATGTAGGGATATAATAAGGGAGGCATTACATAATGAAGAAAAGAACATTGAGTCTGATGCTTGCACTGACAATGGTGCTTGCGTTTACAGGATGCGGCAAGGAAGTGGAAGAGCCTGCGGCTGAACCCGAGAGCTCGGATGCACCGGTAATATCGATCGTAACAGATGACCAGTCGGCACCTACGGTTGATATTTCGGCGGACAGCGCAGCGGCTGATGATGATGAAGTCCGTGAAGGAATGTACAGAAGTGAGCTTACCAATGAATGGATCGATGAGGCGCTTAAGGATCAGCGCCCGATCGCGGTAATGATCGATAATGAGAAGACAGCACTTCCTCATTACGGCGTATCTCAGTCGGATGTGGTTTATGAAATGACAAACAGTACCGCCAATGACGGCGTAACCCGTCTGATGGTTCTGTTTAAGGATTACAACAGCATTAAGCAGATAGGAAGTATTCGAAGCGTAAGACCTACAAACCTTCAGATCTGTCCTGAGTGGAATGCGGTCATATGTCACGATGGCGGTCCTTTCTACATTGATGACTACATGGCAAAGGATTTTGTCGAGAACTTCAGCGGAACCTTTTCACGTGTAAATAACGGTAAATCGAGGGAGTTCACAGAATATATCCTTGAGGGTGATATTGATAAGAATTTTGCATCACACCCGAAATATTCAAAGACTTACAATGATTATCATTCAGAGGATCCTCATTATCAGTTCACATCGGCAAGCAAGCCCAATGATCTGAGCCAGTATGAGGATGCCAAGAGTGCAACGCACATTCAGATGCCCTATAAGCACAACAAGCCTTATCTTGATTATGATGCTGAGGCAGGAGTGTATAAGTATTCCGAGTACGGAACGGCACATGTGGATCCCGGTAACAATAACGAGCAGCTTACATTTAAGAACCTGCTCATCCAGAACTGTCGTTATGTACAGTTCGATGCAAACGGATACATGATGTTCCACTCGATCGACTTTAACCGTGACGGATATTATATCACAAACGGTAAGGCAATTCCGGTCACCTGGTCCAAAGAGGATGAATTGTCGGCAACAAGATATTATGATAAGGATGGCGAAGAGATCGTTCTTAATACAGGAAGAACCTATGTTGCATTGGTACCTGATGATATCTGGAGCGGATTGACTATCGAATAAGTCATGATCATTATCTCCCCCAAGCGCATATGGCGTTTGGGGGTTTTATTTACGAGTGAGGTAAGCGGATGTCGGTTGGCGGAAAAGACTGGATCATAAGGATGATAGCGGGGGGGATCGTCTGCGCCGTTTCTTTTTGCGGATGTGATCTGTTGCCATCGGGTAACAGCAAGGCCGATCAGGGATTGGAACTTGTCGGTGAACAGGATTATGCAGGCGCTCTCAGTGATTTTGATGCTGCGATCAGTGAAGGTGAGGATATCCGTCAGGCTTACAGGGGAAAGGGTATCGCGCTGATGGGACAGGGGCGTTACGAGGAAGCGGCTGAAGCTTTTGAAAAGGCCCTTAAGAGTTCCAACGGTATTGTTAAGAAGATTGATTACGATATAAATTATTATCTGGCCATGGCCGAATTTAAGAATGGGAATCCGGACAAAGCGCTGGAAATATACAATGCGATCCTGGATCTGGACGATAAGCAGGCACAGGCTTACTATCTCAGAGGCAATGTTGAACTGAATATGTCGGACAGGGAAGAGGCCCTTAACGATTTCAACAGAGCCGTTGAACTTAAAGACAATGATTACGATCTTTATATATGTATATATGAAGCTCTTGCGGCCGCGGGATACAGATCCGACGGTGAGGCATATATAAACAGGGCGCTTGAAAAGAACGGAAAGATGACGGATTACCAGTCGGGGCTGTTCAGTTATTACCTGGGTAAATACGATGATGCAAGAAATTCCCTTGAAAAGGCACGTGAGAAGAACGAAACGGCACAGCTTATCTTATATCTTGGAAGATCTTACGCCTCTTTGGGGGATCTGAATTATGCTGCGACGCTGTATACGGAATATCTTGGGAAGAAACCGGACGCATCTGTATACAATGAACTGGGGCTCATATATCTTAAACAGAAGGATTATGACAATGCACTGCTGTCATTTAAGAACGGAAAGGAGTTAAACGATCCTTCCTACCTTCAGAGTCTTATGTTCAATGAAGTGGTGGCATATGAATATAAGCTGGATTTCAAGACGGCAGCCGGATTGATGAAGGAATATCTCGATAAATATCCTGCCGATGAAAGTGCACAGAGGGAATATGTGTTCCTGAGCACGAGATAGTTTTTTCGGAGTATAAAATTCAAATTTTTTTTTGTACAATATGCACAATTGACCTGTAGAGTCAACGCTGATTTGACTATCATGACGTCATTGCCTCCCCTTTTGATTTCAACAAGTGGGAGGTATTTTTGACCTTAAAATCCCCGGGAAAGTGGTTGACATAAAAAACACAATATATTGTGTTTGTATCAAAAATGCCACATTATATCTTGTGTTCAGGCGTTGACTTTTAATATCCCCGGTGCTATACTTTTCTCAGTCGCGGTTTTGACTGATTTGGATTAACTGCGGTTCTTTTTTTCACCATTTACACAGTTAAAGGGGAATTAAGGATGAAGTTTTCAGCACACAAAGGGGAGGGATTTAATTAATGTTCAGTGTTGTTAAAAGGGACGGACAGGTTGCCGATTTTAACCTGAATAAGATCAGTGATGCTATCATGAAAGCATTTGATGCCTGCGAGAAGCAGTACAACAATGATATGATCGATCTGCTGGCACTTCGGGTTACATCTGATTTCCAACCTAAGATTTCAAACGACAGGATCAATATCGAGGATGTTCAGGACAGCGTTGAGACGGTACTTGAACAGGCAGGCTACACCGAGGTGGCCAAGTCCTACATATTATACCGTAAGCAGCGCGAGAAGATGAGAAACATGAAATCAACCATCCTCGATTACAAGGATGTGGTTAACAGCTATGTTAAGGTAGAGGACTGGCGTGTTAAGGAGAACTCAACGGTCACCTATTCCGTGGGCGGACTCATACTTAACAATTCAGGCGCGGTTACAGCCAATTACTGGCTGTCTGAGATATACGACCAGGAGATATCCGATGCACATCGTAATGCGGATATCCATATTCATGATCTCGGTATGCTTACCGGATACTGTGCGGGCTGGTCGCTTAAGCAGCTTATTCAGGAAGGACTCGGAGGGATCAGGGGCAAGATCACATCTGCTCCCGCTGCCCATCTTTCCGTACTCTGCAATCAGATGGTCAATTTCCTTGGAATAATGCAGAATGAATGGGCCGGAGCTCAGGCATTCTCATCATTTGATACCTATCTTGCTCCTTTTGTCAAGGTAGACAATCTTACTTATCATGAAGTTAAGAAGTGTATAGAGAGTTTTGTTTACGGTGTTAATACACCCAGCCGCTGGGGAACACAGGCTCCTTTCTCGAACATAACACTCGACTGGACCGTTCCCGACGATCTTGCAGAGCTTCAGGCGATCGTCGGTGGTAAGGAAATGGGCTTTAAGTATAAGGACTGCAAGGCCGAGATGGATATGATCAATAAGGCATTCATCGAGACAATGATCGAGGGTGATGCCAACGGACGCGGCTTCCAGTATCCTATACCCACCTATTCGATCACTTCGGATTTCGACTGGTCGGATACGGAGAATAACAGGCTCTTATTTGAGATGACTGCTAAATACGGTACTCCGTATTTCTCCAATTATATAAACAGTGATATGCAGCCTTCGGACGTAAGGAGTATGTGCTGCCGTCTGCGTCTCGATCTTCGTGAACTGCGCAAGAAAACAGGAGGTTTCTTCGGATCGGGTGAAAGTACGGGTTCCGTAGGTGTTGTTACGATCAATATGCCAAGAATAGCCTATCTTGCAGCCAACAAGGATGATTTCTATAAGAGGCTTAACAGGCTCATGGATCTGTCGGCAAGGAGTCTTAAGATCAAGAGAGGTGTTATAAGCAAGCTGCTTGATGAAGGATTGTATCCTTATACCAAGAGGTATCTGGGCAACTTCGACAATCATTTTTCAACCATAGGTCTTGTGGGAATGAATGAAGTCGGACTTAATGCCAACTGGTTAAGGGCTGACATGACCGATAAGAGAACTCAGGAGTTCACCAAGGAGGTTCTTAATCATATGAGGAACCGTCTGTCCGATTATCAGGAGCAGTACGGTGATCTGTACAATCTTGAGGCTACTCCGGCTGAGAGTACGGCTTACAGGCTTGCTAAGCACGATAAGAAGAGGTGGCCCAACATTAAGACGGCAGGTAATCCGGGAGATACACCATATTATACCAACAGTTCGCATCTGCCTGTTGATTACACAACGGATATCTTCGACGCGCTGGATATTCAGGATGATCTCCAGACCTTATATACTTCGGGAACCGTATTCCATGCATTCCTTGGTGAGAAGCTTCCCGACTGGAAGGCAGCAGCTTCACTGGTACGTAAGATCGCGCAGAATTACAAGCTTCCGTATTACACCATGTCCCCTACATATTCAGTATGTAAGGAGCACGGTTATCTGTCGGGTGAGCAGAAGACCTGTCCTCACTGCGGAGCTGTTACAGAGGTATACAGCCGTATTACGGGATATTACAGACCGGTACAGAACTGGAATGACGGTAAGGCTCAGGAATACAGGAACAGGGTGGTATATGACATAGACAATTCATCACTTAAGAGGCCTACAGCTACAGTAGTCAAGCTCTCGGGCATCAGTCCCGACGGGAGCAAGAATGTAAGCGTTGAGCCTGCCAATGTCAAGTATCTCTTCACTACGAAGACCTGTCCTAACTGTAAGCTGGCGAAGGAAATACTCAGGAATGAGAAATATGTTGTGATAGACGCTGAAGAGAATATCGAGCTTGCAAGGAAGTACGGCATCATGCAGGCACCTACGCTGGTAGAGGTTAACGGCGATAATGTCAGAAAGTACGCGAATGTATCAAATATAAAGAAGTACGCGGAGGAACATTCCCCACTGGCGGTTGTATAGGTACCGATGTGTTTGTTCAAAGGATTGATTGTGCAACAGTACTTACTTCATTCGGTGCTAAGGCTGTACAGTAAACAGTAATAAATATAAGGATTTACAAAGAATGTAACCACCGGCAGGATTAAACACGATAATCCTGCCGGTGGTTTTATGTAAACCTCAAAAAAACCTGATGCAGGGTGGTATACTGTGTAGTATAATATTATAGCAAACGAAATAAAATCGTTTACTATATATAATGGGAACAGGGTCGGCTCCTTGTTCTGTCATAGAAAAACAAATACGGAGGCATGCCATGATCAACAAACTTATTGAAAATATCAAAAATACTAACGCACCGATAGTTGTGGGACTGGATCCTATGATGAAGTTCATACCGGAGCATATCAAGAAGGCGGCGTTTGATGAGTATGGTGAGACGCTGGAAGGTGCGGCAGAGGCTATATGGCAGTTCAATAAGGGTATCGTGGATGCCGTATATGATCTGATACCGGCAGTTAAGCCGCAGATCGCAATGTATGAGCAGTTCGGGATCCCCGGACTTGCTGCTTTTAAGAAGACAGTCGACTACTGTAAGGAGAAGGATCTTGTTGTCATAGGTGATATCAAGAGAGGTGACATAGGGTCCACTTCCGAAGCCTATGCGGTAGGACATCTTGGCAAGGTCACTGTCGGCTCGAAATCGTATTACGGCTTCGATGAGGATTTCGTAACGGTGAATCCCTATCTTGGTTCCGACGGCGTAAATCCTTTCATAAATGTGTGTAAGGAAGAGAAAAAGGGCATCTTCGTACTGGTCAAGACATCCAATCCAAGCAGCGGTGAATTCCAGGACCGTAAGCTCTTGGATGCTGATAACAGACCCCTTTATGAGATCGTCGGTGAGCAGGTGGCGAAATGGGGAAGTGAATGCATGGGAGATGAGTACAGTTATGTCGGAGCCGTTGTGGGCGCGACCTATCCCGAGCAGGGAAAGATATTAAGGGAGCTTATGCCGAAGACATATATACTAGTGCCGGGCTACGGCGCACAGGGCGGCAAGGGGGCCGATCTTAAGCACTTCTTCAATAAGGACGGGCTTGGGGCTATAGTGAATTCATCAAGAGGAATAATCGCAGCCTATACAAACGACAGGTACTGTAAATACGGCGAGAAGAATTACGCTGATGCATCCCGTGCCGCAGTCATCGACATGAGAAAGGATATAAGTGAAAACGCGCTCTGATAGTAATCTGTTAAGAGTATTCATAACCTTAGCTCTTCCGACTGTTTTTGAACAGCTTCTTTCCACACTTCTTCAGTATGTGGACACGGCGATGGTAGGGCATCTGGGGGCAGAAGCAACTGCCTCCATTTCTTTGAGTGCAACCTACAGCTGGTTTTTCGGAAGCATCACAGGTGCGATAGGTATGGGGTTTCTTTCCTATGTTGCAAGGGCAATAGGAGAGAAGAATGAATACAATATAAAGCATGCCATGGGAATGGCTCTTATGAGTGCAGTGGCTCTTGGCGTCTTGCTTACCGTTATTACGGAAGCTATAGCGCCGTTCATACCTGTATGGATGGGCGCGGACAGGTCGATATGGCGTACGGGAACCCTGTATTATCAGATAGTAAACATTCCGATGGTATTAAGATCCTGTCTGTTTATGCTTGCATCCGTTATACGGGCTACCGGCGACTCCAAAACACCGATGAAGATAAACCTGTCGGTTAATATTATGAATATAGGTCTTAACTACCTCTTTATCTATGTGCTTTCATACGGAGCAATAGGTGCGGGGATAGCAACTGCCATAGCCTACGGGATAGGAGGGATCCTGATCCTCATCGCCTTTGCAAGGAATCCGTATGTTACTCTTACAAGAGAATACCTTCGACCTGAGAAAAGGGTACTTACGGGTGCACTTGCCATCGGAATACCTGCGATGATGGCAAGGATGATATCGTGCCTCGGCCATATAGTGGCAACAAGCTTTGTGTCGGCAATGGGCACGGTTGTATTCGCGGCTCACTCGATAGCGATAACCGGTGAGCAGCTTTTCTACATACCGGGATACGGAATGCAGGCAGCCACGTCAACGCTGGTCGGTAATGCCGTGGGTGAGAAGGACGATGCCAAGAAATGGGCCGTATCCAAGATATCTCTTTCGATGATCATCGGGATAATGCTGGTGAGCGGGACTTTGCTGTTCGTATTTGCAGGTCCGGTAATATCGTTGTTCACCCATGATCCGGGGGTCATAGAGATAGGTACGGTACTGCTTAGGATAGTGGCGTTCACCGAGCCCCTTTACGGCGCATATATAGTGATGGAGGGTATATATATCGGACTTGGCCGTACGAAGGTACCGATGTTCATCGAACTGATAGGACACTGGGGAATAAGGATAGTGAGTGCGTACATAGTCATCAATTACTATGGTGGCGGAATACGCGAGTACTGGTATTGCATGATCGCGGACAATATCAGCAAGGCGCTGCTGCTTGCGGCAGGTTTGTTTATCATACACAGGAGAGAGAAGTGAGACGGGAGATGTTTCCCGGAACCTGCTTACATACAGAAAGGGATGAAACGGAGAAAGTTCCTGTTTCAGGTGAAAAATGTCAGCATATAAATGTATTTACGAAGGCGGCATGGGTGAGATCGAAGAGAAGAAGTCGCGCTTCATCTGCCATGTGAAGCCGGTAGAGACCGAGGAGGAAGCCACTGCCTTCATTAATGAGAAGAAAAAGGAATACTGGGATGCAAGGCACAACTGTTCTGCATTCGTGATCGGTAAGAATGCAGAGCTGACAAGATGCTCTGATGACGGGGAGCCTGCGGGAACGGCAGGCCGTCCCATGCTTGAGGTACTGCTGAATGAGGAAATAAGAAATGTTGTCGTGGTTGTGACCAGGTATTTCGGCGGTGTGCTGCTCGGGACAGGCGGACTGGTTCGCGCATATCAGGCTGCGGTCAAGGCAGGACTTGAAGCAAGCAGCATCATAGAGAAGCAGGAAGGGATAAAAGGCAGCCTCTGTGTTGATTATACGACCGTAGGCAGGCTGCAGTATGTATTGGAAAAGAACGGATATACGGTGCTTGAATCGAAATATGAGGAGAGCGTGACTTTTATACTTCTGATACCAAAGGAAGAGTGGGATGCCGCGGTAAAGACGATAACCGAAGCAACTATGGGTAAGGCTGAGCTCAAAAAAGAGACAGAGTGCATATACGGCACAGTGGACGGAAGGGCTGTGGTTTTCTGACATCTAAGTCAAATGTTTGCTGATTTATTGTAAGTTATGGTTGTAAAACAAGAAGTATTCCTGTAAAATACATGAGGATTTGCCACTATTCAGAACGCGGCTGTGCGATGGGGGTCCAAATAGTGACGAAGATTTAAGAATATTATACGAGGATGAATAATTATGTTAACCAAGAGAGAGGATATAAGAAATATTGCGATAATAGCCCATGTCGATCACGGTAAGACGACGCTGGTGGATGAGCTGCTCAAGCAGAGCGGCGTATTCAGGGAGAATCAGGAAGTGGCCGAGCGTGTCATGGACAGTAATGATATCGAGCGTGAACGCGGTATCACCATATTGTCGAAGAACACGGCGGTAACCTATAAGAATACAAAGATAAATATCGTAGACACTCCGGGACATGCCGATTTCGGCGGAGAAGTGGAGCGAGTGCTTAAGATGGTGGACGGAGCGATCCTTGTCGTGGACGCATTCGAAGGAACCATGCCGCAGACCAAGTTCGTGCTTAAGAAGGCACTGGCGCTTAAGCTTCCGGTTATAGTATGTGTAAATAAGATAGACAGGCCGGAGGCAAGATGCAGTGAGGTTGTCGATGAGGTTCTTGAGCTGTTCATGGATCTGGATGCGGATGATAAGCAGCTTGACTGTCCCTTTATATATGCATCGGCCAAGAACGGCCAGTCGGGAACGGATCCCGATCACGTAGGCCCGGACATGATGCCGCTGTTTGAAGCAATAGTTGATTACATTCCGGCTCCGGAGGGAGATCCCGAGGCGGGAACACAGGTGCTTATAAGCACAATAGATTACAACGATTACGTAGGACGAATAGGTGTCGGCAAGGTATCAAACGGCGTTATAAGGGTCAATCAGGAAGCCGTAATAGTAAATGCACACGAGCCTGACAAGCAGAAGAAAGTTAAGGTAAGCTCCCTCTATGAGTACGACGGACTTAACAAGGTCGCTGTCAAGGAAGCGACCATAGGCTCCATAGTTGCAATATCGGGAATAGCCGATATCCACATAGGAGATACGATATGCGCGGTTGATGCCGTGGAACCGATCCCGTTCCAGAAGATATCCGAGCCTACGATAGCCATGAACTTCATGGTAAATGACAGTCCGCTTGCGGGACAGGAGGGAAAGTTCGTAACATCAAGGCATATAAGGGACAGGCTGTTTAAGGAACTGAACACAGACGTTTCACTGCGGGTAGAAGAGACGGATTCGGCCGACTGCTTCAAGGTTTCGGGACGAGGTGAACTACATCTTTCTGTACTTATTGAGAATATGCGCCGTGAAGGTTATGAATTCGCGGTAAGCAAGGCAGAGGTACTGTACAAACAGGACAGCAAGGGCAGAAAGACAGAGCCCATGGAGGTTGCCTACATAGATGTTCCGGATGAATTCACCGGAACCGTTATCGAGAAGCTGGGACAGCGAAAGGGTGAGCTTCAGAACATGACGCCGATAACCGGCGGTTATACACGTCTTGAGTTCTCGATACCTGCAAGAGGTCTCATAGGCTACCGCGGAGAGTTCATGACAGATACCAAGGGTAACGGAATAATCAATACGATATTTGATGAATATGCGCCTTATAAGGGTGATATCCAGTATCGCAAGCAGGGTTCCCTTATAGCATTTGAGAGCGGAGAGTCGATAACCTACGGATTGTTCAACGCTCAGGAGCGCGGTACCCTGTTCATAGGGCCCGGCGAGAAGGTGTATTCGGGTATGGTCATAGGTCAGAACGGCAAGCCCGAGGATGTTGAGATAAATGTATGTAAGAAGAAGCAGCTTACCAATACCAGAGCATCCGGATCGGATGAAGCGCTCCGGCTTACACCTCCCAAGATATTAAGCCTTGAACAGGCACTTGAGTTCATAGATGCCGACGAGCTTCTGGAAATAACACCCGAGAACTTAAGGATACGTAAGAAGATACTGGATCCGACGCTAAGAAAGAGAGCGGGTTTCAGGAAGGAATAAAGAAAAGATTACGAATAGCGAATTTCTGATGAAATTCACTATTCTATGATATAATATGCAGGCAGACATTTATAATATGTCTGCCTGTATTATTAAATATGGAGCTATTCAGAACCTCATTCGCCATATACATAAAATCCGGCTTCCATGCCCTGAAGGATCGGATTCACCTCGCAAGCATGAGCTGTATTTTATGTGCATGGCTCTGAATGAAAAGTCTAATCCCCCAGCTATGCTGGGGAGAATAGAGTAAGTTGGAAACGTTGAGGATATCAAAGAAAAGCCTCCTGTGCTACTATGAGAATGGTGTCGCAAGCCAAACTCAAAAAGCAAAGGAGGCGGTCCAAATGGACAATAGAAGTTTATCACATACTAAGTGGAAGTGCCAA
>CAMORO010000011.1 GCA_946623875.1 uncultured Lachnospiraceae bacterium | reverse complement strand
CTCTGTACTCTTCTATATTAAAGACGTAATAAGAATATATTACGGTTCATAACTCAACCGTAAATTAAATTAATCATTTAATTTAGGTAAATCAAGATCACAAACCTTCGCTACTGTTCACACCGTCATAACTGCTTTCAGATCTATATATCCCTATCCAATGTATCCTCTACCAATTCGGCCCTCACTATAAGTCTGTGGCTTCCCACAAACAGGGGCGTACAGGTTATAAGCGTCAACTGCCTTCCTTCGAGAGGATCGGTCACCGACACCTCTGTCGGCTCCACTACGAACTTGTCCGTTACCCTGTATTTGAAGTTGTCCGACATTGTTTCTATTTCAATACTGTCTCCTACCTTGATCTCATCCAGTCTGTTAAAATACTTGCCGAACACATAATTCCTGTGTCCCGCCACCACGCAGTTCCCGTATTCCCCGGGGAATGCCGTTCCCTCCATATGCCCGAGGGCTGAGGATATCACACTTCTTCCGACCCCCTCCTTAAGTGCTTCCTTCAGGGATATCTTATTTATCTTCATCACTCCGAGAACCTGGTCATCCATAAGTCCCGCATCTGAAGTTTCTGTTTCGGCCAAAGTCTGTTCATCTTCCGCCTCACTTCCTTCAGTCAGTGACTCTGTCTCAGTCTTCTGACCTGCAACATTATTGGTAACCTTTATCTTTCCGTCTGTAGCTTTTTCCTCATCAGAGTCAATCCCGGCCGAGTAACTCTTTTGCTTTTCAAACTGCTTTAATGCAAGATTGCCCCTCACAATATCCCCTACATTAACCGCTATGGTAAGGAAGATGATCGAAGCGCCAATCAGGATCAGATTATCCCCGATCTGGGCATACAGCTTTTTTTTATCTTTCTGTTTCATATATCTCTCCGCATTATCCTTTATCACAGAAACCCGGTACACACCCGTCTCCTGCAATAAGGCATAGCATAGCAAATTTCATCAGGTAAAACCAGTGATCTGCATTATTGAGCAAACATTACACTGTATAATATTATATCGGCATTATCACATGATCATATTATGATTCCACCGTGATTTAACACTTTTTTTATAATCTCGTTTTTATTCCGAATGAGTATCCAAAAAGGCGCCGGATGGCGCCTTTTTTACACTGCTGTTATCGGGGTGGTTCCGGTTTTTCATGACTTTCTGAATGCAGATAAGGAAATGCATTCAGATAATCTTTTATACCCGCACCAGCTCGATAAGTACCCCTCTGAAATCACCGGCCATGTCGTATGTATTCTCATTTATGCACAGACCGGCGTTCATAAGCGTATCTCCATGAAGCACAAGCTGTTCGGAATACTTAAGCGCTTCATCTTCTATTTCTTCTTTACTCAGATCAAAGCGCCCCCACGGAGCCCCGGGTGTGGGCTGGAGTGATGGATATTCAAGGCTCAGCACACGTTTATCACAGCTTACCCTGTATGATGCGGAAGGATCCAGACCACGAAGCCTGATCACATTGCTTCTTGAGTTGGGACGAGCAAGCACCTTAATATAAGTTACAAGGGCTCTGGATCTGTCTTTGCTGACCACCTCCCAGCAGTCGTTCAGATGATTTTCCCTATAAGAGGATATCCTGTAGTAATCACCCGTTCTTACCAGCTCATTGTATTTATGATACATCTTTGTCTGCTCAGGTATCATCGCCCTGTCCTCTTCGGGTATCCGGGTGATATCCAGCTCATATCCGAAGGTTCCGGCAAGTGCCACGTACCCCCTTGTTTCAAACGGTGTAACCCTTCCCACAGTATGGTTCGGACAGTCACTTACGTGCGCTCCCATGCTCGACAGAGGATACACAATGGCCGTACCCTCCTGGATGCTCAGTCTCTCAATGGCATCGGTGTCATCCGAACACCATATCTGCGGACTGTAATACAGCATTCCGGGATCAAACCTTGCACCTCCGCCCGAGCAGTTCTCAAGTAACAGATCGGGAAAATCATTCATAAGCCTTTGCTGCATATCATATACACCGAGCACATACCTGTGGAACAGCTCACCCTGCCTGTCACTCTCAAGAGCATAGCTTCCGATATCCGACAGGCCTCTGTTCATGTCCCATTTAACGTACTCAATATTCGCGGACCTAAGTACTGCCTTAACTCTTGAATATATCTCATCAACCACTTCTTTTCTCGACAGATCGAGTACATACTGATTTCTCATAAGAGTTGCGGTTCTTCCCGGGATTGCTATTGCCCAGTCGGGATGCTCTCTGTACAGATCGGAGTCGGGTGATATCATTTCGGGCTCCAGCCATATTCCGAATTTAAGCCCGGTTGCATTAACATCATCAACCAGTTTCTTAAGCCCGCCCTTTATCTTATTCTCATTGACAAACCAGTCTCCCAGAGCCATGTTGTCACTGCTCCTGTTTCCGAACCAGCCGTCATCCATAACGAGCATTTCGATCCCGCTCTTTGCCGCTTCCTTAGCAATTGCAACCAGCTTGTCGGAGTCAAAATCAAAATATGTTGCTTCCCAATTGTTAATAAGGATCGGACGCCCCATATCTTTGTATTTGTTGCTGCGGCAGCCGCCGCAGATAAGATGCTCCCTGTACAGATCATGGAAGGTATGGCTCATATGCCCGATACCATTTCCGGAATAAACCATAATGGCTTCCGGTGCATCGAACTCTTCACCCGGATTCAGCTTCCACGAAAAACCCTTAGGATTAATTCCCATCAGACATCGTATACTGTTGTGCTGGGATCGTTCAACACTGGCCGTGAAATTACCGGAATATACAAAATTAAATCCGTAAATCTCACCCTCTGTCTGCGTTGTGTTTCTCCCTGCCACGGCCATAAACGGATGCATCTGATGTGAACTTTCACCTCTTACAGAGCTGACCTCATGTTTTCCAAAGCCTACTGGCACCCTGTCTATATGGCGTTCCCGTGCCCAGGACCCGTGTAGTGTGATCATATCATAATCTCTGTTATCAAGATCAAGGCACATGGATAAAGCAGTACGCAAATACAGCGGTTTGTCACTAAGGTTACATAACTTTACGGTCCTCGTGATTGCGTCAAGACCCTCAAATATGCTGTAGTAAAGCACTGTGACCATTCCGGTCAATGTATCCTTTAGTGTGATTTCCAATGTTTCACAGTCATTTTCACTGCCATACGTTGCAGGCATTCCCGTTAGTTCCGGCTTTCCTTTAAGTATCCTATGGTTTACATAATGCAAATCAGCCGCCTGATATCCACCCGGTGTCTCAAGTACGAGGCAACCACTCCTTGCATCTCCAATTCCCTCGCACGGATATTCAAACGGAGCAGCATCAAGGAAGCTTCCCCTGTCGCGGTTGTTCCTTAACGGTGTAAAAGGATTCTCATAAATACGCATGAGATATCTCACATCATCATCACGTATTGCAGCACCATAGTAAACATGAAGCAGAAACCCCTCAACTACTGCACACACATAAGATGTTCCCAGTGTATCCAGTTTGAACAGCCTCTCCTCCTCCATATACTTTATTCCCATTATTACCCTCTTTCTGCGGATCACCCGGTCAGAGAAGATATCCCCCGACCTAATATTCCTGATCAGCCAGTTTATCAAGAATTATCCTTATGCAGATTTTCTTATATTATTCATATAGTACCATAAATCCATTACTTAATCTATATATGCTTTGACTGATTTACTTAAATATATTTGTTTATTACTTTCAATTATTTCCAATTCCGATCCTGTCTGCGCTTATTTTATTCCATACACGTTTTTACCACCCATATGGCTGCTATATACGCAACTAACCGCATATCGAATAATCACTTTCATACATTTTCTTAAGATTATCGGTAGAGTTATATTTTTGTCCGATTATAAATTCCTTTGACCATGTCATATAATAAGCCCATGGTATATGTGACTTTTTCAGAATATCAACATCCGGAAGATACCCCACCTCAGTCAGCGCCGCTACCTTCTTATCCGTTGTATTTCTGATAAGCTCTTCATATTCTGCGGCATAATCGGTTGGCCTGTACTCCTCCGGATAAATATCCACAGATATAACATCCACATATTCATCTCCGGGATACCCTTCCGCAAGCCTGCTGTTCCATACCCAGAGCAGGTTATCAAGATGATACTTTTCCGTAAAGTGTTCAAACATCAGCTTATACAGCTCCATTGCTGTCTTTGGTCCCCTAGCTCCCCACCAGAACCAGTCTCCGTCTGATTCATGAAACGGTCTCCATAGCACCGGTATATCATTATCGCAAAACGGCTTCAGAAGCCCCGCGATCTCATCCATATCATGGAAGAAAGCTTCCCTCTCGGGAGTTCCCTCAATAAGTACTCTGTCTGCGTTGAAATCTGTATTTGCCGCATAGAAGCTCTTATCCCTGCCTCCCCTCGGCGAATACCAGTGGTACGAAAATGTCAGTATCCCATCCGAAGTCTTCGCCCACTCAAATGCGGTATCAAGCGTTCCACGGTTATCATATATTTCCTTAAGGCATTCATATGAAGCGTCATCATAATTTATGTTCGGGGAGTATGCAAGCAGCTCAAAGCCCCGCAGCTTCGGCGTCTTCCCCGTCCTTTCTTTAATGTAGGTGATCTCCTCCATCTGATTAGTCTGTGTATGCTGGCCGGTGATCACTGCCTTACCTGTCGTTTCACACAGATAATCCAGAAGCCTTACCGCATTTTCGGTTGCATTTTTATTAACCGGTATCTGTCTCATCCTATCCTCCTTACCCTCTCATTAAATTAAGTAAATTATACTCTGTGATTACCTAATATAATTATATCTGTTAGTGTGGATTAGTCAAGTTTTTCCACCGCACTAACCCCATTTTTCCCTTATACACAATTTATCTTACTTAACTTTGTAATTAATGCACAAAAAGAGCCGGGGATGCTTTCCCAGCCCCGGCCTGCTTTACCGCTTTACATGTATCTTACTTTTGTATCCATATCCTATATATCTTAATTCTTCTTACATCATTTTCTTACAGCTGATTCCTGACAGCACGACCGGTCTGTTCATAATACCGTCTCTTATTCTCGTACATTCTTTTTTCGGCGGTTTTGATCATTTCATCTGTTTCCATACCCTCTTCTGCACTACACAAACCGGATGATGCGTGATAATCATTCATGCCAAGCTTCTCATCAAGCTCCGCAAGATCCTTTTCTATATCCTCACTAAGTCTGTCTCTTTGAAATACAACAAATTCATCACCGCCTATACGGTATGTCATATCCTCTCCGAACAGCACCTTAAGGCTGTCGGCTATGAATCTTAACATCTGGTCTCCTGCAAGATGTCCTTTCGAATTGTTTATCTCATGCAGACCGTTAGCGTCAATATATATACATGTTACACCCTTTTCCTTTCCTTTAAGCTTAGAGCAGAAACCTTCATATCTGTTACGGTTCTGCAGACCTGTAAGGACATCTATATTTGCATTTCTTTCAGCCTCCGATATCGCCTTCCTGTTCAGCCGGCCCACGTAAAGCATAAACATGATAAAACCACCCGCCATTCCGACCAGGAAAATCCTCATAACCCGGTGCATCCTGTCAGCCGAAGCAAATGCCACATCCTTGTTTACAAAGAAAACAATCTCCCAGTTTTCAAGCTCCATGGGCATGTAGGATGCAAAGAGTTCTTCGGATTCAATCTCCAGAAAACCCTCCTCTCCTCTGCCAATTCTTTCTGTAAGAGCTTCATTGCCGATCTGAGAAATGTTGGTTATGCTTTCTACCCAGTCATTGATAAGGATATCCCCGGTACTTCGGTCTATTATGCAGAAAAAAGCACGTCCGTCATACATTTCAGGTGACCATGCACGGGCTATGGCGGCCGGATTCAGCTCTGTAAAGAGCATACCCACGGTCTTGCCTCCGGAACGGATCGGGATAAAATTGTACATAACTTCAGTGTCACTGTCAATTGTGGATTCCCTGTGCCCACTGATATGTTCTCCCAGTGATGCTTCCGTATCAAAATCCATAATATAGCCTGCGGGCATATTATTATGTCTCGGCTGTATTATCTTCTTCTCCGGTGTAAGGATCGCTATATTTGTGACCAGCGAATTCACATCATAGCTGACAAGATAGTTATTAACCTCATTGGAATACAGATCCTTCTCATTTGCTATAACCCTGGCAAGCATTCGTAATGAAGCACGGTCATCTTTAAAATGATTCTCTATCTTACTGCAGGATTCTTTGGAATAATCTGACAGGATACTGTAGCAGGACTCTTCCGTAAGTGAATTTACATATATGACATAGATGGCTGAAAATATACCGATAAACACTATCAGTATAATAAAAGCCACAAGAACATTTTGTGAAAATACCAGCTTGTCTCTCCGATGTTCATCATGCTTCATCGGTACCACCTCTTTTATTGCACAGTCTTTATACCATGCCTGTCCTGAACCTCATTCCATCTGCGGTTCCACTCATCCATAATATCATCAAATGTCTCTTCTTTGTTAAGCGCAGAATTGATAATATGCATAACATGGGTTGTATCCGAATTAAACATCAATCCGGATTCTTTATTAAGCATCTCAAAAAGCGCTTCCCCGTCTTTACCGTCAGGCATTATATCCTTCAGTATTTTTGTCTTTTCAAAGCTTTTCAGATCATCCGGATATTTTCCGCCTTTAACTATCGGAATACTGCCCTGGTCTACTGCATACCCAGAAACCTCAATCATATACTTTAAGAATATTTTGGCCGCAAGCTTTTCCGGAGCCGCCGATCTGTTATTTATCCCGTACGAGTAATCTCCCGATGCCACCGAATACTGTACTCCTTTTACAGATATCGGGAAAGGCATATACCCGATATCCTCCGGATGCAGATCGGCTCCTTTTATCTGTGACACAGCCCAGCTTCCAAGGACCATGGTCGCTATCTCGCCTCTGTTCATTGCCCCCTTGCTGAGTTCCCAGGAAGTCGTCTCGGGATTCTCCTCTGTCAGTCCTTCACTGACAGCCCGGTAAAGAATGCTGAATACCTCATACGGACCTGTCCCGTCGGCTTTCCTAGAAAACGGCTCCTTTTCATATGGCATTGTATAATTCTTATATTTGGCATCACCCGTAGAACAGCTGTACAGATATGAATCCCAAATGCTAAGCGGCCATACTGCTTCATAGTTGGTATAGAGAGGTATCGCATCTGTATTCTCATTTATAAGCTTAAGATCGGCAATGAATTCATCCGGAGTCACAGGGATACCGTTTATCCCTGCTTCCTTCCATATCCTTTTATTATATATTATCCCTTCAACATTGCCGCATAAAGGCAGACCGTAAGCAACATCATCATAAACTGTCTTATCCGCGAATTCATATTTTTCATTCAGCTTACCCAGATCTCCTATGGGCTCGAAATAATCCGAATAATCCGAAGCAGCTACCGTAGTCGGAATACAGCAGATGTCTCCCCAGCTTCCCGACGAAAGCCGTGCCCCCATGTCACTGTCATAATCGGTTATACCGTCAACGGTTATAAGTATGTCGGGATACAGCCTGTTAAATTCCTCAATATAGTCGGGAAATTCCATTCCTTCGCGGGTATCCCCGATAAGGTCGGTCCTGTTGGTCACAAGATTCAGCCTGGCACTCAGGTCGGTATAATCCATACCTACTCGTATATCATTGAAATCCACAGTTCCGTCGATGCTACCGTTTCCCTTTGTTCCGCAGGATTCCAGAAACAGAGCCGCCACAGCTAACACTATCAGTATTCCTTTGACCCACATTCCACGTTTACTCAATCATCCACCCCAACTGTTTATCTGATTCGTACATTCACGACCAGATGATAATTACCTAATCCATAATATTTTATACTATTTCTGCGGTAATGGCAATTGCCGGCGAAACAAAGACAAAAGAAGCCGGGGAACCGTCCCCCGGCTCCACGAACCCATCGATAAGCTCCGCGAGCGATGGCAGGTGCGCTGGTAAAGGTATATTACTTCTTTTCATACAGATATTTCTCAGGAAGTTTCACATTGAATGCTTCGGCTAATCTTCTGAAATCATCAGGCTGTATGGTCTGCCTCTTTTTGTCGGTAACATTCATTACCTTCAGCAGGATTTCAGCCGACTTCTCGATCGTATGGAAAAGACCAAAGGCAAGGTCGAAATCCTCTCCGGCAGCAAACAACCCGTGATGCGCCCAGATAACCGCATTGTGCTCCTCCATAAGCTTAGCTGACGCTTCGGCGATTTCGCGACCGCCGGGTACCATCCACGGAACAACCCCTATACCCTCCGGAAACACGATCGGACATTCAGTCATCATCTCCCACAGTTCTCTTGTAAACACCTTATCATCAAGCGGAAGTATAAATGTAAGAGCGATCACATTGGCGGGATGAGCATGATATATTACTCTGTTCTTTCCACCCGTCACACGCTTTTTAACCGACTGATTGAGAAGATGTGACGGAAGCTCGGATGTAGGAACTGTTCCGTTGATCAGTCCCCATACCACTCTGTACTTAGATCCGTCATCACTGATCTCTATTATGCCTGCTGCCTCTTCGGGATTTAAGATCACATTTCTGAAAAACTTACCGCTTCCCGTTACCATGAAGTATTCCCCGGCAACCTCGTTGGCAACCGCACCTATTTCACGCCAGTCACCTTCAACAAGATCCTCCCTTACCTCTTCTATCTCCTCGGGACGTATCCTGTAGGAAAGGTTTCCTCCGTTTCTCTCATGGTAACGAAGCTGCCATCCGTCATCTGCCATACGAATAAATCCTTTCGCAAATTCTGATTCAAGTACCTTCATTTCACTTCTCCTTGTATAATTTATTATGTATGCCTCTGCTGCTGTTTCCCACAGAAGACCTGTTACTGTTTCACACCTTGCTCTGCCAAACAACTAAGATCGATATCCGAAATGGTATTAACCACCGTTACACATCCATGATATGAGCCGCCTCTCTCTTCGACGGTCCTGTCAACTACCTCATCAATCTCCTTTTTACTGCGTTCTGATGTATTTAACAGTATGCAGTCCATATCGTTTAACACTGCCATCGAAGCATCATTTACGGGATCGTCTCCTACCATCACACTTCTGTTTCTGTCAAGCCCCTCATCCTCAAGCAGCCTGTCCATAAATGCAGTGTCGGGTTTCTTAACATAATAATCCGAGGATATGTACATCCTGTCAAAGCACTCATTAAGGCCCGCTGCCTCAATCTCCGGCATTGTGAAGATTTTCTGGGCATTTGACAAAAGGAATACCTTTTTCCCTCTTTCCCTGAGTCCTTTAAGTACACTGACCGTTCCCGGGAAAAGCTTGATATACTTTCTTGACAGTATCCTGAAAAGATTTGCCACTTCAACGCACCAGTCGCTTTCCTGTACCAGCTCTATGACCTTTTCCCTGTCCTTCCCATAATCTTTCCTCAGAACATCAACCGGTTTTCCGGCTATGGTCACAGTCACGGGATGAACCCGCCCGCATTCGAACAGCAGTCTTGTATATACTCTTTCCAGCCTGATCTCGGCATGTTTGAATCCTCTGGAATTCACTACCGATATCCTCTCCTCTTCATCCATTTCGAAGAAAAGCTCCATCATCTCCTTTGACCTGTAGTCACACCCATAGACACTGTATAATGATGCCAGTACATCCCAAAGCTCCGTCTTTTTCTCATCCACATCCAGATCTATAAGAGTTCCGTACAGATCAAATATATAATTATCATATTCCTTCATTATCTTCATAATTGTTTTCCGCTGTTTGGATTTCATCTCTTACTGAGTACTTCCTTCTCATACTTTGCTATCTCCGCATACAGGTCTGCATCCGGGACTGCATTGCATCTTTCAAGATACTCGTTCCACACATCGGCAACAGGATACATCTTAGCCTCCTCCTGCTTCACCATAAGCTCGGTAAGCGCATTGTCGTCCTGGAGCTTCTTAAGCATTTCATATGGTGTGAGCATCGCACCCAGCAGTGCCTTCTGCCAACTTCTGAAACCTACACACCATGCAGAAATCCTGTTAATGCTTGCATCGAAGAAATCAAGCGCCATATACACACGGTCAAGCGCATCATTTCTGACTATTTCCTTAGCCATCTCCTTTGTCTCATCATCAAACAGTACCACGTGATCCGAATCCCATCTTACCGGTCTTGTGATATGAAGAGCTATTTCGGGGAAGAAGCACAACAGTGCCGGTATCTTATCCGATACAACTTCCGTAGGATGATAGTGACCGTTATCCATAAGCGGCATACATTTATCCGAATGGGCAGCCGCAAAGCTTAACGTGAATTCGGCAGAACCTACTGTATATGACTCTACTCCTATTCCGAACACCTTCGATTCAACGGTAGGCTTCACCAGCCTGAAATCATAGGGTTCGGACAATATTTCTTCAATAGCTTCCTTATACCTGAGTCTCGGTCCCATCCTGTCCGCGGGAACATCCTTGTACCCGTCGCCTGTCCAGATATTCATCACGCAGGGAATTCCGGTTTCCTTCGCGAAATATTCCGAAATCCTGATGCAAGCCTTACCATGCTCTATCCAGAAGCGTCTTGTCTCTTCGTCGGGACTTGAAAGTGTCAGTCCGTCCTTTACCTTTGAATGTGAGAAAAATGTCGGATTGAAATCCAGTCCCATTTTATTTTTCTTAGCCAGGTCTACCCACTTGGCGAAATGCTTAGGCTCAATCTTATCCCTGTCAACAAATCCGCCGTCTTCAAATATCGCATAGCTTGCATGAACATTGATCTTCTTCATCCCGGGATTCAGATCTATAACCTTTTGTATATCAGCAAACAGCTCTTCGTAGTTTGTTGCCTTGCCGGGGTAGTTACCTGTTGTCTGGATACCACCTGTAAGCGGACCCTTCTGATCAAAACCCGTAACATCATCACCCTGCCAGCAGTGCAGTGATACAGGCAAGGTCTTAAGTTTCTCTATGACCTTCTCCGTATCGATCCCCAGCTCCTTATAGAATTCTCTCGCTTCTTCGTACCTTCTCTTAGTATCCATATTACCCTCCCTTTGTTTTATATGATCACGGCAGATACCGTTTTACTTCGAACGAATCCCTTACACATTCCCTGGCCTGCTTAAGATCAGAGAACTTCCCGTCTGCTATCAGTTGAATAAGCAGATTACCGATCGCCGTCGCCTCGGTAGGTCCGGCAAGCACTTCCCTCCCGCTTATCCTGGCGGTAAGCTCATTCAGATACGCAGCATTCGCACCGCCTCCGACCACATTTATCCTGTCGTATTTATTTCCTGTGATATTCTCTATCTCTTCAAGGGTATCCTTATAAGCTATAGCCAGACTTCGGTATATAAGTGTCGCATATTCACCGAGCTTCTCCGGCTTCTTGAGCCCTTCCCTGTCACAATAACTGTCTATGGCATCCTTCATGCTCGCGGGAGCAAAAAAGGACGCATCATTAACATCAACCACTGTGTCAAAGTCACTGCACTCCTCAGCAAGCTCACAAAGCTGTGCATATGACATATCCGATGCACATTCCTTCTTCAGCGACTGGATCATCCACAATCCCATTATGTTCTTAAGGTATCTGAATCTGAAATTATATCCGCCCTCATTTGTAAGGTTAGCCTTCATACCCTCTTGCGTAAGGTTGGCCTCATCCAGCTCCACACCCATCAGCGACCAGGTGCCGGAGCTTATGTATATACAGTCCTTATCAGGTGATGGCACCGCTGCTACCGCCGAGGCCGTATCATGTGTAGCAACCCTTATGACCGTCGTATCGTATCCGACCAGATCGGCTGTCTTCTTTCTCAGTTTACCCACTACCGATCCCGGAACATGGATCTCACCAAAAATACTGTCCTTAAACCCAAGCGCCCCGATAAGCATATGGTCCCATGATTTCGAAAACGGAGACACAAGCTGGGTCGTAGTTGCGTTGGTATATTCGTTTCCTTTAACTCCGGTCAACAGAAACGCAAGATAGTCGGGTATCATCAGGAACGAATCTGCCTTTTCCATGATTTTGGGATTTTTCACCCTGACCTCCATGAGCTGGTATATGGTATTGAATATCTGCTTCTGTATCCCGGTACGCTTATACAGTTCCTCAGGGCTTATGATCTTATCTACCTCCTTATCCATCCCTTCAGTTCTGAAATCTCTGTACCCGTAACATTTGCCGATCATGACATCATACTTATCAAGAAGCACGTAATCAACAGCCCATGTGTCAATCCCGACACTCTTTGGGATACAGCCCATGGTTTTGCACAGTTTCATCCCTTTGACCACTTCGTCAAAGAGTCTGTCCACATCCCAATAAAGATGACCGTTCTCTTCCGTCATACCGTTTTCAAAACGGTATATCTCCTTCATCTGTATCCTGCCGTTATCATCAAGCCATGAAATAATGTGTCTTCCGCTCGATGCGCCTATATCTATCGATAAATAGTAATCAATCTTTTCATATCTTGTTTCTGAAGGTTTATACATCCTCATTCTCCTCGTATTTGTTGTAGTATTGCCTGCTTAATCCCGGTCATTTCCGTATTATCATCTATATATCCATTTCTTTTCTCAAATATTATACTAAATCTTATGTATATATGTCCATTAATAAAGTCAAATATTTAGTTAATGAAATTGAACATTTAGTTAAAGCAACATATTACCCCACAAAAAATAGTGAACAGATCCTTCCGATCCATTCACTATAAACTATATTATGTATCAATTATATATTCATATCTTCTATGCTTGTTCGAAACAGCATAGTCATTCCGTCCGATATATCATCGGGCAGAATGTTTCTTATGACGATCATTTCGTTCCGGGGAGCCGCCACATCCGCAGGAAGTGTAATGCTTTCATCGGGATCATCACCTTCCATCCGCCACCCCTCATTAAAGGTACTGCTTCCAAAATCACCTGTATTGGCTTCGCCTTTTGTATCCCCTGCGATCAGAGCTCTTATAAATATGGCCAAGATGATAGTCATAAATACAATAGTAAAGAATTCAATAACCTTCTCTATCCTGTTCAAATTCCCACACCCATAATAAAACAGGGGACGTACTGTATCTTAGCCGTCCCCTTCTATAATAAGATCACCATTCAAATATAACCGGCCTGCCATATATATTCAAGGCTCCTTCGTATATCTCAACCTTTTCATCTGACAGGATATCAGTATATATCCCATCCGGGATCATCACCGGTACATGTACCGTCCTGCCTTTCAGCGAGAATATTCCTGTCAGGTGTGCACCCCGGCCCGAATAAGAAGCTATCATAACATCTTCATCCGATGCCGTTAATACATACGCACTGTCGATAAATATTTCTCTTTTCTTTATACCGGATAACCTGTATATAAGACCGCTCATGTCAGCATCGTCCCCGGGATACATATCCACCGTATCCCTGTCAAAGAGCGAAGGGCGGTGAACAGCCCCAAATTCCTGTCCCGCATACACAAGAGTAATACCCTTTTGAAAGAATAAAAATGCGGTAAAATTATACAATGCCTGTTTATCCGGGATCATAAATGCGGCTCTCGATCTGTCGTGATTTTCAAGGAATCTCAGTTTTACATAATTATCAGGATATGTATATTCCTGTCTGTTGACAGCCCCGGCATAATCGCGAAGTGCTGCTTTACCCGAAAGATAATCAACCAGACACCCGTATATGTCATAATCATATGTTATATCAAAAGCCCGGTACAGCTCCGCATCACCGTGGGCAGGTATACCCTCTGACCGTAACTGCAGAATGAATCCCGGATCTATCGATTCTGCAAGCCATATACATCCCGGACGGACGGCTTCAACCTCTGCCCGTGCTTTTTCCCAGAACCCGACAGGTACCATCGGGGCAGCATCACATCGAAAACCATCCACAAATCCGGCCCAGTACTTCAGTGTATCGATCTGATAATCCCACAGATCCATGTTGGTATAATCAAGATCCACAATATCCGACCAGTCACCCACACGGTTTCCGAGCGTACCGTCAGCCTTGTGATAAAACCACTCGGGATGTTCTTTTACAAGCACCGAATCAGGCGATGTATGATTATAGACCACATCAATAATACACTTCATATCCTTTTCGTGTATCGCATCAACAAGCCTGATAAAATCCTCCAGTGTGCCGTATTCGTGATTTACCGATCTGTAATCGCTTATTGCATAAGGCGAGCCAAGTGTTCCCTTTCGTTTTTCCACACCGACAGGATGTATCGGCAGAAGATAGATTATATCGACACCAAGCCCCTTTATTCTGTCCAGATCACACTCAACCCCGGCAAAATCACCTTTTTCCGAATAATTCCTTACAAATATCTGATATATGAACATGGTTCTCAGTTTCTTATTTGTAATATCAGCCATAACGATCCCCTTTACAGTCACCGGTCATGCAACAGGATCACTCTTCCTGTCCGGAATGGCAAAATCAGGATACCGATCACTCATTGTATCCGTTCGGATTCATACTCTGCCATCTCCATGAATCGGCACACATCTCATCAATTCCGTACTGTGCTTCCCAGCCAAGCTCCTTCTTTGCCAGCGAAGGATCCGCATAACAGGTTGCGATATCTCCGGCACGCCTTGGCTTGATCTCATAAGGAACCTCATGTCCGCAGGCTTTGGAATAAGCCTTTACTATATCAAGAACGCTGTATCCGTTTCCTGTTCCGAGGTTATATACCTTAACACCGGGGTTTTCCTTGATTTTATCTATTGCCTTCACATGACCCTTTGCGAGGTCGACCACATGGATATAATCCCTTACTCCCGTTCCGTCCGGTGTGTCGTAATCATTGCCGAACACACCCAGACACTTAAGCTTTCCGATGGCTACCTGTGCTACATAAGGAAGCAGGTTGTTGGGAATACCCTTCGGATCTTCACCGATAAGACCGCTCTTGTGAGCACCTATGGGATTGAAATACCTTAGCAGTATAACATTCCATTCATTATCCGAAATATAAAGATCGGTAAGTATCTCCTCAAGCATACTCTTTGTACGGCCGTAAGGATTGGTTATCTTTCCCTTAGGACAATCCTCTGTGATCGGAATAAAAGCAGGGTCTCCGTATACCGTTGCAGATGAAGAAAAAATGATGTTCTTACAACCGTTCTTCCTCATCGCATCGAGCATAACAAGGGTTCCGTTTATATTGTTCTCATAGTACTCAAGCGGTTTCTGTACAGACTCGCCGACTGCCTTAAGACCGGCAAAATGAATTACACAGTCCGGCTTCTCATCGGCAAATATCCTGTTCATCGCCTCTGCGTCACGGATATCATTCTCATAGAATACCGTCTTCTTTCCTGTTATTTCTTCAATTCGGTCAACCGCCTTTTTATTGGAGTTGTCTAGATTATCCACTATGACAACCTCATATCCTTCACCAAGCAGTTCAACACAGGTGTGGCTTCCGATGTAGCCCGCACCGCCCGTTACCAAAATCTTCATATCATCTTATCCTTTCTGACATTTCTTTTAATTCATAAACCGGATCAAACAGAAAGCTTTTCACGTGTTATATCTGTTTCTCACCTGTTTTGCATCCATTCACAAAGTCATTATAAAACGTTCAAATGCCGCAATACCATCTTCATCTCTCTTATACACTCCGGCATTCTCCAGGACGTGCGAAAATACATCCGCAATCTCATCCCTTATTATCCAGTCTATATTATCCTTATCTATTCTATCATATTTTTTCATCCATTGCTCTGTCCAATCTGCATGTGATGCGGTAAGCTCATCTGATCTTAAATCCTTCCTTTCAAGTACAGCCTCTTTAAGAGCCGCCATTTCCTTCTTGAGTCTCGCAGGGAGGATGGCCAGTCCCATAACCTCGATAAGACCTATGTTCTCCTTCTTGATATGATGATACTCCTGATGAGGATGGTACACTCCGAGAGGATATTCATCAGTGGTTATATTGTTCCTGAGAACCAGATCTATCTCATAAAGATCACCGCGCATCCTGACTATGGGAGTTATTGTATTGTGCGGAATCTCTCTGCCGTCTTCATTGGTATACGCCGGTATAAAAGCATCCTCATCCGAATATGCTCTCCATTCTGTCAATATATGATCTGAAGCCTCAACAAGCTCATCAATATCCTTACCCTGAAGCCGAATAGTCGACAGCGGCCATTTGATCCTTCCGGCATGCACCGACTTATAATCACTGAGTTCAAATTCCGACTCATATTCAGCTCTCACCATAGGGAACTCATAATTGCCTCCCTGAAAATGATCGTGGCTCAAAATGGAACCTCCGACTATGGGCAGATCGGCGTTGGAACCGACACTGTAATGCGGAAACTGTCTGACGAAATCAAACAGCTTGGCGAAAGTCATCTTATCGATCTTCATCGGAATATGATCATGATTGAATATTATACAATGCTCATTATAATACACATATGGCGAATACTGAAGATAATATTGTTCACCGCACAGGGTAACCGGGATTATCCTGTGATTCTGTCTTGCCGGGTGTGACAGATGTCCCGCATATCCTTCATTCTCCCGGCAGAGAAGACATGCAGGATAGCCCGACTTCTTGGCAGAACCTGCCTTCGCTATATCACGTGGATCCTTCTCCGGCTTCGAAAGATTAATTGTTATATCTATTGTCCCAAACTCCGTATCTCCCGACCATTTCTCATCCTTCCTGATACGGTCTGTCCTTATGTAATCGGTCGCCTTGGAAAAGTCATAATAGAAATCCGTTGCTTCTCTCGGAGATCTGTCATAAAGCTCCTTAAAGTGCTTCCTGACAACCGAAGGCGGAGGTGTAAGCAATCCCATGATCTTAGTATCAAACAGATCACGGTTCGCGCCCGAATCTTCGATCAAACCTTTTTCAACGGCGTAATCAAGCATTTTCTTAAGTACATCATGAAGTTCATCGTATAGACTGTCCTCTTTATTGTACACTTTATCCAGGCTTGTCTCAGCCCCGGACACTTCACTTTCTGCACTGTACTCATCGATCCCAAACAGTTCAAGCAGTCGGTTTATTGTATAAGTCACATCATCCTTTTCAACCAGACCGCTTCTCACCCCGTAATCAGTAAGTTCAGTTATGAGTTTACATATATCTTTCCCGTCAGTCACTGCAATTATCCTGCTTTCTCTTATTCTCTGATTTATAACCGTTCAGAACAGACTCATAATACTTCGCATCAGCCTTATACTCTTACAGCACCAAGCCTGCGTATCTTAAACGGATATATTTTATCCCTTCCGACATACCTGCTCATCGTATCAATGTACTCCAGTGCATTCTCTTCGGGAACTGCCTCAAGCATTACTCCCATGAAGCCTCCGCCGTGAACCCTGCACACTCCTCCAAGTTTATTATTAAGGCATTCGCTCACCGCGATGTTAAGAGCAACACTCTGGTCATTGACACTTCCCGGAACATAGCAGTTCTGCAAAAGTTTCCAGGACGAATTACCGGACTCTGTGATGATCGACAGTATCTCCTCGGTATTACCCTTCTTCATCGCCTCACTCATCCTCTCAACTCTTTCATTCTCGGAGAAGAAGTGGATTGCCCTTAGCACCGCCCTGTCATTTCCGACTTCCTTTCTTACCTTCGGAAGCTCCTTAAGCAGAACATCCATCGAAACATCACACAACCTCTCACCTGACACAGACTTTGCTACGGCAAACATCTCTTCCGGGATCTCACTGTACACATCCGACAGATCTGCATGGCTCCCTTCCGAGTTAACGAGTACGAAACTGTAACCGAAACCGTCCATGTCAAAATCAATCTTTTCGTATCTGACCTCGGCACCGAAATCAAGCTTGATCACCCCGCCCACGGCACATGCAAGCTGATCCATAAGCCCGGATTTCTTGTTCCAGAAACGGTTCTCACTGTACTGTCCGGCTTTAGCGAAGCTGATATAGTCTTTACGCGATCCGTTAAACAACTCATCTATGATCACACAGATAAGCATCTCAAAGGAGGCAGATGAGCTCACACCGGAAGCCGCAATGACGTTTGTGGAAACGCAGGCGTCAAACCCACCAAGCTCATAACCCTGCTCTCTCATACCGAGCAATATACCAGCAACCAGCGGTCTTGTTCCGCTACCGGCCTTTTCATCATCAAGCCTGTTAAGGTCGATCACTATCTTATCGGGATAACCCTCACTTACGATATTTATGATCATATCTTCATTAGGTGCCACTGCAGCGATCGTATCCATTGAAATACTGCCGGCAATAACCCGTCCACCGTTATGATCCGTATGATTCCCGACTATCTCGGTTCTTCCGGGTGATGAGAAGAAGTCGGTACATTCCTTCTTGAAAATCTCACGGAAATTCTTTTCAAGAGCTTCGTATCTCTTCCCGGATTCCTCAGACTCACCGTATATTTCCTTTAATCTATCACAGGATATATTCATCATCCACCTCCCAAAATAAATATTCTATGCTGTTTTGACCTTTAATATGCTCTTACAGTTTACCTTTAAATTTGCAAAAATCATATGTTTTAATGTTGACAACACCATGACTCTTTAAATACCCTTGAAACGATATGTAAATACAACATCCTTACTTACATCAATAAGGTATTCGGGATGTGTCTTCGCACCCCAGCTGTCATCTCCTCCCACACCCATCTGCTGTTTTGCAATTCTTACCACGGTATAATGAACAGGGGGTAGCTCGTAATGGTGTTTGGCTTCCTCTGTTTCATGAGGAGTGTACGGTGAAGCCGAACACGACATAAGATCACCTTCAAATATCATACCGCGTCCCTTATGATCTGTCACTTTTAAATATCTCACATCACATCTGTTTCCGCTCTCCTGAGGTACCGGATATGCAGCAATTGAATCAGCAGCCATGCATTCATACACTCCCAGCCTTCCGCCTCTCTTACGATCCTCATATGTATCTTCCGGCCCGAGTCCGTACCATTTCACATGATCGTAATCGGCATCCAGCTTAAACACCATACCAAATTCCGGCATATCACCAAGCTCCTTAACCGGAGTATATGACATGGTTGTCTCTATCATTCCGTCACCGAATACCTCATATTTAACCTTGCACTGCGAAGCAGGTGAAGTCGGCATAAAATACGTGAAAGTAATGCTGATACTTCTGTCATTATCTTCTATTACAGGATCATTCATCTTAAGTGTATCACTGTTATTCGCCGATACATACAGGCTTGCGATCTTCCACTGCGCATATCTTGCCTGCATCATGTTTCCGTTATCATTGGAAACAGGTGCCCTCCAGAAATTCGGCAGCGGCATCGCCTTTATCATTTCCTTTCCGCCATACACATAGGATGTAAGACCGCCATATACCAGCGAGAACATTACGGAAAAGTTATTTCCGTTAACACCTATATTATGCTTACCCATAACAAGCTCCGGCTTTACGCTGCATTCGTACTTTTTAAATGTCTTCCTTAGTGTCTTTTCCCCGAAAGCAACTTCATGCCCTTTCGCAGCCCAGATCTCATCCTCTTTAAGGGTAAAGCTTACTCTCAGCGTATATTCCGGTGCCTCTTCCTTTAATGATGCGGCTGCCCTGTTAAGGCTTCCCATCTTTTCCATCAGATCCTCCGGGATTGCAAACGTCGCTTCTTTAAGTGCCTCAACCTTACATTCGATCTTTGTCCTTGCTGCCTCTTCACCGTCAGCAAGCAGGATCACATATGTATCATATATATCCGTATTTATAAACAGATTTCTGTTCTTCACTGTGAATTCAGGATCTTCTCCTGCCCATTCGATCCTGATGCTCTGATAATTGAATTTCACCTCCTGCATCTTGGGTGAAGGTTCTCTGTCTGCTCCCGACACAATACCGTTTCCCGAGAAATCATAATCGGTCGGTCTCTCATCAAAATCACCGCCGTAAGCCTGGAACCACTTGCCGTATCTGTCCTTTTTGGCTATAGTCTGATCTACATAATCCCAGATAAATCCACCCTGATACCTTGGTTCCCTTTCGGTAAGATCCGTATACTTGTGCATTCCTCCGCACGAATTGCCCATCGCATGGGTGTACTCACAGCATATCATGGGTTTCCCGGGATTGTCCCTGAGAAATGCTTCTATGTTTTCAACACTCGTATACATCTGACTCTCGATATCGTTGGTATCGGGATACCTTCTGTCATGGAAGATGCCCTCGTAATGCACGATCCGGTGAGGATCAAGCTTCCTGAACAGCTGACTCATTTCGTATATGACTTTACCGCCAAAGGATTCGTTACCGCAGGACCATATAAGTATCGAAGGATGATTCTTATCCCTGTGATAACAGGAATACACACGGTCAAGCAGCGCCCCCATCCATTCCTCCTTATCATGCGGAAGTATGTAATCCGTGCCTGCCGACTTTCTGTAATATGCATCCCAGGTACCATGTGTCTCCATATTGTTCTCAGCTATCAGATACAGACCATATATGTCGCATAATTCGTACAGATAGGAATCATCCGGATAATGGCTTGTCCTTATTGCATTTATATTGTTGCGCTTCATCGTAAGCACATCCTTAAGCACTGCCTCCCTGTCCGGGACGCGTCCGGTATGTGTATTGAATTCATGCCGGTTAACACCTTTAAATACAATGCGCTTACCATTTAAGAGCATGAGTCCGTCCTTGAGTTCAAATCGTCTGAAGCCTACATTCTGACCGATAACGCCCACCGTCCTTCCCTTATTATCCTTAAGGGTTATAAGCAGCCTGTAGAGATTTGGCATCTCAGCGCTCCACAGCAAAGGTTCCTTCACGTCAAAGGTATGCCTGTTATCACCGTCAGTTAATCCGAACGAGCCTTCATAAATCTTATCATTCCCGTATACCAGCTCAACTGCTGCCGTTGTGCCGGTTTCGGATTTTGATGCAGTGGTGGTTTCTGATACTGTGTCGGATGTTATTGATATGTCGGTTCTTAATGTTATGTCAACTTTTCCATTGGTGAAAGTTTCGTCTAACGTCGGTATCACCGCGAGATCATAAACGTCCACCGGCGGTGCTGCATACAGAAAAACGCTTCTGAATATTCCACTGAAACGATAGAAGTCCTGATCCTCACACCAGCTTCCGGCAGTCCACTTGAAAACACGTACAGCCACCCTGTTTTCACCTGTTCTGACAGCATCGGTAATGTCGAAATCAGAAGGGGTAAACGAATCCTCACTGTATCCGATATATGTTCCGTTCACCCATAGTGCGAACCCGCTCTCAACTCCCTGAAACGATATCCTTATCCTCTTTCCCTTCATTTTATCAGGAAGTATAAAATGGTTAACATAATCTGCTGTTGGATTAAAAACAGAAGGAACCTCTCCCGGAACAATCTCCTCATGTCCGTCCCACGGATAGGCTATGTTACTGTACTGCGGCCTGTCATATCCTTCCATCTGGATATGAGCCGGAACCCTTATCTCATCCCAGCCCTTCACATCACACTCATCATTCCAGAATCCGTCCTCTGCTTCGGACGGATTGTTCGCGTATCTGAATTTCCATATTCCGTCAAGGTACATCCTGTAGGATGATCTGCCTGCTTCAAGCTCATCCATATTAGCGTAAACAACGTGATCACTGTGCGCTGCAAGCCTGCCTTCCTCAAACACACGCGGATCACTGACAATACTGTAGTCAAACGTATTCATTCCCTTGCCCCTTTCGTTCATATTTATGCTATATCCATTAATCTCATTCCATGTTATTACTTACATTTTTGTAAATATTCAGAACAGGCTCAAAATACTTCGTATTTTCTATTATACCAAAAGAAGCTACCGTCAGCGATAGCTTCTCCTGTAAGCCGAAGCATGTGCCCGCACAAGCATTTGTGTTCTACAGTTTTACGCAGATAACCTTCACTCCGGTTCCGGCAAGCAAGACCGGATGTCCGGCCTCTATCCGGGCATTCTCCGTAAGTTCTTCCCCGTCAAACGGAAACATTACTTCTTTCTCCTTATCTGTATGATTTATAAGATAATATACTCTTTTCGTATCATCTGACCTTACCGCTATCTCAACACCATCCCATTCCTTAACGGCCTCTACCGGCATATCAAAGGCATCCCTGACACCTGCTTCATAGCACAGATCCTTTATCAGATCTGAATAGAACTCAGCCGAAGAACTTGTCGCCACATAGTAGGTAAACCCTTTACCCATACTGTTTCTGGTAATTGCCGGCTGACCGCTGTAGAAATCCTCCTTAAACACTGACAATACCTGAGCACCTTCACTGTACATTATATCACATACCTTATAAGCCGGATATTCAACTCCGTTGTATATAAAGGAATTGCTCATATCATCCACATGTTCGGGCAGCCATACACCATAGCAGACGAAATTATCCATATCCTCATACAGTTGGTCGCTTTCCTCTATCCTTGCTCCTATGAGCTCCCTCAGGCTTCCGGGATATCCGCCCCCGAGTATATGAGCGTTTTCATCGACATAACCGGAGTAGTAAGTAAACAGCAGCGTCCCTCCCTTACTTACATAGTCCTCCATCCGCTCCTTCACTCCATCACCTACCATATAAAACAGAGGAGCTATGACAATGCGGTACTTGGAAAAATCATTCTCCGGCCCTATTATATCCACCGGCACATTACTTTCAAACAAAGCTCTGTAAAACCTGAGTGCCTCATCGGGATATTTTATCCTGGATGTTATTCCGCCCACATCCTCCAATGCCCACCATGTCGGCCAGTCAAACACAATTGCACATTCAGCACCTGCCTTCCCGCCAAGCGGCATATTCCCAAGCCTCTTCAGTTCCTCTCCAAAAGCCGAACACTCCCTGAACACTCTTGTATCATCCCTTCCCGAATGATCGATCAGGGCACCGTGATACATTTCGGCTCCTGCCGGAGACTGCCTCATCTGGAAGAACATCAGCGCATCCGCACCGTGGGCCATGGCTTCATAGCTGAACCGTCGCATCTGTCCGGGACGCTTCAGACTGTTTATGGGCATCCAGTTAGTCACAGAAGGCGACTGTTCCATAAGTATGAACGGTTCGCCGTCCTTCAGACCTCTGATCAGCTCATGGGCAAACGCATCATAATACGGACTCGTGAACTTCTGGGGATAATTGTCCCAGGATGCAATATCGATCTCCTTTGCCCACTTTCGATAGTCCAGTCCCTTGAACAGATTCATCATGTTGGTGGTGCAAAGTGCGTCATTTATTACTCCTTTTATCGCATCTCTTTCATCGATATAATTCTGAAGTATCGAATCGGAGCTGAACCTCATATAATCCAGAGTAAGTCCTGTAAACTGACTCTTCGGTCCACCCGGGTATTCAGACAGTTCATTGGGTGCAACTATCTCATCCCAATCATAAAACGTGTGACTCCAGAACGCGGTATTCCACACTCTGTTCAGCTTATCAAGTGTACCGTATTTATTCTTAAGCCACTCTCTGAATGCACGCTCGCAGTTTTCACAGTAACAGGTACCGCTGTACTCATTATTTATATGCCATATAACAATATTATCCTGATTTCTGAAATGCTCCGCCAGTCTTTTTGCCAACAGGACCGAATACTTTCTGTATGTCGGCGAATTGGGGCAGGCATTATGGCGTGTTCCGTATTTTTTCTTTCTTCCCTCGAAATCAACCCGCAGGATATCAGGATACTTTTTCGCCATCCATGCCGGATATGCAGCAGTGGAAGTGCCCATACATATCTTCATCCCCTTATCCGTCACTCTCTTAACAATGCTGTCAAGATCCGAAAAATCATAAACATTTTCCGACGGCTGAAGCCTGGCCCATGAAAAAACATTAAGAGTGACCATATCCACCCCGGCCTTCGGGAGCATGATCATATCTTCATCCCTCGTTGCTTCATCCCACTGCTCAGGATTGTAATCGCCGCCGTACAGTATTTTATTTACTCCTTTATGTTCAAACATTTCAATTCTCCGTTACATCTGTCGAATATTCATTATATCTTTATCTCTTATTTAACCGCACCTGTAATACCCTCTGCGAAATTCTTCTGCAAAGCAAGAAAAAGTACAGCTGTCGGAAGTGTGGTTATCAAAACAGCAAGCATGAGCGCACCGTAATCCGTGAAATAACCGCTCGTCAGATTACTGATCATCATCGGCAGTGTCTGTGCCTTTGAATCCTGCATGATGACCTTGGGCCATATGTAGTTATTCCATGCATTCATGAAGGTAACAGTAAGAGCCGCCGCAAAAGTCGATCTCATAGTAGGAATAAACATACGGAAGAAAATCCCGAATTCGTTCAACCCGTCAATACGTGCAGCCTCTATCATCTCCGCAGGGAATGATCTTGCCGCAGCCCTGAACAGCATGATCAGAAACGGAGTAGACAATGACGGAAGTATAAATCCCAACGTGGAATTCAGAAGTCCCACACTCGAAAACATCCTGAAAAGAGGTATCATAAGAGCCACAAATGGGATCATCATCGACATAAGGATCAAAGCCATCAATGTATCCTTCACCTTATCATGGAAGACCTCAAATCCATATCCCGCAAGTGAACATATAAGAATGGATACAACCGTCTGGATCACCGAATACTTCACGGAGTTCATGAACCCGCGGAATATATCCTGATTTGCGATCAGATTGTTGTAATTGGTCATAAGCTGGGTTCCGAACGTAAGCTTTCCGGCTATGATATCTACAGTCCTGTTGGTAGCGGCTATCATCATCCATACCAAAGGAAAAACCGATATGACCGATGCAAAGATCAACACAATATACTGAATTATCAGCTTGTTTTTTTCAGTCACGTTTATCACCTACTTTCAACTGCACGGCTGCAAGAATCGCAACCAGGAAAAGTATTACAAAGGACATCGCCGATGTATAACCGAACTTGGGAACACCCTGAAATGCCTGATTGTAAATGTAATGAGACATTGTTATGCTGGCATTGGACGGACCTCCGTTTGTAAGGTTGACCGATTCGTCGAACAGCTGCAGTGTACCGTTTGTCGACATTATTGCCGTAAGCAGTATCGTCGGTTTGAGCAGCGGTATCGTAATCCTTAAGAATGTCTGAAGTGCCGATGCGCCGTCAATCTTAGCCGCCTCATATACCGAATATTCGATGTTCTGCAGACCGGCCAGATAAAAGACCATATTGTATCCTGTCCATCTCCATACAAGAGCAATGATGATCACGATCTTGGCACTTGTCGGATGAGCCAGGAAATTATACGGTTCGGAAATAATATGCAGCTTCGTGGCTACAAGATTCACAAATCCATCTGTGGCAAACAGAGTCCTGAAGATGATCGAGTAGGCCACCAGCGAGGTCGCACAGGGAAGAAAGATACAGGTCCGCATTATACCTTTGAAACGAAGCTTGTTGTTATTAAGCATTGACGCGAGTATAAGCGCCAGTATAAGCATGATGGGCACCTGTATTATCAGATAGAAAAAACAGTTCTTGATCGACTGAACGAACACAGCATCCTTCAATATCCTTGAGTAATTCTTCAGACCGCCGAAGTGCAGGTCCGCACCGTTCCCGGTTTTAAAGGAAGTTATAAGAGCACTCACTGCAGGGGCAAAACTCATTGTGGCAATGAGTACGACTGCAGGGATCAGAAACAGCCATCCGTAAATATTTCGTCTTTGATTTAATCTGGTTTTTGATTTCATGGAATATCCCTTTCGGATCTTGTCTTATTTCATACAAAATCGTAACTATACAGAACAGGCTCAAAATCTAAGATCAGGGGTGAAGTGCCGGGGAGTCCTCTATCCCTATGTCACTCCACCCCTGATGAAACATGACTTTATCTGTCATACTGCTGTATTTATAAACATCCGCAAATCTTCAACAGTTTTCTTCAATAGTCACAACACCTTAATTACCCATATTAAAGTTAACGGTCTCTTCAGCAGCTTCAAGTTCCTTGTCAATGTCGGCACCGTTTACGATATTGGTTGCTGCGGTAGCGATGGCAGTATTGGCTTCAGTAAAGTAAACACCTCTTTCAAACGCAGGAACCTTTGCACCGAAATCAGCTATCTTTGAATATATCTTCTCGCCTCCGAAGAACTCTATCGGCTCAGAATATACGCTTGAAGAAGCTGCGGGAGTCCAGCATGATATTGCGGCACATCCGGGAAGAATGGTGTCATAAAGTTCGTTGCTTCCGGCAAATGTCTTTGCGAAGAAATCACTTGCAAGTTCAACATTCTTACAGTTTGAAGTAATAACCCATGTCGAACCGCCCTGGTTGGAGTAGTTCGTTGCCGAGCTGATACCGGACAGCTTGGGCATATTGGTAAGGCTCCAGAGTCCGGACTGTGTTTCATCGGCCTGAACCGATGCGATTATCCAGCATCCGTTTATGGTACCAAGCGTCTTTCCGCTTGTAAATGTAGCAATATATTCATCCCAGCTGTTACCTGTATCCATTACACCTGTATCAAAAAGTTCCTTATAGGTCTCAAGACTCTTGACAAGTATTTCATTTCCGACGAAATCAGGTGTACCGTCATCCTTCCAAATCTTTCCGCCTGCGGACTGTACCATCTGCATGATAAAGTCAGCGCTGCCTGCCTGAGTCGAGAAAAGAGAATATCCCGTCTTAGCCTTAACATCCTTACCGATCTCGATAAATTTATCCCAGTCTATATCCGTAAGATCCTCAACCGTGTATCCGGCCTGCTCAAGTATGTCCTTTCTGTAGCATGCCACCTCTGTACCCGCATCAAACGGAACGCCGAGGTTCTTTCCGTCAACCGTTGACTCACCCAGTTTACCGGGACCGAACTTGGAGAAATCAATACCCGAACCTGTAAGATCGGTAAACATATCAGGATATGTTATTGCATATTTCTGGAAAGCAAAATCCTGCATAAGAAGGATATCCGGCAGCTGTGAAAGATTCCCTGAGCCAAGGATCGTACCGAGATTGGTCTGCATATCCTCCCATGGTGTCTCAACTATTTCAAGCTTGAAATCAGGATTTTCTTTCTGATAAATCTTCTCAGCTTCAGTTATCGAATAAATGTTGAAATTCGGATCCCATGTCCAAACCGTAAGTGTACTGTCACCGCTTCCTGCGTTTCCGGTATCTGCTGAAGCATCCTGAGTATCAGCTGTTTCGGAATCTTTGGCAGGTTCTTCTGCCGTATCAGCCGTCTGTGTATCCTGTGCGGAACTGTCTGCTGTTCCCGCCGGAGCCGGAGCCGATCCTCCACAGCCCGCAAGTATCGTAGCTGTCATTGATACAGTAAGAAGCATTCCCAATAATTTTCTTTTCATTCCTTTTAACCCTCCTTCTTGTCATAAGGCTACGTATTCCTCATGACGAATCTTTTTCATAAGCTACCGTGTGCTACCTGACTGATGTATAATACGTATGTGCAATCGGTTGCGCAATTAAAGAATACATTATAGGATCATGGTTGTCAATCTGTATAGTTATTCAATTATTCGATGGGATTTTTGTTGAATATGCACAATCATTTCTCGGGTATATGGTTTTTACAAGCTCCCGCAAGCCCGATTGTGCAACCGTTTGTGCTTATTTTGTACTGCCCTTTAAAATTACCTCGTATTCATCTATAATCTCTTTTTCAACATCCTCACCGTTTGTCAGTCTGAGGATCATTTCGGCAGCACGCTGTCCTATCATAAAATCATCGAAATGAAGTGATGTGATCGGCGGATCCGAATTAGCCAGAAGCTTGCTGTCATAGAATGAAGCAATCCTTAAATCACCGGGAATGTCCACTCCCTCATTTCTGCAGCATCTGATAAGCATATCACAGAGCATATCATCCATACATATGATGCACTCTGCGCCAAGCTTCATGTATTCGTTTAACAGCTCGGAAACCCTGCGTTCTGTATTCACTCCAAGATTTACAAGCTTCTCATTGACTTTTACACCCGCCTGTTTAAGACCCGCTTCAAAACCCTTATATCTGGTATGTGTGATCACGTGGTTCGGATCTCCTCCCAGGAGAGCCAGTTTTTTCGTCTTCTGTGCAGCCAGTATAGCAGTAAGCTCTCTGCATGCTTCAAAGTTGTTGTTATCGACAGTGATCACCGCATCATTGGCACTGTTTCCGATAGCAACAAATGGAAACTCCCTGGATATAAGATAGTCTGCCGCCGGATCTTCCACCAGTGTTCTTGTAAGGATCACTCCGTCCGCTTTCTTATTCTCCACTATTCTCGCAAGCTCATCTATATCATCACCCTTTGTCATACAGATCAATATGTCCATATCATTTGCAGAGGTAACCTTATTAATGCCTACGACACAACGCTGAAAAAACGGAAGATCCATATAGTCGTAATCAGCCGGCCATACAACTGCAATATTATAGGTCCTGCTCTCAGCCAGTCCTTTTGCGATAGGATTCGGCCTGTAGTTGTTCTCCTTAATATATTCCATAACCATATTCCGGGTCTTCTCTCCAACCCGGCCTTTCCCGGAAATGGCTCTCGAAACCGTAGTCTTGGATATATTAAGAGCCCTGGCAACATCATCTATTGTGATCTTCCTGTTTTCTGTCTTCATATTATCGTATCGCTTTCTGTTTTGTATGACTTCTCCTTATATTTATTATATCGAAGAAGTTTTTTTGCGCAAGCGCTTTCCTATACAAAGACATTTCGGTGAAAGAGATATCCTCTTTGCGTAACACATCAAAGCCGGCACAAAATGTTTATGAGATAGAAATCTGTCACACACCCTTCCGACTGTCCGATCGTAATCACAAGTGTATGTTTATCTATTTCTTTAAGCCTGGCAGCACCGTTAACAATTCCATGATGAACCAGAGTCGTAATATACGCCTTATCTCCCCAATCCTCATCAAAATTGGCATCAAGTTCTATCCTTTGTTCCTCATCACCATCTATCACAGCATAAGCTACAGGCGCCGGTTTCTTTACCGATTTTCTGTACATAACCGCCAGTTCGCCACCCGTAAATTCAAACGATATTGTTGCTCCTGCTTCTCTTGCTTTCCAACCGTTCTTAAATACATCCCTGACTTCGCTGCTCCATACAGTATCAACAGATCCTGCCATACCGGCACCCCCCGTATTTATCTCAAAAGGCTGCATTACCCGACTGTCATCTACAACGAAACCATTTAAGACAGGACGTGAATTAAGAGCATTGTACCTGCGAATATCCTGATAGCCGTTGGGAGTCAACGGGGTTATCACCATTCCTGCTTCCCGGGTTGTATAATCTCCGGGGATCAGCTTCCTGATGCTCTCAAGATAATCCGTTATGTGTCCTGCGACAATTCCGTGTCCTCTGTCATTCGGATGAAGCATATCGCCGGTTATGTCCTCAAAACAATAATCCGTCTCGCCACGCATCACCTTATCATAGATCAGTTCCTTCATGCTTATACACGGGATCCCGTAATATCTGCCGATCTCCGAGTGTACATCTTCCATATTTCCGCCGTCATCATACCGTACCGAATGTACTATAAGCAAAGCAGGAGAATAACCCTTACTGCTCCTGTATGACAGTAACTTCCTTATCAGACCCTCATATGTCTCCCTGAAGAATTCCCCTCTTTCATAGGGTTTTTCATCATTGTCATTTACACTGTATTCAACAATGATAAAATCGGGTTCGTATTTAAGGAGATCATCATCGGCTCTTGCAACACCGAACTGTGATGTCGTAGCCCCTATTCCGGCATTGACATATTTCACATCAGCTCCCGGAAAGGTCTTCTTCCACCACGCAAACACTCTCGCGGCATAGCATAACGCCTCATCGGACACCACCGCACCCTGTGTAATGGAACCGCCAAGGAAACCTATGGTTACCGCTTCCCCTGCTTCAGCTCTTTTCATCACATTGATTATTCCTGTCGGATCTCCTGTATTCTTCATTTTCACAATCTCCTGCTGATACTTTTCATAATCCGCTATACACTACCTAAAGAATAAAACCGCCGGCATTCGAACCTGCGGTTGTTATTTGTGTTTTTGATCATATATACCGGTAACTATTCAGAACAGGCTCAAAATACTTCGTATTTTTCGCTGTTTTGGATTCATCCAATACATATATTTATAAAATATGCCCCTTACAAGCAAGCTTGACGGTTCATATTTTAAAATATATGTGCTGTTCTGAATAGTTTTACACATACTGTACAAACATGCACATTCTGCCGTTATGATAAGGACATTTCCACGGTTCCACGATATCCTTTGAAGCATCCGGAACACCGTTCTTATCAACCTGCGAAAACCACTCGGAACCGGAACGTTTATCTATGATCTTATCCTTGATATAGTCCCATACATCCTCCGCTGCGGCAAGGTATCGGGATGCCATGGCATCTTCTCCCGTTTCCCTGGATCTCCTGTATGCATTAACAAATCCGAGGACGGTTTCGGCCTGTACCCACCATACCCTTTTGGTATCATCAACGCCCTTTTCGCACTCGTTCATAAGCGAGTGGTCAACATAAGCTCTCTCATATATCTTGTCAGCAAGTGTACGCATTAACGGACGTATTCTCTTTGTATACGATGCATCGTTGAGAATATCAAGGCCTGCATCAACCAGCCACGAAGTCTCAATATCATGACCGTAGGAGTGAAGATCTATAAGAGAATTGTAATCCTTGTCAAAGAACACCTCCTGACGTTTCAGTTCGGGGTTATATATCTTATCTCCTATGATATCCAGCATGAATCTTATATTGGCTTCGACATCCGCCTGCTCTTCTTTCATGCATCCCTTTTTCTTAATGACCTTCAGATATCCGCTGTATGCTTCAAACACATGGAGCAGTGTATTCATCGTTCTGTATGCTTCGACACCGTTCTCGGACAGCTTCTCATTTCCTGCCGGTCTGAAGTCATGCGTGAAAGCCTCGAGATAACCATCCTTGTCGCGGCATTTATCCTCAATGGTCTTCCTTAAAGAAGATGCGAGCTTTATGGCATTCTCCTCACCCGAAGCATCATAGTACGAGGCCAGCGCATAAATGGCAAATGCCTGATTGTAAGTATGTTTCGTATCATCTGCGGGTTCACCGTCATACTCACATGACCAGAATACACCGCCGTTTTCCTCATCATAGAAATGGTTCCTCAGAAAATCATACGCATGTCTGCATGCACTCTGAATATCAGTATCCTTAATGCCCTTCCCGGTAGGTACATTAAGCTTTCCGTCCCTTATAAGCAGCCACACATTTGAGAAAAACCACAGGATGCGGCTGTTAAGGATACACCCCTTCACAGCCCTCTTATCAAGCTTAAGATCATAACTCAGTAATCCGTAAAAACCACCGTACTCATCATCCTTAAGTCCGAGCCAGAATGGTATTATATCATCCGCAAGATGATCGAGCATTTCCTTTTTCATTATGTTAAACCGTACCGCCTTTGCTATTGATATATCAACCTCACTGTAAGGGATGAGCATTGCCTGAAAAGCATGATAGAGATCTGATTTCCCGGGCCATACGGTTCCCTTCAGTTTATTGTGCTCATCGAGCTGATGAAACCATGATCCGCAGTTGTGATCAAGTACAACTTCATCAAGATATTTCATAAAGCCCGCATAATCATCCGCATATTTCTTATTACCGGTTACCCTGTAAAGCACTGCCGAAGTATTGATCGCCTCAGCCAGCGTCCAGTGCATCCGGTCGTGCACTACAGGCTTACCGTTCCAATCTGTTGTATACACTATGCCCTCGGCACCGTCAACATTCCATGCATCTGCTATTGCACGATCATACAGTTTACATGCCTCTGAAACATAAAACTCTCTTTTACTCCCGCCGGACATTTTATCATTCACAGGATATGAAGATGTACACCACTGTGTAATGAGCCTTGCCCATTCGATACCGTGTCCGGGAGTTGCCCCGTAAGGCTTGAACGGATCGTCGGGTGTTTCCCTGTTCTTATCAAGATCAGGTTCCCAGTCAGTTGTGAAATGTTCCGGTATCCTGTATGAATTATCCTTCGCCCATTCAATAACATGATCGATGATCCGGCCTGCACGAACACGGTATTTATCATCATCAAGTGCATCCGCAACTGCAAGAAAAGCCTCCACCGTATGCATATTCGCATTCACGCCGCGATAATCATCAAGGACGGTAAATTCAGTATTCCAGGTATCGCAGGATAACCCTTCCTTCTCATTCCAGAAGTATCTGTCGTAGATTTCAAGAGCCTCGTCAAGAAGCTCCTTCGCCCCCTCTATACCGGCAAGATAAGCACTTGTCCCCGCAAGTATTACAAAAGCATGCGCATAACACTGCTTATTCTCAACCACCTCATCATTCATGGTAAGGCCGGCATACCATCCACCGTTTTTCTTATCCTTAAGTTCACCGCGCAGACCCCTGATCGCTGCCGCAGCAAGCTCCTTACTTCCTTTGTCTCCCATCATGGCACCAATACTGTATACATGGGCCATGCGACAGGTTATCCAGGTTTCGCGGTTATGATCCTTCCATGGGGTTCCTGTATCAGACAGATAGTAGCTTCCTCCGCCGGGTGACGGAAACTGTCTTCCAAAGTCAAGCAGAGCCTGCGCGTTTATGTTAAGGAAATCCTTATTTTCGGCCGTATCTAAGATATACTTGTTATCCATAACTGTCCCCCTGGAAATATTTTGTCCGGGCATATCTATTGCAGATCGTCATTTAAACACAGTCTTCTGCCCGCAACTCCTGCCTATCTTATCGAGTAAACACTTCTTACTTCTATCTTATCCGCATTACCCTTAAGTACCTTAACCCTCTTCTCTCCTCCGTTAAGGTCAAAGAAGTTATCGGACAATATAAGGTCATCGTTCTCATTCCTTACTTCGATACTCTTGGCGTAATGTTCTGCACTTACAATGATCTCATCACCTTCAACCCGTACGCTCAACTTCGGATCGACAAACCTGAAATGCTTCGGTGCACAGAACAAAACAGTTCCGCCGGATACCTCCTCACCGTTTTCAAACAACTGGTAGCTCACATAATTTTCATACAGAGAAGCTTCATCAAGCTCCTTCCTGTCAAGCCATACAGAGGTCAGTGCATCGACCTTCAGTTCCTGACTTTCCTCTGAAATGACCGACCCGTCGTTGTTCCTTAGCTGCCATTTAACGGTAACATTCCTCGCGCTCATAGATTCATTGGCAACACTCAGTCTTATTGACTTCTTAACCGGGAAGGGCTCTGCATTTGTATTCATCGTCTGCGAAAGCAGTCCCTCTTCCTCACATGAGATCATCAGCGGCGCGAAGAATCTCTTCGCATAGTAATGAAGCGCCTTCCATCTTCCGAAATAATCTATCGAGGCCCATGAAGCAACCGGCCAGCAGTCATTGAGCTGCCAGTACACTGCTCCCATACAGCGGCCCCTGTTCCTTCTGAAATGCTCTACACCGTATCTTATAGCCTCACCCTGAAGAAGCTGTGATGCATAGATAAGAGTGTCAAGATCATTGGGATAGAGGAAGGTCTGTTCCATGTAATTCATGATCTTACCGTTTGCGGATGCATTCCTCTGATGCTTCTCCATAACATATGAGAATACATTCCTGTCCTCGGGAAGCGTGAAGCTCTCAACCGTCCTGATCGAAGGAAACGACTGGAAGCCGAACTCCGACAGATATCTGAAATGAAACTTCCTGTACTCGGTAAAGGGCTTGTTGCCATGCCATACATCCCAGTAATGCACATCACCCCTGTTCTCATCATTGGGCTCATCAAAAGCACCGCCTGATGAAGGAGAAGCAGGCCAGTAGAACCTGTCGGGATCCTCCGTTTCAAGCAGCCTCGGAAACAGATATTCATACATCTTAACGTAATCGCTTACGATCTCGTTCCTTGCTCCCCATTCTCCTTTCTTGACAAACATTTCCATCTCATTGTTGCCGCACCACAGACCGAGGCTCGCATGATGACGCAGCCTCCTTACATTATCCGTAAGCTCTGCAAGTATATTGTCTTCAAAATCACGCGTCAGCCTGTAATTGGCACACGCGAACATGAAATCCTGCCATACGACGAGTCCCATCTCATCACAGGCATCATAGAAATCATCGGAAGGGTACAGACCGCCGCCCCATACGCGGATACAGTTAAAGTTCGCATCCACACACTGTTTTATCAGATCAAAGGTTCTCTGCCTGCAGGTACGGGAAAGTATATTATCTTCGGGAATATAATCCGCACCCATGGCAAAGAACTTCACATTGTTGACCATATGAGCGAATTCCGAGCCATACTCATCCTTCGCAGTGCTTGTTTCCATCTTGCGGATACCGATCCGTCTCTTCCAGTCGTCAATAACATTACCCTTCTCATCAACCAGCTCGACGAGCAGTGTATACATCGGCTGTTCTCCGAGTCCGTTCGGCCACCAAAGCTCAGGATCATCGATGTTTAAGGAAACCCTGCCCTCCATGATATATCCGGAACCGGCGTCCGCTGCATCAGCGAAATTTATGTCCGTTTTATCGTACAGTCTGGTACCATCCGGAGTAACCACTCCCGCAACGGCAGAAGGACAATACGATCCGCAGCATGCCCTGTTCGCATTCTCAAGCTTAACACTTATATCAAGAGTAACCTTACTCAGGTCATCATTGAATTTCTGACTTACATAAACACTTTCAAGCCTTGCCTTCTTAACCGAAAGGAGCTCGACCTCTCTCCATATTCCCGCATCAGGAAGCCTCGGACCCCAGTCCCATCCGAACATATAGTGTCCCTTCCTGATCTTGGGGAAACCTCGCATCGCATCTTCGGTACCGAGGATAGCAGGATCGGCCTCATACTGTTCTGCAATATATTTAACCGGAGAACTGAAACTGATCACAAGCTCATTGCCTTCCGCCTTAAGCAGATCCTTGACAGAATAGTCCCATACACGGTGCATATTGTTAACACTTCCGAGCTCATGCCCGTTGAGCGTTATGTCAGCAATGGTATCAAGACCGTTGAAGCGCAGCAGCACTTCATCACTCAGATCAACCTCGTCCATATCGGCATCAAACGTGCCTGTATAAACGAAATCATTCTTCATGAATTCAAGCGCATCATTCTCATTGTCCCTGTAATAGGGATCCTCGATCCTGCCGGCCTTAATAAGATCATTGTAAACAGACCCCGGAACCGATGCCTCATATACCGCATCCTCTCCCACGATCTTTAATTCCCATTTCTGTGCTGAGTCTATCCTTTTCATTTCAGTTTCTCCATACTTAAATATCTTTCGATCTCTTCCTTTGTCGGCAATGCAGGGATCCCGCCGGGCTTCTGAATACACAGACCACCTGATACCGCACCGTATCTGCCCGCCTTTTCAAGCTTATCCGCGGTGATATCCAAAGTACTGCCGACTCCCTGGCTTAAGAGGCTTGAAAGAAAACCTCCCCAGTAAGCATCGCCCGCACCGGTTGTATCCGTAACCGGAACCTTCATCGAAGGAACATTGATAATCTCATCACCGAAGTAAATACCTGCGCCTTCACCGCCTCTTGTAAGAACTAAAACCGTAATTCCGTTGTCCTTCATAAAAGCACTTATGTTTTCCTCTCCACCGACAAACATAAGCTCTTCTTCCGATATCTTAAGAAGATCCACATACGGAAGCACCTTCTCAACCTCTTTTTTACAGGCTTCAACACTCCAGATATTCTCCCTGTAATTAATGTCGAAGCTTACGAGCTTACCGTTCTCCTTCGCCTTCTTAAGAGCCTCAAGCACGGCATCCCTTTCAGGCAGTCCCGACTGGCTCACAGAGCCCGCATGCACCATATCCCATTCGGTGAAGTCAACCCTGTCCACATCATCCTTCCCAAGCAGCAGATCGGCGCCCGGCTTCCTCGCAAAAGTGAATGAGCGGTCACCCGTTTCGTCCAGCGTCACAAACGCAAGAGTAGTCGTTGCTTCATCCGTAAGTTCCTCTACCGGCATCCTTACATTGTCTTTCTTAAGTGTGTTGACAAGCAGCCTTCCGAAATCATCATTTCCAAGCTTACCAAGGAAGCCCGCCTCCACTCCGTTCCTTGCAACACTTACAGCCACATTGGCAGGAGCTCCTCCCGGATTGGCCGTATAAGTACCCGGCATATCCGGAACAGGCGTAAAATCGATCAGCATTTCACCTATGCATAGTATTCTCATATTATCAATCCTTTCAATGTATAATGATTACTTAAGTTCCTTTACAGACTCTCTCTCAACCATAGTTCCGGGGATCAGGACACGGCCAACCGAATAATCACTGTTCTCAAGCTTTTCAAGCATTATCCTTATTGTATTCAAAGCAAGTGCATCCGTATCCACACCATAGGTTGTAATCTTGGGTGTACTCATTTCCGAATATATAAAATTATCAAACCCGACTACCGATATATCTCCCGGAACGTTATATCCCATACCCTGCAGCTGTTTTACCAGTTCGAAAGCTGTTGCATCCGAATTGCAGACAAAAGCTGTCGGCATATTCGAAGGAAGAATGGGAACTATCCTGTCTCCTTCTTCGTTACGGTCCTCAATAAGCCATCCCTCTTCAACCGCAAGGCCTGCTGTCAACATCGCACGGTAATAACCGATGTATCTGTCCATTATGCTGCTGGTACTTCTTATGCTTCCTACAAATGCTATTCTCTCATGTCCTTTATGTATAAGATAATTTGTAAGCAGGCCCGAACCGAAAACACTGTCCGAAATGACCGAATCCTCTCTTATATCCTCATCATAGAAATCCATATACAGGATCGGCAGCCCGAATTTGCGGAGCATACTCAGGTATTTCTTCGACATCTGTCCGAGCACTATCACTCCCTCTATCTGTTCCGAAGTCATGAGCACAGGCGGCTGAAGGTTCTTTTGCGCGTCCTTCTTTATGATCTCGAGCAGCCCTATCTGCTTTTCATCAGCCATCATCATCATGGTCTTTTCATACAGCCGGCTGTAATACGCATCCTTTGATATGAAATGTTCACTTATTATGATACCGATATTGTGATGCTCCCTCTCCGGTTCTTTCTTGGAACCTGTATAACGGTATCCCATCTCTTCGGCTTTCTTTAATATGGCTTCTCTTACCGATGCACTCACCCCATCTTTCCCCGTAAGTGCCTTTGATACCGAAACCGTGCTGACTCCGAGTTCCTTTGCAACGTCACTCATTGTTACGCTTTTTCTAATCATTTCTGTCCTCCCACCACCTGCCGTAAGACATGACATCACCTTAACTTGATGTATCCGCGGCAGCCTTCTTTATCAAGTACCTTTTTCATGTCTACCGAAACGAAATTAAGTTACGATACGTTAATCCCATTGTACACCTATTAGGTTACCTGTTCAATGTTTAAGTAAAAAATTTTAATCGTTTTCGTTCAGTATTTTCAACCATTCAGGCAAAGAGGACTCATATTTTTCTATCATCCTTTAACCGCTCCCGAAGTAAGTCCCGAGTAAATCTGTTTCTGACAGGTAATGAATACTATAAGTGCCGGAAGAAGTGAGATTATAACACCTGCACATATCAGATTGTATTTACTTCCGAGCGGCCCGACGAAGGTATATAACGAAGTGGCAACCGTAGCCAGGTTCTTCTTATCCTGAAGATACAGATTGGCGCAGTAATATTCATTGTAAGTACCGACACCCTTAAGTATGCATGAGGTTACTATCGCAGGCTTAAGAAGCGGAAGAAGTATCTTGTAGAAAATCGTGAAATACGAAGCTCCGTCAACTATCGCCGACTCATCCAGTGCCCCGTCGATATTCTCAAAGAACTGGATATAGATATATATCGCTATTACATCGGTTCCGCACATCATGACAATATATCCCGGCAGTGAGTTAATGAAATGGAGCTTGTACATTATCTCATATACCGATATCTGCATCGCTACACCCGGAAGCATTGACGCAAACAGGAACATATTTCTAATAAGCGTATTTCCGGGGAAGGCAAAGCGGTTAAGCACATATGCCAACTGTGTTCCTATAATTGTCGAAAAGAAAAGTACACATATAAGTATTATCGTTGAGTTGATGAACGCGCGTCCCATTCCGGCCTTATTGAACGCATTTATGAAATTGTCAAAATTAAGCCAACTGGCCGGCAGGACCATTACATTTGTGGTCTGATATTCCTCATCTGTCTTGAATGCCGTGATCACACATGATACAACCGGAAGGAGGGCAATGAACGAGAAGAACACCAGTGAAAAATATTTAAGAAATATCAACACGTATTTACCTGCTTTTTCTGTTACACTCATATCTCTTTCCTTTCTTCATTCAAAGCATCACGCCAACTGATGCTGTACTGCATGGTTTACTCCGTCCCATCCTTGAATACATATTTGAAGAACAGCTTCTGGAAGATGGTTACCAGGAAGATAATAAGGAGCAGCACAACCGCCATGGCGGATGCCAGTCCCACCTTCTGCTGTGTGTGGGCGATCTCGTGCATTACCACGAAATACGTTCCGGTTCCGTTCGCACCGTCCGTGATAACGTAGGGCGGTTCAAAAGCACTGAGCGAACCCGATATCGAAAGTATTACATTCAGTACGAATATAGTCTTTATACTCGGCATGATTATGTATTTGAACTGCTGGAACCTGTTGGCTCCATCCAGCATTGCCGCTTCATACAGCTCGCCGTCAACCGACATTATCGCTCCGATAAACAGGACCATATTCTGTCCGAAATATCTCCATACGCTTGTACCCACAAGGGAAATGTTGTTTATGCTGCGATCCTTGAGCCAGTAGGGCAGGTTGTCAAGCTGAAAGCCGCACCACTGAAGCACAGTATCAAACACAAATCCTCTTGTATAAAAAAACTTAAAAATGAAACCGATCGCGATACCGTTTATAAGAAAAGGAAAGAACATGAAACCTTTAAACAGGCTGCCACCCTTAACCTTGAAGCTTAGGATGGTTGCAAGATACAGAGCCAGGGACAACTGGATAACCGATCCGCCCATGTAATAAAGGGAGAGCTTTAAAGCTCCGAAACAATCCTTTCTTTGAAAGACCTTGGCGTAATTCTTAAAGCCTACGAACTTTCTGGCACCGATGTATTTCATATTGTAAAAGCTGTATTTAACCATTTCCGCAAAGGGGATATATGTAAATACCATAAGAAGAACGAGCGGCACTACCAAAAAAGCTATCATAACAAGCACCTTCTGACCGTCCCTGCTTCTTAACCATTCGGGAAATGTACGATTATTCTTACTACCTGCAGTTTTTGTTAATGGACTCATAGTACCTACTCCTTTGGTTTATCCGACAACTTTGCCTTCTTTATTTCGGAAGCCGGTTTTTAAGCCGGCTTCCTTAACAACATCATTTTCCGGGAGGAAATGATCTTCAATTATTGCTTTCTCAGAAATCTACGGAAACTCCAAGCTCTTCCTGAGCATCGTTCCACTTCTGTGTCCACTCAGCGTAGATATCATCAAGTGAATCTCCGCCTGTAGCTGCTTCTTCAACAATTCTCTGAACCTTGTCATTACCGCCTGCATTGAACGAAAGTTCTGACTCTGCATTGATATCGTTAAGAAGTGTCTCCTCACCTGCCTTGGCCGGCTGATCCGAAAGAACCGTACATCCGTCAAATGCAGCATACATCTCAGGATTCTTGCCATCCTTAACTACGGTATATCCGCCTTCATTAAAGCACCAGTCTGACTTCTCAACCATCCACTTAACAAAGATAAGTGAAGCCAGCTTGTTCTCATCCGAAGAATTGATATTGATAGCATAGTTGTAGTCACCGCCTGCAGATACATACTGTGTTCCACCCACAGTCATAGGGAAAGGCATATATCCTACATTTTCGGGAGTGTCTCCTGCTTCCTGCATCTGTGCATATGCCCATGAACCAAGAACCATTGTTCCTATCTCACCTCTGTTAAGCATACCCTTGCAGCTCTCCCAGTCGGTTGTTGTGTAGTCATCTTCGATAAGACCATTTGCAACTGCGTCATACAGTATCCTGTAAAGGTTGTAGATACCTGTGTCATCACCGGGATCGGCAAACGGATCTGCGGTATGAGCGAACTTCTGCTGCATAAATGTATCATCACCGTTTGATACTATACCTATGTAAGCATCCCATGCACCCATCGTCCAGCCTGCTGCATAGTTGGTGTAAAGAGGGATAGCGTCAGTATTGTCCTTGATAAGCTTAAGGTCATCGAGGAATTCGGTAGGTGTCTTCGGAAGATCCTTGATGCCTGCTTCTTCAAATACAGCCTTATTGTAAAGAACGCCCTGAGCGTTGGCCATGTAAGGGATACCGTAGCACTTGCCGTCGAACTCCCAGTTATCTACGAAGTTAAGCTCCTTGGAAAGCTCACTTAATGAGTCAAAAGGCATGAAGTACTCAGCCAAGTCAACCTTGTCAACAGCGGGAATGAACATGATGTCGCCCCAGTCACCTGTCGAAAGGCGAAGGAGTGAATCCTCTGCGTAATCCGTAACTGCTTCCATCTCCACCTTGATGTTAGGGAACTCCTTGTTGAATTCCGCTACCATCTTATCCATTGTTCCGTCTTCTGCACGGTCTGTCTTGTGATGAAGGAACTTGATCGTTGCTTCCGCATCACCGTACTTACTGAGATCAAGCTGCGTATAAGTAGGAATTTCGCCGTTATCCACCGCTGCGTCCTCGGTATCGGCTGCCTCCTCTTCTTCAGTTGCTTCTTCCTCTGCCTCTTCTTCTGCCGGCTCATCTGTTGCTTCCTCAGATGTTTCCTCTGCTGCTTCCGCTGCCGGAGCGGGTGCGGGTGCACCACCGCAGGCTGCAAGCGAGAAAGTCATTGCCGATGCAAGACAGATAGCCATTACTTTCTTATACTTCATAATAATTCCTCCTTTAATTTTGAAATTCGTTTAAGTTCGGTTAAGTGTTTTAACTTAATTCAAGTATATCTCATTACTTTAATTAGTCAATAGTTTTTCTTAATCTCATGTGCATTTTTACCTAATTCACAAATATCCGCTTTGTTTTTTGTCCAAAAATACCAAAACAATCCTCTTCCTCGTCACAAAAGGCACAATAAAACACCGTATCGTTTGACCCGATACGGTGTTAATTTACTTAAATTATATCAATTACCTAAATAACTTGAATTAACTATTTGGAACAGCACATATATTTACTGTTTCTTTGACCGGAGCCTAATGCCTACTCATACATGCGGATATCGGCAACAGATTCACCCTCAAGCAGCATTCCGTCGATCACAAGCCTCTGGATCAGTGTTGTCTTGGGATTCTCTATAAGATGGATAAGCTTACCTGCCGAAACCTTTCCGATCTCCTCTGTATTCTGCTTAAGAGTAGTCAGCTTCGGACTTATTATCTGTGAGATATAGCTGCCGTCATATCCCAGGATCGAAATATCATCAGGCACCTTCAGACCTTCATCCCTTATGGCATTGTAGCCTCCTACTGCAGAGTAATCATCGGGATACATGATAAGTGTGGGAGGATCCTTAAGATTGAGAAGCTCTTTCGTAAACATATATGCCTTGTCGGGATTCCTGTATGATGACTTTTTGATATATTCATCCTTTGTCACTACAAGATGCTTCTCCAGACTCCTGATAAAACTTCCTACACGATTCCTTGTTACCATCGTATCCTCTCCGGTAATGTACGCTATCTTTCGATGGCCCTTGGCGTAAGCATATTCGACAAGGTCATGCATTCCCTGGATGTTGTCGGACAGAACCGCTATCCTGTAATCAAATACATGATCTATCGTAACAACCGGAATATCGCAATTGACCAGCTCGATGACCTGAGGATCGGAGAAATCAACACAGGCGATCACTATACCGTCCACGCCCCTGTAACGGCTGTGTTCCAGATAAGTCATGCCGTTACTTTGAGTTGAATTAATGAATGTTATATCATATCCCCTGAGTTCCACCGTACGCTTGAAGCTGTCAAGCACCTGCGAGAAATAATCATGCGTAAGTCCGCTCTGCGACTGATCAACAAACAGCACTCCTATATTGTGCGTACGGTTGGTCTTGAGCGCTCTGGCGGACGAATTGGGAAAGTAGCCCATTTCCCGGGCCACCTGCTTGATCCTTTCCTTCGTTTCCACACTCACATCATTAAGATCGTTAAGAGACTTGGATACAGTTGCTATCGACACACCGCACTTCTGTGCAATATCCTTTAAAGAAACCATTTCATACCCTCTTGTGATTTGTCATAAGGGGGACTGTTCTTACTGTCCCATTTGTATAATCAACACATCTAATATACAATGGGATTTTTGAATAATCAAGAAATGCTTTAAAATTTTCATAAAAAAATTATTGCCAGCATAAATCCCATGATGTATAATCACGATAGAAGTTTTATTTTTTTTGCCGTTTTACTTAAACGTTTACGTAAATGGACGGACATTTCAACATTAACCGCCCACACCAAACCCAGACATACATATCAGAAAGGATGGTACTCATTATGAAATTCGGATACTTCGATGATGCGAACCGGGAATATGTTATCACCACCCCGAAGACACCCCTTCCATGGATCAACTACCTTGGATGCAATGACTTTTTTTCACTTGTAAGCAACACCTGCGGAGGCTATTCTTTCTATAAAGATGCGAAGCTCTTAAGGCTTACCCGTTACCGTTACAACAATGTACCGGCGGATAACAACGGTAAATACTACTATATAAAAGACGGTGACAGCGTATGGAACATCGGATGGCAGCCTTCAAAGACCGAACTTGATTCATACGAATGCCGTCACGGAATGGGCTATTCAAGGTTCTCTTCTTCAAAGAACGGAGTCAGAGCCGAGAACCTTGCATTCGTTCCGATGAATGATACCTGCGAGATCAACCGTGTCGTCCTCACAAATGAGTCCGATACAAAGAAGGAGCTTTCACTCTTTTCCTATGTTGAGTGGTGCCTCTGGAATGCCGATGATGATTCAAGGAACTTCCAGCGTAACTTCTCAACCGGCGAGGTCGAGGTCATCGGTTCCACGATATATCATAAGACCGAGTACAGGGAGCGTCGTAATCACTACGCTGTTTTCTCGGTAAACACATCCATAGACGGATTTGATACCCAGCGCGAGAACTTCCTCGGAGCATATCGCGACAACAGCAATCCCGAAGCTGTTGAGAACGGAAAATGTACTGATTCCATTGCTCACGGCTGGTCACCTGTTGCGGTTCATCAGATAAATGTAACCCTTGAACCGGGTGAGTCAAAGTCCTTCATCTTCGTTCTCGGTTACTGCGAAAACCCTGTCGATGACAAATGGGAGAGCAAAAACGTAATTAAGAAGACCCCGTCCGACAGGCTTCTTGCCAAATATAAGTCAGATGATGATGTTGATAAAGCCTTTAAGGAGCTTAAGGATTACTGGACCAACCTCCTCAGCATATATACGCTGGAGTCAAACAACGACAAGGTAAACCGCATGGTAAACATCTGGAACCAGTACCAGTGTATGGTCACCTTCAACATGAGCCGTTCCGCTTCTTATTACGAATCCGGAATAGGCAGGGGCATGGGCTTCAGGGATTCGAACCAGGATCTTCTCGGCTTCGTTCACCTTATTCCCGAACGCGCCAGAGAGCGTATAATCGATATCGCTTCAACACAGTTCCAAAACGGAAGCGCATATCATCAGTATCAGCCGCTTACCAAACGCGGTAATTCCGACATCGGTTCCGGCTTCAATGATGATCCGCTGTGGCTTATAGCAGGTGTATCTGCTTACGTCCGCGAGACCGGCGATATATCAATACTTAAAGAAAACGTACCTTACGATAATGATATGAGTGTTGCCACAACACTTATGGAACACCTTAGGAGATCGTTTGATTTCACGGTTAACAACAAGGGACCTCACGGTCTTCCGCTCATCGGACGTGCCGACTGGAACGACTGCCTTAACTTAAACTGCTTCTCGGAGCATC
>CAMORO010000010.1 GCA_946623875.1 uncultured Lachnospiraceae bacterium | reverse complement strand
CGGATCTTTTTGCTCTTGACATCTCCCTTGGAAAGCAAACAAACAGTCTCCACATGCACAGTCGACGGAAACTGATCGATGGCGCATATCCGGGTTGCCTTATAGCCGCAGGATGTGAGCATCTCCAGGTCGCGCGCAAGGGATGTGGGTTTGCATGAGATATAGAGGATATTATCGACACCGTAATTTATGATCTTCTTAAGAGCCTTGGGATTGACACCGTCACGGGGAGGATCGAGGACGATCATATCCGGTTTATCCTCTATCTCATCAAGTACCTTAAGGACATCACCTGCCAAAAACTCGCAGTTATATAAACCATTTAGCTCTGCATTCTCTTTTGCGGCTTCCACTGCTTCCTCCACTATCTCCACTCCGACAACCTTATCCGCCACCGGAGCAAGTAGCTGAGCTATGGTACCTGTACCACTGTAGAGATCATATATTACTTTTTTATTATAATTATGTAAACCAAATCTTCCTTCACCTTCCGTTCCATCAGTATGAGTCATACACGAAAGCACATATTCCCGCGCGGTATCATACAGCACTTCGGCCGACAATGAATTGGTCTGGAAGAAAGAAAAGGGGGATATCTTAAACTTAAGTCCCAGCAGCTCCTCATAGAAATGATCATTACCATATAATATGTCCGTTTTATCGTTCATAATAGTATCAGACAGTGAATCATTTACAGTATGGAGGATCCCGGCTATCTTTCCCTTAAGATGCCCCGAGCGCTCTATAGTTAACATAACTTCCTTCCAGTCATCTATCAGTGACACCTCGGTACATATGGTAGGTGCCGGTTCTTTGGATGTTGTAACAAGATCGATCAGTATCTCACCGGTCTTAACCGCCTTTCTCACCAGAAGATGACGCAGATAGCCTTCATGTCTCATCTTATGATAGTATGGTGTGTCCTTACCCCGAAAATAGCTTAAAGTCTCACTTAGGATGATGCGATAGTCCTCATCTACTATCCTACAGTCCTTAACTGTTATAACATCATAGAAGCTTCCTCTTTTATGTAAACCAAGCTCCAGCTCTCCATCCTTACTCGAATCACCGAATGAGAACTCCATCTTATTCCTGTAACCAAGCTGTACCGGACTTCCCTTGATCCCTTCAAACACTTCGTCCAGATACGGAACCACAGGCGACAGTAAATCCCGTACCTGCTTTTCCTTAAGCTCGAGCTGTCTGTTATACGGAAGGTTCTGGTATGTACATCCTCCGCATACACCAAAGTATCGACAGGGAGGATCGATCTCATCGGGCGATCTTTCCAGAACTTCAACCAGGCGGCCTTCGCATCTTCCACCCTTTTTCTTATTGACAATAAAAGATACTCTCTGACCTTTGATAACATTCTTAACTGTACAGTATACGGGAGCGGATGCATCCCCCTGCCCGTCCGGATCACTGTCACCCACCATCACAAGTCCTTTATTCGGAAACTTTATATCCGTTACCGTACCTGTATACATCTGTCCTTTTTTCACATCAAACTCCTTTTTACCGGTCTCTTACCGTATCTCTTTACATGAAAATAAAAATCATATATTCTAATATATGTCGTTCAAACAACTCCGAGTTGTCTCATATGGATCCTTTACATATTACAGGATCATGAGACACTGCCTGCACCGCAGCCTTCAATTATATATTATCGGGATTAGCAGGCAGGAATACGTATCCGGTATTCAGAAAGCTTCATACCGGAAAGAAGGAAACAACCATATGGATAAAAAACGCAACCATATAATTGACGCTTATCGCGGCTTTACTATGGTAAGCATGATACTGTATCACTCATGCTATGATTATTTCATCGTCTTTGGACGTAATTATGACTTCCTTCGCTCAAAGAGCGCTTTCCTGTGGCAGCAGAGTATCTGTATCTCTTTCATACTTGTATCGGGACTGGTATGGCCTTTGGGGAAAAAGCATGTGCTTAAACGGGGGCTCGTGCTCCTGCTCCTCGGCAGTGCCATTACCTTTGTCACATCGGTTTTCATGCCAAACGAAGCAATATATTACGGGATCCTTACCTTCATGGGTATTGCAACGCTGCTAATGCTCCCATATGACATGGTACAACGCAGAAGCCTTCCGGGCACAAAGGTACAGCAAGAAAACCTGTCCGGATCAGCGGCACAATACAGAAACATTCCGATCACAGAGGTGCAGAGTACTGGAATTCCGAATATGGCATTTCAAAACACCGATAACAAAAAAACAGATGGCCGGACGGAAGATACCCACACTCCCGATAACCCAAAATTCGGTAAGAACATATCTGTCCCTACCGAATCTTTGATCAGACCATTTAAATCCAAGGATAAAATTTTTATAATCGTATATCTTATATTATTCGTACTTACAAAGCATGTACCTAACGGCTATATAGGAACACGATATCATGCACTCATGTTTCTTCCCGAAGCCATCTACCGTTTCCCTGTACTTACGCCGCTCGGACTGCCGACTGCCAGTTTCACATCCGGAGATTACTTCCCCGTAATACCCTGGATATTCCTGTACATGACAGGATACCACTTAAGCGGGTTTCTGCTCAGCAATCCCGTTATCAAAAAAGCAGGCTCGAAAAAGATCCCGGTTCTCTCATGGTTTGGCACAAAGAGCCTGTTGGTTTACATAATTCACCAGCCGGTCTGCTATGGGATCATATGGCTGTTCTGCCACAGATAATATAGCCATCGGCGCGATGACACGGATCCCTGTCAGTCTTCCTCATTCTCGAAGAAGTCATCATCGAATTCGTCATCGAATTCATCATCATAGTCATCATCAAAATCATCAAGATAGTCGGGAGTAAAATAGCAATACAGACCATAGATGATCGCTGCTATCGCAACCAGGGAAACAAGGATCGTGCATACAACGAGAACCACGTTTACCTTCTTTTCCGCTTCCTCCTTCTTCTTAAGTATTTCATTTGCCTTTACCACATTAATGATATCGTTAGCCTTTGCCATCCCCATCGCCTCAGTAGCCTTAACTGTCTGTACAAGATCATTTAAACTATCCAGATTCATAGTACTTCTGCTCCACCCTTCTTTTGGATAAATAAAAACTTAATGTAATTATATCAAAAAATTTACAACTTAGCAAATACGCTTAAACATACGGTTTTTCGACATTGATGATCGCGAAATGACTTCCCGGAAGCTCCCTGACCTTCTGCTTTATTTCCTCTACTATTTCATCATCGGATAATGGAAGTCCGTGGGGAATAACAAGATCAAAGATCAGGTTAGTATGAGTTGTTCCCTGTACCATCCTGAAATCGTTTATCTTAAGATGCGGATCGACATTTGTTACTATTATCCTGGTAAAATCACGCATCCTTCCGGTTATGGAATCATCCGTAACAATAGGATCTATGTGGATAATGCAGTCACACTTAAGAACCTCCCTCAGCTTTCGCTCTATGTTGTCTACCGCATCATGAGCATCTATGAGGTTTGATTCGGACGGCACCTCCGCATGGAAGGATATCATACTCCTTCCCGGTCCGTAATTGTGAATAATGAGGTCATGCATCCCCAGAATACCCCTCTGGGCAAGTACATATTTCTCGATCAGCTTCACATACCCCGGATCCGGCCTGCTGCCAAGCAGCGGATCTATTGTATCCTTCACCGAACTCACACCCGAATAAATGATTATAACGGATACGATCAAGCCGCACCAACCGTCTATTACCACTCCGGTAAACTCGAAGATAACGACTGAAATAAGTACCGCTGAAGTAGCTATGACATCGGTAAAGCTGTCCACGGCCGCGGCCTTCAATATTGGTGAATCAGTCTTTTCTCCATACTTCTTATCATACGAATACATATATATCTTCACGATGATACTTATGATAAGGATAATAAATACAGTCTTGGATGTGAAGATGTCCGAAGTATCAATAATCTTGGCAACCGAAGTCTTACCGAGCTCCACGCCGCACACGATTATAAGAATGGATATTATGAGTCCCGCAACGTACTCGATCCTTCCGTGTCCGAACGGATGCTCGGGATCGGGCTTACGTCCCGCCATCTTGAAACCGATTATATTGACAAAGGAAGATCCCGCATCCGTCAGGTTGTTAACTGCATCCGTAGTGATCGCAATGGATCCTGACAATATGCCGGCAAACACCTTAATACAGCACAGAACTATATTAAGGATGATGGACATCCATCCGCAGACAACACCGTAACCGCGCCGTACTTTATCATCCCTTATGTTATTGTAATCATTTACCAATATCCGGATCAGTAAACCCACCATCGTTACCAGTATCCTCCGATACAGTGTCTGCTGTTAGCCTGTCTATAACTTCGTATATCTCATCTCTTCCCTGCTTTGTGGAAGCGGAAAAGGGTATGACCGTAGTGTCTTTCCCAACCTTTAACTTTTCTTTTATTATCTTTACATTTTTTGCCACCTGACTTCTGTTTATCTTGTCAAGCTTGGTGGCTATTATGATGGGATCATAACCGTTACCCACGATCCATTTGTACATTTCGGTATCATTGGCTGAGGGTTCATGTCTGATATCAACAAGCAGGAATACAGCCTTAAGCTGCCTTGAGCGTCTTAAGTATTTCTCTATCATGCTGCCCCACTTTTCCTTGACATCCCTGGACACCCTGGCATATCCGTAACCCGGAAGATCCACGAAGTACAATTCATTGTTTATATTGTAGAAATTTATCGTCTGTGTCTTTCCCGGCTGCGATGAGGTGCGTGCCAGTGACTTACGGTTCATCAGTGCATTTATGAGCGATGACTTTCCGACATTGCTCTTACCCGCAAACGCCACCTCGGGAAATCTGTTGTCAGGCAGCACGGACGTTATCCCGCATACCGTTTCAAGACTTACGTTTTTAATCTTCATTTTTACCCTTATGACTTTCCTTACCGTACAAGTGCATGCTCCAGAACATCCTCCATCGTTTTAACATACACTATCTTAAGGCCGCTTAATATCTCATCGGATATTTCCTCAATATCCTTTTTGTTCTTCTCGGGAACCAGCACTGTCTTAATGCCCGCATTCCTTGCAGCAAGTGTCTTCTCCTTAAGTCCGCCGATAGGGAGTACCCTGCCGCGCAGGGTTATCTCACCCGTCATTGCCACATCTGCCCTTACAGGTATGTCGGTTACAGCCGAATAAATGGCTGTCGCCATGGTAATACCCGCGGACGGTCCGTCCTTGGGCACCGAGCCCTGCGGTATATGTATGTGAAAATCATGCTTCGCGAAGTAGTCGGCCTTGATCTTTTTCTGCGAACTGATCGACCTTATATAACTCACTCCGGTCTGTGCAGACTCCTTCATCACATCGCCAAGCTGTCCGGTAAGCTTAAGTTCGCCCTTTCCGGGCATTACATTTACTTCTATCTGGAGAGTATCACCTCCGACGGCAGTCCAGGCAAGTCCCCTGACTATACCTACCTGATCCTCATCATTGGCCATATCGTATTCATAACGTTTCTTTCCAAGGTACTTTTCAAGATTTCCGGCAGTGATACGAACGCTCTTTTTCCCATTCTGCATTATCTCTCTTGCAGCCTTGCGGCAAAGCCTGCCTATCATTCTTTCAAGTCCTCTTACGCCTGCCTCTCTTGTGTATGATCTTATTATGATCTCCAATGCCTTGTCGGCAATTACAAGCTGCCTCCTGGTCAGCCCGTTCCTCTCAAGCTGCTTGGCTATAAGATGCTCCTTTGCGATATGAAGCTTCTCGTTCTCTGTATAACTTGTAACCTCGATCACTTCCATACGGTCAAGCAGCGGTCTTGGTATATCGGTAAGGGAATTGGCTGTTGCGATAAACAGTACATCCGATAAATCTATAGGCAGTTCTATGTAATGATCCCTGAACTTATTGTTCTGCTCGCTGTCCAGCACCTCGAGCAGAGCCGATGCGGTATCGCCTCTGTGATCACTGCTCATCTTGTCTATCTCATCAAGCAGCATAAGCGGATTTCTTACACCTGCATTCTTAAGCCCTGTTGCGATCCGCCCGGGCATTGCTCCCACATATGTCTTCCTGTGACCGCGGATCTCAGCTTCATCGCGTACACCACCGAGGCTTATCCTTACATACTCCTTGTTAAGTGCTCTTGCGACCGACTTTGCAATACTGGTCTTACCTGTTCCGGGAGGACCCACAAGGCATACTATCGGACTTATTCCGCCTGTCTTCTTATCATCCGGAGCGGCTTCATCCCTCTTTATCATATTTCTTACCGCGAGGAATTCAAGCATCCTTTCCTTAACTTTCTCAAGTCCGTAATGATCTTCATTAAGGATCTGCTCTGCATTGTCAAGATCGTCATTGTCCCTGGATTCTTTGTTCCACGGCATTTCCAACACTGTTTCTATATAACCGCGTATAACACCGTTCTCGGACGAGTAGGCGGCTGCCTGTGAAAGCCTGTCTATTTCCTTCCTGAGCTTCTCCTTAACCTCCTCGGGTGCGTCAAGGTTCTGTGTCTTCTCAAGATACTCCTCTTCATCCGAGAGCGACTTCCTCTCTCCAAGCTCCTCCTTGATCGCCTTTAACTGTTCACGCAGAAAATATTCCTTCTGGTTCTTGTCAACACGCTCCTTAACCTGCTCCTGAAGGGAATTCCTTGCACGCAGTATACCTATCTCGTTCTCCAATATCGTACAGAAGAGAACTGCCTGCTCATGCTCATCCTTTGCATCCAGCAGTCTCTGCCTGTCACGTGCCGTCATCGGAAGATGAGAAGCATACATATCCATAAGTTCCGTAAAAGGGACCCGGGAAACCTTGCACTTACTCAGTATCTTCTCCACCTTGGGATTGTACTTAAGATACTCCTTCATTGTCTCCATAAAGGACTGTATGAGTGCGATCTTCTCAGGATCGGTTTCCTCTTCATAGCTCACCGGATCCTTTTCAACTACAGGCTTAATGGTCCCGATCCGGCATCCCGTCTCGTCCTCTTCAAGTTCAAGCAGCTCTCCTCGCCTGACGCCCTCAACCAGTATTCTCACCGTCTTGTTGGGAAGCTTAAACACCTGCTTGATCACGGCTATACACCCCATTGTGTACAGCTCATCAACAGACGGACTGGTCTTTGAAGGATCCTTCTGCATTACAATAAATATCTGCTGATCCTTTGAAACCATCGCCTTTTCGATCGATTTCACGGCTCCGCCCTTTAGTATATCGAAATGTATTATCATTCCCGGAATCACTGCCAGTCCGTTTACAGTCACTACGGGAATCTTTTTCTTATATGCTCTTACCGGCATCTTATTCACCCAATAATGCAGAATACCCCCGCTGCGCGAAGGTATCTGTTTCGTTGTTGTTATGTTTTATGCTTACTCCGCCTTTTTAAGCTTTGAGCTCTTCCTTAATATGATAGGCTCACCGCCATCTTCAACTGCAGCCTTGGTTATGACAACCTTCTGTATCCTGCCATCCGAAGGGATCTCATACATAAGCTCAAGCATTAGCTTCTCCAGTATGGAACGGAGTCCTCTTGCTCCGGTCTTACGTTCGTGAGCCTTCTTTGCTATCTCTCTTACAGCATCATCCTCGAACTTAAGCTCGACACCGTCCATTTCAAACAGCTTCTCATACTGCTTTATTATGGCGTTCCTCGGTTCTGTCAGTACACGTACCAGTGCATCCTCATCAAGTCCCTGAAGTGATACCCCGATGGGAACACGTCCGACAAACTCGGGAATGATCCCGTACTTAACAAGATCCTCAGGCTGAACCTGTCTTAACAGCTCATTTATATCAGTCTCATTCTTATTCTTGATCTCGGCACCGAAACCTATCGATTTCTTATCAAGCCTGTTCTCAACGATCTTATCAAGACCTTCAAATGCTCCGCCGCAGATAAACAGGATATTGGTGGTATCGATCTGGATAAGCTCCTGATGAGGATGCTTCCTTCCTCCCTGGGGAGGTACCGACGCCTGAGTTCCCTCTATTATCTTAAGAAGAGCCTGCTGAACACCCTCACCCGATACATCACGGGTTATTGATACGTTCTCGCCTTTTCTTGTGATCTTATCGATCTCATCAATGTAAATGATGCCAAGCTCCGCTCTCTTAATATCATAATCAGCCGCCTGGATAAGCTTAAGGAGGATATTCTCAACATCCTCACCCACGTAACCTGCTTCCGTAAGCGCAGTCGCATCTGCTATACAGAACGGAACGTTTATTATCTTGGCAAGCGTCTGAGCCAGCAATGTCTTACCCGAACCTGTAGGCCCGAGCATGATAATATTGCTCTTCTGCAGCTCAACATCCGTGTCCTCCTTGGCCGTTACTCTCTTATAATGATTGTATACGGCAACCGAAAGAACCTTCTTGGCCTCATCCTGACCGATAACATTCTCATCAAGATATTTCTTGATCTCTCTGGGCTTGAGCAGATTGATATGAAGGCTTCCCTCACCTTCGCCGTCCTCATCATCAACATAGTACGGATCTTCGCCCAGCTCATCTCTGATTATGTCCATGCATATCTCTACGCATTCATCACAAATATAAGCACCTGCCGGACCTGCTATGAGCTTACGCACATGATTCTCCGGCTTATTACAGAATGAACATCTTATTCTGTCATCCAGCTTTCCTGCCATATTAATTTCTTCCCCTGTTCAGATTCATTTATAAAAATTCGGGTAACTGTTTGGAGCATGCCCTGATCATGCACGAGTTGTGATTATCTTATCAATAAGGCCGTAATCCAACGCCTCCTGTGCCGTCATCCAGTTGTCACGCTCTGTATCCCTTGCGATCTCATCGATGGGCTTTCCTGTATTCTCGGAAAGAATACGGTTGAGATTCTCCTTGGTACGGAGTATCTGCTTGGCAGCTATCTCAATCTCGGTAGCCTGTCCCTTCGCTCCGCCGAGAGGCTGATGTATCATAACCTCGGCATTGGGAAGAGCAAACCTCTTGCCCTTTGTTCCTCCCGCGAGCAGGAACGCACCCATGCTTGCAGCCATACCCATGCAATAGGTGGCAACATCACATTTAACATAATGCATGGTATCATATATGGCATAACCGTCCGTGACCGAACCGCCCGGACTGTTGATGTAGAAATGAATATCCTTATCCGGATCCTCCGCCTCAAGGAACATCATCTGAGCCACTATGAGGCTTGATGTGGTTGCATTAACCTCCTCGCCCAGAAAAACGATCCTCTCCTTAAGGAGTCTTGAAAAAATATCATATGAACGCTCGCCGCGGCTTGTCTGCTCAATGACGTAAGGTACTAAACTCATTACTGTTCTCCTTTAATTACTTCTCTTTAGCATTATCAACTACGTAATCCACTGCCTTCTTTATCTTCAGATCCTCTGCGATCTGTTCCTTTTCATATTCGCCGACAAGAGGCTTGAACTCTCCGGCATCCATACCGTATTGCTCAGCCATCCTGCTTATCTCATTGTCAATATCCTCATCGGTAACCTCGAAGCCTTCCTCTTTCGCTACTGCCTCAAGCACAAGCCTCGACTCGATACGCTTCTTTGCTCCGGGCTTCATCTGTTCAAGGAAGGATTCCATATTCATGCCCGTGAACTGGAAGTACTGCTCAAGTGTAAGTCCCTGCTGCTGAAGGTTGTTTGCGTAATTCTGAGCCATCTGGCGTGCCTGTGTCTCGATCATGGGCTCAGGTATATCCATCCTGGAATCATTCACGATAGCTTCGATGACCGCATCTTCCTTCTTGGTCCTTGCATCCGCTTCCTTCTTCTCGGTAAGCTTCTTCTTAACATCTTCCCTGTATTCGGCAAGAGTATCAAATTCGGAAACCTCACTTGCGAACTCGTCATCGAGCTCGGGAAGCTCCTTCTCCTTGATCTCATGAACCGTAACCTTAAATACGGCATCCTTACCCTTAAGCTCTTCGGCATGATAATCCTCAGGGAAAGTCACCTTAACCTCAACCTCTTCATCTATACTTGCACCGATGAGCTGCTCCTCGAAACCGGGAATGAATGAACCCGATCCGATCGTGAGCGGATAATTCTCACCCTTTCCGCCTTCGAATGCCTCTCCGTCAACAAAGCCCTCGAAATCAATGATAGTCATATCCTTATCCTTGACGGGTCTGTCCTCTACACTTATTGTACGTGCATTGGATTCGCGCTCCCTGTCGATTGCCTTATCAACTTCCTCATCACTTACCGACCTGTCAATCTTGTCTATCTTAACGCCCTTATACTTTCCTATCTCAACCGGGGGCTTAAGAGCAACCTCTGCAGTGAATATAAAGGGTTCACCCTTCCTGCACTGTTCCACATCTATCTTGGGCTGTGATACAACCTCGATCTCCTTATGCTCCGAGAGCTCCTTCTCATAAGCATCGGGAATGATGATGTTGGCCGCATCCTCATAGAATATCTCAGGTCCGTACATCTTCTCTATCATTGACTGGGGAACCTTACCCTTTCTGAAACCGGGTACGCTTATCTTGTTCTTATTCTTCTTATATGCCTCAGTCGTAGCCTTGACGAATTCCTCTGCTGCCACCTCTATTGTAAGCTTCGCCATATTATGTTCCAGATTCTCTACCTTTAAGCTCATTACCGTAAAAACCTCCTAAATATTACCTTACTATAAAACATACCATTCGCAAGTATAACACATGCGTTTTCAAAATGCTAGATTTATTTAGACAAAAAGACGACCCAAGACCTGTATGTCTTTGATCGTCCTTAAATCGCAGTAAAATATGATATTGAATGAGCAACTAATGATTGTATACAACCTTCCTCTTAAGGGCACCGGCTTCTGTTTCGGAATCGAAGATCCTGACAAGCTCAAGCGCAAACGGGATCGCAGTACCCATTCCTCTCGATGTGGTTATATTTCCGTCAGTTACCACTTCCTCCATGCTTACCTTAGCACCCTTGAGCTGTCCCTCCATTCCGGGATAACAGCATGCTGCCTTGCCTTCCAGTATTCCCATATCTCCCAATATGGTGGGAGCGGCACATATGGCGGCTATCCGGCGGTTCGTCTCGGCGAACTGCCTGACCATATCCATAAGCGGCTCACATTCCTTCAGGTTAAGAGTCCCCGGCATTCCTCCCGGGAGCACCAGCAAAGCCGCATCGCTTAACTTAATGTCCTTCAGGAGCTTATCGGTCACAACCGGTATCCTGTGTGCACCCTCAACAGTCTTTTCCTTCGTTATCGATACAGTCTGTACAACTATATTGTCCCGTCTCAGAATATCAACAACGGTAAGTGCCTCTATCTCTTCAAATCCTTCCGCCAAAAACACATAGCATTCCTTCATTGTCCCACTGTCTCCTTTTCTTCATATGAAATATGAACCCGGCGCGTTCTGTCACATCCGGCCGATTACGTTATCAAAATTATACCATATAAGGCAGAATAATGCGACAATAAATTTATGTGTAACTATTCTTCGACTGTCCGGCAAAGCATTCAGTGCATCAGCCCTTGAAATTTATAATCTCATCCCATGCCTTTTTAAGGGCTCCGTCCACTTCCTTTTTCTTAAGCTTCCTGACTGTCTTTAATAATTCCGGATTTATCTTTTTAAGGCCTGCTCCTTCGCTCTTCTCCCAGTCCTTAAGAACCTTCGCGCTCACAAGCCTGTATCTGTATATGCTTGAATTAAGTGCCGTATTGATCAGCTTCTCTCCCAGACCCGGATACGCCGAAAGATACTGTATCACCAGATCGATCTGCCACGAGATATCCGAATCGGGCGGAACGGGCTCCATACCCATTCCCTCCTTGAAATCCATATCAAGAAGAGCCTTCTCACAGGTATTGATATAGGACTCAACCTTAAGGTTATTCTCCATGAAATAATAACCGTATTTATAGTACCGTCCGAAGTTGTATTTAAGCTGTCCCATCAGTTCATCCGAAAGGTCTATTCCGGCTTCTCTTGCGATCCACAATGCAAGACGCGGGTTGTCAACAAGTCCTCCCTTTAACATATTCTCGGTATCCGAGAGTGCCATCAGACGGTCAAGCAGCTTAACGGCATTATCCTTGTCACTTTGAAGTGAACGATCGTCCCTTTCGTTTATATATGATTTAAGTTCATATACGATGGAAATGTCTTCCAGGGATATCTTATGTCCTGTCAGTTCCTTAAGATACAGCATTGCAAGCCTTGCAGGATGTTTAACCTCCGAGATACCCTTGGCCGGTCCCTCATCCATGAGACCCCTCATGATATCCCTTGCGCCCTGCATCTGAACTTCACTGAGGCCTCCGTCCTTGAGCCATTTGGTAAGGTTACTCTTCTCATATGCGACAAGTCCAAGATAACCATACGAAATATCATTGCGACAACCGTCTGTCAGTATCCACTCCCTGACTTCATCATTAACAGGCTCAAGCAGCTCCATCGAATTGATCTTACCCCATCCGCTCAGCTTCTTTGCATAGATATAGTATACATGATTACGTTCATTCTCGGGCCAAGCCTTGACATTCGGCAGTATATAACTGGTAAATTCCTCATACAGTCCCAACGTGATGAGATGCTTTTTTACCACCTCGTCATCCGCAAAATCAAACAGTACCAGCAGCAGCAGTCCGAGCTTAACCGTTTCGATCTTTGTTCCGAACATAACAAGGGAATATGATAATGTGGAAAGCTTGTGAGGATCGAACTCCTGTATATTATCAATAACGAATTTAAGCAAATGACCTCTGATAAGAGCGACGCTGAAACCAAGCTCCTTTTCATCGAAATTATGGACGGCCAGCCTTGCATTTATCTTAACATTGTATGTTAAGACATCCATGGCCGCCTTAAGCATTTCGTCCTCCGGTTTGGGAAGCGGACGCCCAAGCAGTCCCTCCTGCTCTCCCATCTGTGACGGCACTTCTTCTCCCGGCTTATACGGATCCTCCAGCTTGAATTCCCTTGGGACAAATCCGTTAAGCCTGACCACCTCATCTATCTGTTCAAAAATGCTTTTCATGAGTTACTCCTCATATGATCTGTCTGATACTTGTTGCATACTGCTTTTGTTATATCGGCACATCCGCAGCAAAAAATAAGAGGCGTCAGAACGCCTCTTAATATAATACCATAAAAAAATACCTGTTCAACCTTTTTTTGCGGTTTTTGAACCGGCCCGCTTTTTGGCCTTGCCCGTGGTCTTTCCAACCGGTTTCTTATCCCGTTCGCATCTGCTGTACAAAAGGGTCATGAACCTGATCTTCCTGATCAGAGCAGGCGTAAAAGCATCCTTATCCATCCTCCATACCCAGTTACCTCCCAGAGTCGAAGGAACATTGATACGTGCTTCAGACCCCAGCGCCAGAAAATCGTGCATCGAGATTATACATGTGTCTGCCACGGAAGCCATTGCAAGCCTTATAAAATCCCATGCGAGTTCTTCCCCTGTATGACCTGCATTGTTAAGGTAATCATTGGCGTATTTCCTGTCGGCTTTCGAAATACTGTCATACCAGCCAAGGATCGTATCATTGTCATGCGCGCTGGTATATACAATACAGTTCTTAACATAATTGTGCGGCAGATAATCGCTGTCCTCCCTTGAATTAAAAGCAAATTCGAGCACCTTCATTCCGGGAAAACCCGTATCTTTTACCAGCTTAAGAACCGAAGGAGTAAGGAACCCGAGGTCCTCGGCAATGACATTCACATCGCCAAGCTCCTTCTTGACAGCCCTGAACAATGCATATCCGGGGCCCTTGCGCCATTTACCGCCCACAGCCGTCTTGTCTCCGTAAGGAATCGAATAGTACTCATCAAAACCTCTGAAGTGATCTATCCTTACGACATCATACAGCTTAAGGCAGTGGCTGATCCTCTTTATCCACCATGCATAGCCTGTCTCCTTATGATACTTCCACTCATAAAGAGGATTTCCCCACAGCTGTCCCGTCTTCGAAAATGCATCGGGCGGAGTACCCGCAACCGCTATGGGCATTACATTATCATCAAGCTGGAACAGCTTAGGCTCAGCCCATGTATCTGCACTGTCAAAAGCCACATAAATAGGAATGTCTCCTATTATTTCCACACCGTTTTTATTCGCGTATGATTTAAGTGCCCTCCACTGCTTATCGAACTCATACTGGATGAACCTGTAGAAATCGATCTCCACGTTATACTTTTCGCGATATCTCTTAAGCGCTTCCTTTTCGCGAAGCCTGATATCGTCATCCCACTCAGCGAAGCTGACGCCACCGAAGGCATTCTTGACTGCCATGTACAAGGCATAGTCATCCAGCCAGAACTTATTGGCTGAAATAAACCTTTTATATCCCTTTTCCGACGATGGATCAAACCGTTCAAAAGCCTTCCTGAGGATCTTAAATCTTGACTGGTATATTTTCTCGTAATCAATGCGGTGGGGATCTTTCCCCCAATCATATTTTCCGCACTCGGCGGCTGTAAGAAGTCCGTCCGATACAAGCGTGTCAAGATCGACAAAATACGGATTACCGGCAAAAGTTGAAAATGACTGGTACGGTGAATCTCCATATCCCGTAGGTCCAAGCGGCAGTATCTGCCAGTAAGTCTGTCCGGCAGCCTTAAGACGGTCAATGAACTTATACGCTTCCTTTGAAAAACAGCCTATTCCGTATTTACCCGGCAGGCTGGCCACCGGCATCAGTACTCCGTTTCTTCTCATAATGCTGTTAACCCTTTACCTTCCAAATATCCCTGTCGTACTCGGCGATCGTCCTGTCGGATGAGAAAAAGCCGGCCTTTGCAATATTTACAAGCATCTTCTTATTCCAGGCATCCCTGTCCTCGTAATCCTCAAATGCCTTATCCTTCACTTTGATATATTCCTCAAGATCGAGCAGAGTCATGAACCAGTCCTTATTGAGCAGCTCCTTTGACAGGCGCTCAAGGTTGACCTTATCGCCGACCTTAAGGGCTTCCTTCCCGGTAATGAAATCCACCGCTTCCTTTATCACCTTACTCTTCTTATAATAATCCTTCGATACGTAATCAGCCTTCTCATAATGCTTAATGACTGTATCGGAATCCTTGCCGAACACATATATGTTATCCCTGCCAACAAGCTCGGATATCTCAACATTCGCTCCGTCCATGGTTCCCAGCGTTACCGCCCCGTTCAACATGAACTTCATGTTACCTGTTCCGGATGCTTCCTTGCTCGCAAGTGAGATCTGCTCGGAAATATCACAGGCCGGAATAAGCTTCTCTGCATAGCTTACGTTGTAATTCTCAACCATGATGACCTTCATGTACGGGCTTACCTCGGGATCGTTGTTGACGATTTCCGAAAGCACAAGTATAAGATGGATTATATCCTGTGCGATAATATATGCGGGTGCTGCCTTGGCTCCGAATATGAACGTCATCGGGCGCTTAGGCTTAGCACCTGACTTGATCTCAAGATACTTGTGGATGATATACAGCGCATTCATCTGCTGGCGCTTGTACTCATGCATACGCTTGATCTGGATATCGAAGATCGAGTTGGTATCAATGTCGATACCTTCCTTTTCTCTGATATAATCAGCAAGCTCCTTCTTCTTATTCATCTTGATTGAAGCAAGCCCGGAATACACCTTACTGTCATCCTTATACTCAAGCAGCTTCTTAAGCTCATCGGCATCCTTCTTAAATCCGTCGCCGATAAGCTCCTCAAGATAAGACGTAAGTTCCCTGTTGCATAAAAGGAGCCAGCGTCTGAAGGTGATACCGTTGGTCTTATTGTTGAACTTCTCGGGATAGATATCATAGAAATGCTTAAGTTCCGATTTCTTAAGTATCTCCGTATGCAGTGCGGCAACGCCGTTTATGGAATATCCGAAGTGGATATCTATGTGCGCCATGTGCACCCTGTCATCATCATCTATTATCCATACGCGCTCATCACGGTATTTACGTACTATAAGCCTGTCAAGTTCCTTGATTATCGGGACAAGCTGCGGCACCACTTTCTCAAGATATGACAGCGGCCATTTCTCCAATGCCTCTGCAAGTATCGTATGATTGGTATAAGCGCATGTCCTGCTGACAACCTCTGCCGCCTCCTTAAAGGCAAAGCCCTCTTTGCCGGTGAGCAGCCTTATAAGCTCGGGGATGACCATAGTGGGATGAGTGTCATTTATCTGTATGGCAACATGCTTGTCAAGCTTGTGAAGATCTATTCCTTTCGACTTCACATCTTCAAGGATCATCTGGGCGCCGCTGCTGACCATGAAATACTGCTGGTATATTCTCAGCAGGTTGCCGGCTTCGTCCGAATCATCAGGATAGAGGAACAGTGTCAGGTTCTTCTCTATCGCTTCCTTGTCGAAATCAATTCCGTCCTTTACGATCGATTCATCTATTGTCTCAACATCAAAAAGATGGAGCTTGTTAAGTCCGTTGTCATAGCCTATAACATCAATATCATAGAGCCTGCTCTTAACCTTCCTGTCTCCGAAAGCAACCTCGTAAGAGATGCCGGTATCGTTGAGCCAACTGTTTTTTTCGATCCATTCGTTCTTCTGCGCAGTCTGCTTGTGATCCTTAAACACCTGCTTAAACAGACCGAAATGATAATTGAGACCGATACCGTCTCCGGGTATCCCCAGAGTAGCCATCGAATCAAGGAAGCATGCAGCCAGACGCCCCAATCCCCCGTTACCGAGTGAGGGTTCCGGTTCGATCTCCTCGATTGCCGCAAGTGACCTGCCGTTCTTCTTAAGAACCTCATCCACCTCATCATACAGCTTAAGGTTTATGAGATTATTGGCCAGGAGCTTACCTATAAGAAATTCGGCCGATATATAGTACACTTTTTTCGGCCCGCTGTTGATCATCTTGGAGCCCATCTGCTTCCTGGTGAATTCAAGCAGCGCAATGTACAGTTCCTGATCCGTACAGGTCTGTATCTGCCTGTTAAACAGCTCCATTGTTATTGCATTAAGTTTTGCTTCCATTAAATAATATATCCTCCTTATTAATATAAGTGAGTCGGGAGACACTTCTTCCGGCCCACATTATTTACGTATTCTTCGCCTGCTGTACAAGAGCATCAACATTGCTCTGTTTGGGCTTGAGGATCGATGCAAGAAGTGCATCCTGATCCGATTGTCCGTCTGATGCGGCAGCGTCCTTTTCTCCTGTATCGGCCGGGGGTGCCTCTTGTGCAGCCATCTGTGCAAACACATCATCTACGCTGTTCTGCTTCGCTTCTGCGAACTTGGCCATGATACGTGCCACCTCGTCTTCATCCAGAGTATTCTCTGACGTTTCCGATGAGGCTGCGTCCGAAACACCTTCGTCAGCTTCTGCCCCGGCAGCCATCTGTGCAAATACGTCATCTACGCTGTTCTGCTTCGCATCCGCGAACTGGGCCATGATACGAGCCACCTCATCATCCATGGCCGGATCGCCCGTGCCGCCTGTTGACGGAGCACCTGCCGTATCTGCCTGTCCGGCCGCTTCCCTTCCGGCAGCAGCCGGCTGTTCCGGCGCAGGCTCCTCAGCCTCGACATTCTTGTGCAGCTTGGTAGCATCATACTGATACCATTTGATTATGGGATTATGTCTGTCATAATTCATATTGATTACCTGACCTGAAATCATTTCAATCTCAAAACGCTTTCGGCTCTTCCGGTCTCACAGAACCGCAGCCGGCTTTTACAACCGTCTACAGTTCAATCCATATGACATGACCGGTTGACCAATCACTTATTAGAATTATATCACAATTTTCCGACCTTGTGATTGTTCATTTTGTATTTCCGGATAAAACAGCAAAAAAAGAACCGTATGTCCGCAAAACATACCGGGCAGATAACCGGGCAGATAACGAATGCAACGTTAGTGTTTAAAAAGGCTCAGATCTATGTTAAGATGTATGTTATAATTGTTATATAAGGAGTGATCAACAATGGAAGTAGTATGTTTGGATATGGAAGGCGTTCTGGTTCCCGAGATATGGATTGCCTTCGCAAATGCGACCGGGATACCGGAACTTAAGAAAACAACAAGAGATGAACCCGATTACGACAGGCTGATGAATTTCCGTATCGGGATCCTGAAGGAACACGGTCTTGGCCTTAAGGAGATACAGGACACGATAGCAACGATCGATCCGTTTCCGGGGGCTAAGGAATTCCTGGATGAATTAAGGTCCCTTACTCAGGTGATAATCTTAAGCGATACCTTTACACAGTTCGCCACGCCTCTTATGAAAAAGCTTGGCTGGCCGACAATCTTCTGCAACACTCTGTTGGTATCGGATACCGGTGAGATAACGGGATATAAAATGCGGTGCGAGAAATCCAAGCTGACTACGGTAAAGGCTTTACAGTCCATGGGATTTGACACGATCGCTTCGGGCGACAGCTTCAATGATCTGGGAATGATACAGGCAAGCAGGGCAGGATTTCTGTTCAGGAGTACAGATCAGATCAAGAAGGATCATCCACAGTATCCTGCGTTTGAGGAATACGACGAACTACTCCTTGCAATAAAGAAAGAGCTATCATAATGATGGCTCTTTTTTTACACTTTATTTATTCCGTATAAATATTGAAACATTTTAAAAAAACATTAGAAATATCCATGCAATTGGTGTTACAATAGGCATATCGGGAGTATATTATTCAATTCTAAGGTTGTTGTCTAACGTTGTTTGTCTTTGAGCCCGAAGGTCATCTGCCCGATGGGCTCCTGCTCACATTTGCAGGAAAGTTAGGAGTGTGAAATATGTACAATATCAATGATATGGTCGTTTACGGAAATCAGGGTGTGTGTGAGGTTGTTAACGTTGGCACCCTGTCTATGTCTATGGTAGACAAGAAGAAGAAATACTACACTCTTCGTCCCTTCTATCACAGGGATGCGGCAGTATATGTACCTGTAGACAACGTAACCGCCGTCATGCGTCCCGTAATCTCCAAAACCGAAGCCGAACAGCTTATCGAAAAAATACCGGATATTGATTATGCCTGGATAACCAATGAACAGGAAAGAGAGACCCAGTACAAGGATGCACTTAAGACCTGTGACTGCGAAGAGCTTGTCAAGATAATCAAGACACTGTTCAGGCGCAAGAAAACACGTATCGATGAGGGCAAGAAGGTTACCGTTGTCGACGAACGTTATTTCAAACAGGCCGAGAACCAGTTGTATGAGGAACTCGCATACGCTCTGGGTATCGACAAGAATGAAGTTGCCGCTCATATAACCAAAACCATATCCGGTAAAAACCGCAAATAACCGCAAATAACTCAATATTTTATGTCACAAGCGCACTTATATGTGTTATAATCACATTAAGTGCGTTTTATGTTCTGTAATGAAACCATACGGAGGGGGTTTAATGCGGCAATACGTTCAGATGCTTACAAGCACATGGAATCTTAAATGTCTGACTTCGATCGTCAGAGGTATAAGTCGTCGTCTTTCAGAAGAAAACATCGGTTTGCACATTTTTAATGCCTATGATGAGATCTACGAAAAGGGATATTATGCCATGGACAGATCCATCTTTTCGATTCCGTGCAATAGCGATTATATCGGAATGATAGCAGTATTCAACAGTGTGGACGCCGCATATACGATTTCTGACATAGTCAACGAATTCAACAAGACCGGCAAGCCGGTCATAAGTATAGACCAGCACGCAAACGGAGCTTCTTTCTTCGGGGTTGATAATTACAGATCCATGTACGAAATGGTCGAGCATATGATTACCAGACATGAATGCAGGACCATCAATTATGTGGGCGGTCCTGCCACAAACGAAGAGAATCAGTTACGCTACAAAGCATATATTGACTGTCTTAAGGATCATAAGATCGAGATCGACTACGAACGCATACGCCATTACCGTTTCCTTGTTCAGGACGGGCAGCAGGCATACAGGGATTTCAAGAAAAAGGATCTCCATCTTCCCGATGCGGTAATATGCGCAAACGACAATATGGCATACGGATACTGTATTGAAGCTGCCAAGGATGATTACCAGGCTCCATGGGATTTCAAGATAACAGGCTTCGACAATGTTGAAAGAGGACAGACCTTCCTTCCTTCGCTCACCAGCATAAACCGCAATTGGGAACAGCTTGGCGAGGATGCTGCGGAAGGCATGATCCATATGCTGAAATCAGGTGAACGGAAATTAGAGGATCACTTCACCTACGGATATATCAAGGTAAACGAAAGCTGTGGCTGTAACGCGGGGCTTCGTAATCTGAGGAACGACTATATCGAAATGCTCGACAGGCTGGATGATGAACGCCTGAACACACAACGCCACTACGATACGAGGAAGCTCCTGTGCTCGTCTCCCGATCTCCGGGGCTTCAGACAGGCGATACACAGCAGCAGCATACGCATGGATATTCCCGGTTTTGCAGTATGTATCAGTGAACATTTTTTCAATGAAGACGGCAACAACACACACTCGGCCTTCTCGAAAAACATGAAGGCATATATGGCCGGCAGCAGGGAAGATATTGATACAACCACTACTCTCCTTCCGTCCGAATATGCAAATGACGATAACAATGATTTCATTTTTTCCGCGCTGCACTTCGCCAACGAGACCTTCGGCTATTGTGTCATGCCGTTTGATTACAAGCTGGTCGAGACTCAGGGACATCGTACTTTAATGGACAACATTGCGCTTGCTCTCAACAACATCAGGCAGCATATGTCATTGGATATGATGAATGACCGGCTGAGAAACCTGTACGTTCATGATACACTTACCGGACTGTATAACCGTTTCGGCTACCGCAATCTGGGAGAAACCTTTTTTAAAGAGAATAACGGACGTGTATTTGTTGTATATGCGGATCTTGATAACCTCAAACCCATCAATGACAAATACGGACATAACTATGGAGACAAAGCTATTAAGGCATTGGCTGACGCACTTAAGGATACCTTCCGTGAGGAGGATATCAAGATAAGGATGGGCGGCGATGAATTCATAGTGATCGGGAGCTACCTCCCCGACAAACAGATCGATGAGTATAAGGAAAAGATGGTCAGATATCTGGAGCGATACACAAGGAATAATGATTTCCCCGAACCGGTCAAGGCAAGTATCGCACATGTATGCAGTGACGGATATGATTCATATGCCGATATAGAAACACTGGTAAACCTGGCAGACCGGAAAATGTACGAAATAAAAGAACAGCATCATAAGGAAAGCAGCGGGCGCTGATCTAATCCCCGATCGACGCCCAGCCATCCCTGTTGTCTCTTATTATCTCAAGAATCTTATCATACTGGTCATACATCTTCTGTGTCTCATTCTCAAGAAGATAATAATGTAATATATACGGAACAAGAAGCACAAGCAGTATTCCGACAAGCGCAAGTACATAGATCGCTCCCGATACTATGTATATCCCGACAGCAATAAATGTCAGTATCGCAACCAGCATGGTCACCAGCCAGTGCACAAGGCGTTCATGCTGGAAAAAGCTTATCTGTGCAAGATGCTCATCACGCACACTTTCCCAGTCTATTTCCGAATTCCCTGTTTTGATAAGATTGTCTACACGCAGTCTGTAGTTAAGTATCCTTTCCTTCATCTTTCACCTTCACTTTTCCTTCGGAGCAGACAGAGCTTCAGCATTCCGGGCTGTTATAAATACTGGCTCACTATCCCTACCGACACATAATCATCTACCAGCGCTTTAAAATCGGTACCCTCTTCACCTTCGTAATTGCGGTCACCTTCCACCATATATCTCACGCCGCCGTCCGCAAGCATTTCGACCACGTTATAATGATCATGAAAAAAAGAACTCCGTGATGTCCTTCTGTCCCTTAACACGCCTTTGCATTCGGACAGTCTGCAGCCCGGAAAATTGATATTTATTATACGGCCGTATCCAAGCCGGACATCAATATATTCATCAATCATATCATAAAGGTATTTATCTGTAACCTCATGACAGCCATTCATATCCTCCGATAAAGCGATCGCCCCGTATCCCTGAAACGCAGCCTCCATGGCAGCACCAACCGTAGCCGAATACTGAAGATCGGTAGCCGCATTGTATCCGAAATTAATGCCTGAGAGTACAACATCCGGCCGATCATCCATAACGTTTAATCCACCGACACGAACACAGTCTGCAGGGGTACCCGTACATGAATAAGCATGAACTCCCTCCACCGGAAAGTCATGCGGATATACATCTATTGTATCCCTCAGTGTGATGCTTTGGGACGCCGCACTTCTCTGATGAAGGGGCGCTATGACCCACACCTCTCCAAACTCCTTTGCCACATCGGCAAGGCGTTTGATGCCTCCCGAATCTATTCCGTCATCATTCGTAATAAGTATTCTTCGCATACCATCCTTCCTGCCCCGGTATTATACCCGCGAACACATTATCCTCTCATTCCTCAACAGTAATAATATCCTTAAGGATATAATGGAACAAAGGATAGGATGTGTTTTCGTTTTCTATATAACCTTTGCTTAAGTCACAGGTATCGGACGGGTCGAGAGGATCAACCCCCACATAATCCCCCTTAAACACATTGGCAACGTTCCCATGTTTAAACTGCTCTATGGCTCTGTCCATAACTTCCTGTGTTCCCGGTGCCATTACCTGCATGTTGAGATCTATCATTTCCACCCATCCCTTTTCAAATCCCGCGGATACATCCGTCCCGTGGATCTTACCCGAAACTACCGATTCAATGCTTTTGTTGACCATAAGCGCATCCACAGCCGCTACCACATAGGTTTCCCAGCATATCCTCGAGGTAACAAGAGATGTAGCCGGTGCAACCTCCGACATACTCTGGTTGTAGCCGATAAAGTATACCTCTCCGTTCTGTGAAGCCTCTTCACAGGCAATGGCCGGACCTATAGTGTCGGTATGCTGTGAAATGATGACACAGCCTTCGTTTATAAGCTTCCTTGCCGCGTTCTTCTCATGTGCATAACTGCTCCATGTATGAGTATAACTGACACGCATTTTAGTTGTGGGCACGACAGATCTTGCTCCCAGAAGAAAGGCCGTGTAGCCGGAAATAACCTCCGAAGTGGGGAAAGCCGCCACAAATCCGATGGTGGCCTGATCTTCTCCTATAACTCCATCTGAGATCATCTGTTGTATCTTCATTCCGGCAACGATCCCGCTTACGTATCGCCCCTGATAGGCTTCGCCCTTAAAGGTATGGTAATTTGCGGGAACCGTCTGATCGCTCATATCCATATAAGAAGTCTGACAGAATTGTGTATCGGGGTACTCCGGAGCCAGCTCAACCACAAGCTCACTGTATCCGTTCAGAAAAATGATATCACAGCCCTCATCCGCCAGTTCCCTGAGCGGTTCCTCCATCTCATCATCCAGAACATTACTCCGGGTCATTATCGTTACCCTGTCTCCGTATTTCTTCTCCACTTCATCCTTTGCAATGGAAAAATTGTACGTATACGGCGTACTTTCATCATTGTCATATATAAACCCGACCTTAAGGCTGTCTCTTTTGCCCGAAAGATTCAGTACTCTGAAAAAAACGATGAAAGCAGCCAGCATAACAAGGCAGGCCAATACTGTTGTAATATATACCCGCTTCATTCCTTATCTCCTTCCTCATTGCAGGCGGTTTCACCGTCAGCGGCTTTTTTCATCTCTGCCTCCTGGATCCGTTTATCCTCCTCTACCCTGCGCTTGATCTCTTCCTGCGCTTCTTTATCGGCATGTTGTATATCTTCAAGCTTCCGGGCGTATATTTCTTCCAGATTGATATCACCCCTGTCGATCAGACGGAAAAATGCATCCAATACTTCCGGATCGAACTGTGTTCCTCTGCCGCGTTTCATTTCGGTCATTACATAATCTGTATCCATATGATTGCGGTAAACACGGTTGGATGTCATAGCATCAAAAGCGTCGGCCACACCTATGATACGTGCAAAAAGCGGGATTTCATCACCCTTAAGTCCATCCGGATACCCCTTGCCGTCGTAGCGTTCATGATGGTATTTTGTTCCGTCGACAACATTCTCCACCAGGGTAAAATCCTTAAGTATCTCCGCACCCCTTAATACATGTGATTTCATTTTCGCATATTCATCATCCGTCAGACGCCCGACCTTATTAAGCACGCTGTCCGGTATCGCTATCTTGCCTATATCATGCATCTGGGCAGCCTTTCCCAGATTGGACAGCTTTTTCTTTCGCTGAAACTTTTTGAAACAGTTCATTTCCTGTGCTATAAGCACCGAATATTCGGCCACTCTCAGTGAATGCTGATGAGTACGTACATCCTTGGCATCGACTGCATTTGCTATTGCCATAACTGTTTCGTTGGCCATATTCAGCTTGATCTTCTGTTCATGAAGCTGTTTCTGTACCGCAAGCCAGGTAAACCAGATAAGCATAAACGACAAAAGCAGAAGCATATATACAACGAAGCCCGGGCGTTCATAGAACTCGCCCACTTTGATAAGATCGAACTTGCGCTCTTCAAGGACACGGTCGCCCGCGCTGTCAAAAATGGCAAGATGGAAAACATATTTACCCGCAGGAAGATTAACATATATTATGTTATTCAGGCTGTTCTGCGGAACAATAGTCCATTGCGAATCATATCCTTCAAGGAAATAACCAACGTTAGGCTCCTGAATGGTATAGTTCAATATCTCCGGATTCAGTTCCACCCTGCTGACACCCTGTCTCACAGTGATGGCGCTCATTCGGGAAAGCGGCTGTAACACACCGTCAAGGCGAACCGATGCAAGCTGCATTCTGTAGGATCTTACATCACTGTTGTATTTCTCGACATCTATGATATAAACGCCCGTATCACATGGAAGAAACAGCTCCCCGTTTCCGTCGTAATAGTTCCATGAATTGGCAGTCAGCGAAGTCCCGAGTCCTCTTCTTGCATCCAAAAGCTCCCAGGCCATCTCGCCGCCCGCAACCAGTTCATCACGTCCAACCACATATATTCCCGCACTTGACATTACAAAGAGGGTATCCTCATCCTTGACCCAGATATCATAGTTGTTAAAATACGGAAATTTCTCAAGTATACGGATTTCCCCTTCCGGTTCAAGATAACACAGACTGTTACTGGTAACCAGAAACACACCCTCTGATTTCGGATCCTTGACGGTTCGCAGTATCACACCGCTGCTCAATCCGTCCTCACGGGTTATCATATCCACTACCTTACCGTCCTTAAGCACAGCAATCCCATCACCGTCCGTACCCGCAAGAATAGTACCGTCACTTTGCTCCGTAATGGTGAGGATCATGGAATTAATGAGACCATCTTCATTTTTTATGGTCTGTTTGATAGTATGATCCCTGATATAGCTGATCCCCGTATCACCTGCCGCAAGTATGGTTCCATCCGAAAGTCCCGTCACCACTCTGGCGCGGTTACCAAAGCTGCCGCTGTCCGCATTGTATTCCCACGATTCCCCGTCGGGTGCATACTCTATCAATCCGTTTCCATAGGTACACACCCAAAGATGGTCATCACTATCAACATACATACAGCGTATGCGTTTACCTTTAAGCTCCTCTGTCAGTTCATTGTTTATCTGCCTGCGGCACGCTTTGTCCACCACATCCAGTCCTTTGTCGGTACCAATGTAGTAATTCCCCTGCCAAAGGACAATGGTATTGACAACACGCCGCTCCATCCCAATGGAACCGTAAACATCCTTAAACGGTGATTTGGCCAGCCTGAGCAGACCAAGCCTTGAAGATGTAAACCAGAGATTTCCCTGATAGTCATACAGCATATTGTCAATTGAGTTGTTGAAATCATTCGTATTAAGACGGTGATACCCACTGTTGTCCATATATGAAACACCGCTGTCCGTAGAAATGAAAAGAGTACCGTCATCCAGATAATTAAGGTCATTTATGCTTGCAACATCGGCACATGTCATTTTGTCGAGCAGTTTAAAACTGTCTCCCGAAACATCGTACCTGTATATATGATTGACGGAAGTGCCCACCATAAGAATTCCCTCAGGTGAAAAGGCACAGCAGTTGAACAGCTCCTGCTCATCATCAGACTTAATGGAATCTATGATCTTACCGGCTTTCATAAGGAAAAGCTTCCCACCCGTAGAGATGGCCGCAACATGCCCGTTGTCATCCGCGGTAATGCTTTCCGTATAGTTTATCTCATCAAGCGTGTTTTCAATCTTCAGACCGTTGTTCATCATAAGTATCTGAAGGCTTGCCGTAGTACCGATATAATAATATCCATCCGATGACCGGATTATGGACCGCACTGAATTGGAGGGCAGACCGCTCGCCTGATCGAGCACATTTACTACCTTTTCACGTATGACGATAGACAGTCCGTTGTCATTGGTCCCGATCCACAGGCGTCCCTCTTCATCCACATAAAGGCAGTTCACATTTTTAACGGATTCATAGTTGTCAACCCAATGGAACTCACGTCCGTTATAACGGTACAAACCCGCATATGTACCTATCCAGAGAACTCCGTCGTTTGTCTGGGCGATGTCATTTGCTTCACCGCAGGGCAGACCGTTGTTACTGCTGTATACGTTTTGTACATAATCATTATAATCGATCAAATCCGCTGACGTTCCCGAAGCAGCTTCGACGGGAACGGAAAGACCGAGCGAGAGGCAGAAAATGATCGCAAGTCCAACTGCGCCTTCCCGTCCGATCGCACCTGTAACGTTGTCCCTGCCATGGCGTCTGTTACGGGTAATGGCAATAAGATATACCGCTGCGACCGTAAGCACTTTATCAGTGAACTCGATAGCAAGCTGACCCATTATACAACATAACAGACCGGACCATCCTTTATCCAGAAGGTAGTCAACCACTCCGTCACCCCATTTATTACCGGTATATCCGTTATCAAGGAGCATATTTACGGGGACAGATACGATAAGGGCAGTGAATAATGCCATGGTCGCAGCCTTCATAAATCCGAAAAACTCATCGAACCATTTCTTTCGTGCAGCAAACCCTACAATGATACCAATTGCAATACCTGTGACGGAATAAGCTGCCGAAATCCGGTCGACCATACTGTAAGCAAGATTTCCCGTAAGTCCCACTATCGCGCCGCATACCGGCCCTCCCACATAAGCGCAGAGCACCGTTCCGAAGGAATCGGCCCAAACAGGCAGCTCAAGCCATACAGCAAAAAGCCTTCCAATTACATTCATGCTGACGCAGAGCATCACGAACCAGAATATATTCCGGGTTTTCCATTTCAGCATTTGTTTCCGTCTCCTCCTTTTTGTGGGTAACCATTCAGAACTCAAGGCAGTTATATCATCTTTCCGTATCCGGATCCACATAATGATAGATGATCTGAGCATTCCCTATCATTTCATCCGTGTCTTCCGAATCGATGGCAAGCTTTATATGATCATTTCCGTCATAATCCGTTATCGAGATCCCGATATAGAATTCATCCCTTATTTCCTGGGTGACCGGTATCCTTGATACTGCTTCGATCCCATCCTCAGAGCTCAGTTCTCTAAGATCAAGGTCAAGGCCTTCCCAGTAAACCTGTTTCTTATTTGCATCAAAGATATACACAGTAACCGGCCAGTCAAAGAAGAACCCCGCCCGTCCGGCATTCTTAAAAGTAACCGACAGCTCCATTATATCATCCGAAAAATCATATTGCGACCTTATTTCGGAAACATATATACGATATCCCAGTCTTTTCAGCACAGAATCAGCCGCAAGTGCTGTTTCGCCTGATAAATAGTCCGGTATCATCGGGCCTATAAAGGTCATGTTTGATGAGGATATCATTGCGAGCACCTCGCCCATCTGCGAAGTCATAAGTGTTTCCATCGGAACAGAACTTGTAAATTCCCCTCCGACAGGCTCCTTCTTCCCGTACGATTCAATGCCTGTAAGCACAAGATCAGCCCCGGATGTCTCCTGTGTTCCTCCGTTTTCAAGCCATTCGAGCCACTCCTCGGTATCTTCTTTCGCACCGACCATATCATTATAACAGCCCATCATTCCGCCTACGGCAAAGTCATAATTGCGCCTTGTAAGAAGTCTTGCGTTCACAAAGCTCTCGGAATACAGCCTTGCATAATCGGCACAAACGGAAGGCTCCGGCATAAGCGATCTCCCGTTTGTTCCGGTCGCATGCCATTCACCCCAGTGTCCTATGCTCCCAAGCTCAACAAAGACCACAAAATGGTCGCTGTTGCAGTACTCGGCAAGCTTCTTGAGTGCCCTTTCATGATAACGCATAAAGGTCGCATCCTCATAATCCGGGCTGTAGCCCTTACCCAATCCGGTATCGTAATGTACCCCGGTGCCGGTCATGTCATACAGCCATTTGGGAATGTCCATATGATCGTGTGCATCCGGAACATCACACATAAACCTTATGACTGCATGCTTATTTTCTTTTTTCCATCTTTCTATATTGTATCTGCGTTCCAGGGAAGCCGTATCATAAAAACCCTCCCTCGGCTCCCATTCGGCGAATGTGACCGGAATGAAGACAAGGTCCGTGCCTTTGCACAGGGCTTCGTTCGACGCATCGGGAGCAAATCCCATAAGGGGATTGTCCGTCAATGTCATGTCGGGCGAAAATACAGCAGTTATGTTCATGTCCGACCGGGTGGTTATATGATGTATTATCAGTGCTATCGTGATCCCAAGGACAACGATCAGTGCATATTGTAAGAGTATGCTCTTTCTTTTATCCATTATACTCTCCGTTATACTGGATCAGGCTTACATCCCTGACACGGTCAAGCGCATCGATCTTTTCAACAAAATTGAAATTACCCTGCCTTGACATAAATTCGACAGTCATCTCCACCTGTCCCTTCCTCATTGTCTTCGATTTGAGCTGATACTTCTGATTTCCGAACAGCCTTATTATCTCATCCTGAGTTTCTTCACCCTCATAATGCACAACAAGAATATAGATTATTCCCGAACTCTTCTTCTTAAAGAAATACATTACAAGGGCCGTCATTACTATCATGGTTATCACAGCCAGAGGATAGATGCCTGCTGCCACTATGATACCTATGGATATCGACCAGAACAGATACAGAAGATCCATGGGATCCTTGATCGCGGTCCTGTATCTTACTATGGACAGCGCACCGACCATACCGAGAGAGATCACTATGTTGGAGCTTATTGCCAGTGTCAGTGCACAGGTCAGGATCGTCATCCCCACAAGCGTCATCGCAAAGGAAGGTGAATAAACCACTCCACCGTAGTAGTTCCGATAGATCAGGTATATCAGCATTCCCAGCAGTATCGCCACCACCATTGCTATGACCGCCTGTATGACAAAATCAGCCGTGATCCCGTTATTGGCCGTAAATGATTCAAGTACCGATCTTTTAAAAATATCCTTTGTGCTCATTTCTTCTCATCCTTTCATTTAAAAAGCAGATACGCTGCCGCTCTTTAAGATACCCGCGGTCGGATCCGTCAGGCTGTGAGCGGCCTCATAACAGGCAACATATTTGGAAAACGCAACAAATTCCTGACCGTTTACAGGCAGCAGCTTCCTTATTACGGAAGGCAGGAATTCAGTATACTTAACCTCCAGGACCAGCTTATCCGGATCCTGCGCCGGAAGCTTCGGAAGTGTATTATCAAATATGTCAAATCCTCCCATGGCCGCCGCGACTTCTGTATCGAATGTGATACGTACGGTTCCTTCATTCATGACAAGAGGAAGCCTCCTGTAATCCACTATCACCTTAGGACGCAAAACATTACACATACATTCGTAGTAGAACTCCCTGCACAGGTTTTCATCCCTGTACAGCAGAAAACCGAAATCCGTATCTATAATCTTTTCGAATTCATCTCTTGTAAGGTCGGCCGATTCCTTATATATATAGTTCCCGTTTTTTATTTTCCTCTCAAGGGATATCTTCCTGTCACTGTAATCATATATCCTTATACGCCATTTCTTCCTTGCATATACCCCCATGAGTTTCTGTACATATGCAGTGTTCTTATAATCATCAAAATACAGACTCCTTATCTCGTATCCGTCTCCTTTAACATGACTGTCGACAGACATTACCGGCAGCAGCCTGTACTTAAGATTTTCTGCCTCACTGCGGGAAAGAAGATATTTCCATTCATGCCTGAATATCCTGTTCCTGTCAATCATACCACTGTCCTTTACTACTCTTCAAAAATCTGTGTTTCAACCGTTCCGTCCTCAAGCACATAAAAGCACAGAACTCCGTTTGCCCTTGTCTTTTTTTCGGTATTATAGAATTCATAGGCTTCCTGCGAAAGACCGCTTGACGAAACCGCGCTTACCCTTACGAAATACTGTCCCTCGGAAAGCATATCCATACTGTATTCCGTATCCGAAAGACCTTCCGCCGTTTCGATCACGTTAGCAAAGTCCCATGTATCGGACAGTTCAAACTTATACGTCACATCTCCTTCAAGAACAGTCGAGTCCTCCCAGGAAAACCTTATACCTCCGGCATCGTTTTCCGGCTTCATAATATGAAACGGCCACGGCGTTTCCAGCGAATCGTAATATGCGTAATAATTGTTATCCATCTGTTCGGGAAGCAGGCCGATAAGCTCATCATATTCCCTCTCCGTCACCCTTGCATAGGTTCTGTCGGGAAGTTCATAAACATACGGCTTTACTATCGATGAAAGGCTGAGCGCTTTCTTCAGTACGTTGTTTCCCGATAGCACGCCGTCATGATATTTGGCAATAAATGCGCTCAGTTCATCAACACAGTGTCTGCTCTTCATAATACTTCCGAACAGCTTCGAATCCGTGTACAGATATATACCCCTTTCCCAGTTCCTTACATATTCGGGATCCCTTACATGTTCGTAATCATTCCTCAGTGCTCCGTCCTGATCCCAGGGGATTATGAAGAATCTGTCGGTTCCTGTGGGACTGTACAGATACATATTCTCAGTATCCGTATCAACATTGTCGGTAAGAATATTAAAGGCCATGAAGCTGTACAGATTCTCCTTATCGAAATACGTATCGACCACATCCTCTATCGATGCACCGGATGCATTAAGCGCATCGAGCATTTTTATGAGCTTTGTATGATCGTTGCTGCCCTTACTCTCCAGAAGTTCTTCAAATCTCTTCTGATCGTAACCGGCATCGGTAGGATTAAGGATCACGTCCTCATGCCTTGCGAAATCAAAATCATTCAGCTTATACAGCTCTCCCGTAGAATCGATACTTCTGTTACTCAGGTATTTCTTATTCACAGGCTCCATCATTGTATAGAGACCGTAATCCGTAAACAGTTCCTCCCCTTCGTATTCATCCCTTACATAAAGATGTACAAACCGTGTTCTTAACGACATCATCTCATCGGTTTCCCTCATAAGATCGAAGCTGAGCTTAGCGGTAAACCTGAAGGGATCGGTAAAGCTCTTGTTAAGTATGAGAGTCTTCATGCCATCCATGTTTCCGCTTCCCTTGTTTATCTTTATACGGTAGCTCTTCTGCTGCTTCTCCGATGCCTTGGATCCGGTAAGCCTGACTGTTGCGTTCTCGGACACATCCCCGTATCCGAACTTGTCGGAAGTGGGTCCTTCCTCATTTCCGAACTGTACAAGCGCCCCGCATTCATATATCTCCTGCCCTGTCTTTTCATAGTAATCAAGATCATGGGAATTGATCTCACGCCACGTATGTGTACCGGCCTCTGTCTTCCCTCTTCCAACGGTAAGATACAGTACAAGCACATCATCCGGATATGAGTAGAGAGAGTCAAGATCGTCGGGTCTGATACTCTCACCGGGCGATGCCTTCCCATAGGTATCTCCCGGCTCAGGTGCGGCACATCCCATAAAAAGAACGGACATAATAACAGCCTGTGCAATTATCAGTATTCTCAGTTTAGTATTCATATTTACCTCATACACTATTTATACGGACTGACATGCCCGTTCCTTCCTACCTTGAAGCAGTAACAGCCGTAGCTCTTGCCGTAACCGTCTATCTCATAATAATCAAAACACTCCATTGAATATCCCTCCTCATTAACAGCCGTAACTCTGAGGAAGTATGTCCCGGGGTCAAGAACAAAGGTCTTTGCAAGCGGAACGGAAAGTCCCCGTCCCTCATCTATAACATCCTCAAACAGCGGATCCGTGGCAAGAAGATACTCATAAGTTATCTCACTGTCATTGTAATCGTACGATGCCTCCCAGCTTAAGATCGTTTCGTTATGATCCGTATCGATCGTCGGAACACCGACAAAAAAGGGCCATGGTTTTTTCATACTCTCAAGAAAGACCTCGTAATTGGCGTCTGCCTCCAGCTTGATCTCTTCCGTGAGAGTGTCGTATACATCAGGTGTCCTCATCTGGGAATTCTCATAATCGGGATCCCTGTACAGATACTCTTTTACTATATCTCTGTAAATATCAACCTGCTTTGACACCTTTTCGTTATTGACATAATTGTCATGTATATCCTCTACGGCCTCCCGCAGCATCTCCCTGTATTTCTCTTCCTTCATCATACGTCTTATAAGCCTTAAACCTAGGAACTTGGTCATTCCCTGCTCCCAGGATTCTCCGTCATGGCGTTCCCTCCATATATTGTAGGAAGTCCTGAAGGATGCATCCATATCCCAGCAGATCATGTAAAATCTTTCGGAATTGAGCGGACTGTACAGGAACAGATTACGCGCACCCGTATCATAATTACCTGTCATGATGTTAAAAGCCATCCAGTAGCACAGGTTCTGCGCATCGAAATTATCTTCTATTATATTGTCTATAGGCACGGAATAATTGTTAACCTTTGAAAGCACCTCCTGAAGCTTTGAAGGATCCGGATTCCCCTTCACTTCCATATAGCTGCTGTAATCATCTGCATCATAGAGCGGATCGTCATAAGGCACCATCATCTCCTCATACTTATCCCACTCAAAGAAAGTCACCTTATACAACTGTCCGTTCTCATCAAGGCCGTGATTTCTCAGGAAGGTTCTGTTCACCTGCTCAACCATGGTATAGATGCCGTAGTCCTCATATCCGGTCAGGTCAACCTCATATGCGCCTTCCTCCTGCGTCCCGATGCCGTTTCCCGATACCTCTTCAGGTACGGCATTCTCTGACGCCTCTTCAGGTACGGCGTTTACTGACACCGAACCGGTACTGTCCTTAACATACAGATGTACGAACTGCGTTCTTCCTCCTATAAGCTGCGGAACCGGCTCAAGAAGATCATACGACAGCTTGTTCAGGAACCGGTATGGATCGTTCTTGTGCTTGTTCAGGTTAAGTGTCCTCTGTCCCCTGAATTCTCCCCTTCCATCCTTGATCCTTATTTTGTAATTTTTCTGGTCGGATCTTGATGAGGTCTGTCCCCTTACCTGTACCGATACGTTAGGGACGGTTTCACCGTATCCGAAGGAATTCTCATTGATACCTTCTCCGGTCTCATCTATATTAAGGATACCTTCAACCTTGTAACGGTCCACGCCCATTTTTTCATAATCATAGGCCGAATAGGTATTTATCTCATCCCAGGAATGATCGCTCCCATCAGCGTAATTACCCCTGCTCACATTCAGATACATGGTTATGACCGACGAATCATCATCGCCGCTGTATATTCTCTTGTCATCTGTAATATTGCTTTCTTCCTTTACGGCCTTATCGACCTTTTTTACCTCGGGCTCATTACCGGCTTCCTCCGTTTTTTCAGCCGGTCCGTTCACCTCTTTCTTTCCGCTGCAGCCCTGCATCGTAAATAAGAGGGAAAGCACAATGAACAGACAGCTTATCCTTACTGACAGCTTCATTGCTTAAGCCCCTCCTTTTCCAACATTTCGCCGGCTTTGTCGGCAATCCGGGCATCTTCCCTTTCCACCATCCTTTGGTAACGTTCATCAAGAGTCCTGCTTATGGCGGTGAAGAACCCCTTCTCCTTATCGGGAACAAGGTTCTGGCGAGCCAGCAGGAAATACGGCAGCCTGCCCGTATACCATTCAAGCCTTATAAGAGCGCAGAAATAGAACACCACGGCTCCGGCGAAAAATCCGGTACCGAAATAATAAACATCGCCCTTTAATATCTGCCATATGTTCAGTACGGATGAAATTACCGCAAATGCAGTTGTCCCGAGCATGGCACCCTTGTAATCCTCAAAATAGAGCTGTATCAGCATCAGCGAATTGGCTATGGCATATGTCCCGTAACCGACACACAAAAACCTGAACACCGTCATTGACAGCGAGCTCATTCCGGGTATGAAATGCTCGATCACAACAGGTCCGATAACCACGAACAGAATGGTGGTAAACAACTGTTTGCAGCCAAGGTAAGTAAGCTCACGCCTCAATACATCAAGCATCTCCCTTCCGGCGAGCCTGATATCCTTAATGGCACCCTTATCACCGAACAGTCCGTAGTAATTACTGTATTTGGGATAGAAATTCACTTCCACGGAAACAACGAAGCTTACCGTGGTTATAAGCAGCGAAAGGAAGGCTACAAGTGCCGGAACATCATATTCGGGAGCTCCGTAGAACAGTCCCTCCACCTGAACTCTTAACGGACCGAAATACATAATGACTATGTGTGAGAACAGTCCCGTTCCGACCATTCCTCCCGCTATGGCAAGTGACGGATATTTGTCAAACCATGCAAGAAAGGAAAAATGGCTTCCTTTGCTCAGCGGAAAATAATCGAGCATAAGCTTGAACTGTCTTACAGCAAGCAGTCCGTACGCGATTATCATACAGAACAGAAAGCTCTCAAGAGAGCCTCTGCCTATGAGCACAAGTATCAGCGCAAGCAGGAAACCTATCATCAGCGAGATTGCAAAGGTAAGTATTATTCCCTGGTAATCCTTAAGAGCAGTCATGTATATCATCTGGGTCCATACAACTATCAGGACCATTGAAAACCACAGACACAGGATGCCCTGCACAAGTGTCGCTCCCGAAAACAGCAGGAATATCCCGTAGAAGACGAAGCAGATGACAAGCTCAATGGATACAGCGCCAAGGAATGACGGCATCACCTTCTCGTCCATATCCTCATACAGCATATCCGATACGAACCTTGTCACCACCATATTGAACCAGTTGGTCACAAGCAGAGACACCAAAAGACTGTATGTGAGCATACAGTTAAGGAGCTCCCTGTCGTGATCGGACAGACCTGCCATACGGGCAACAAAGGCCATCCCGACAAGCAGAACTATACCGAGCAGCATCGGCCCTATCGTGACTATACCCGAATAACCGTATGCTTTACAGAGATTAAGTATTCCCTTTTGTTTGAACAGCTTCTTAAGGCTGAAGCCTATCCCTGCCATTTCCTGAACACCTCATCATATACCTCAAGATACTTACGTATCATATCCTCGTGCATAAAATACCTGCGCACGCGTTCTCTTGCGGTCATACCCATCTTATATCTTTTCTCCGGATGATTGCACATTACTACAAAAGCATTGGCAAGTGCCGGGATATCCATCGGAGGCACACACAGTCCGGCGCTTCCAAGATCGTCATCTTCGGCAACCCCGTTTATAAGCTCCTTGCAATTCCCCACATCCGTAGTCACACAGGGTCTGCCGGATGCGAAGGATTCAAGCACCGACAGCGGCATACCCTCGGAAATACTGGAAAGAACCGTGAAATCAAAATCCTTCATACGCTCAACTACATCTATCGAGCCCATAAAGGTTATATCCTTAACTCCGAGACGCTCAACAAGATCATAGCATTCCTTCGCATACTCCTTATCATCCTCCGGACCCGCTATGAACAGCCTTGCATTTTCCACTCTCTCCTTTGCTCCCGCAAAGGCGTAGATCATTGTCTTGACATCCTTTATAGGGGCTATCCTGAGGATCGCTCCGATATCCACGAAACCGTTTGACTTCTTCTGGGGAATGTCCCCGAAGCGCTCATAATGGATCCCGTTTCCTATGTAGACACATTTATCCGGATCGCACCCCATATCTATCTGTATCCGTCTGGCACCCGCATACAGGCTTGTTATCATGGAAGCATTTTCATATGCTCCCGCAGACAGCATGTAAAAGAACCGGACCCAGAATTTCTTGAATGCGGGCATGACCCATTTGGCTCTTATGATCTCCTCTTCCCGTTCACGTGTATATATGCCGTGTTCGGTTATCATATAAGGCACATGATACTTGTAGCTTCCAAGGCGGGCAAGGATACCGCTGTAGCCGGTCGCTATCGAATGATAGATATCGGCCTTGGGAACCTCGGCATGCAGTATATACAGTATCGGAAGAAACATCGAGCGTATCGTATGGAAGAAATCGGAAAACGCGGTATAGGTATATTCGTCCTCACATATTCCGGTAAGTATGTCCAGAAATTCCTTGCTCATGAGAAACGAAAGCGGATCCACATTGTTGTCCGCATACATCTTAAACAGCATCTCCCAGTCTGGCCTGTCACAGTCGATAAGATCCCTGAGCGTCATTATCTCCTCTTTCGAGAACTTGTACTTCTTATGATTGCCCGTCTTCTTAAGGGCATCCTCCAGAAATACTTCCTTAACCTCTACCACATTATCGGGGAGCGTATATTTGAACCGGCCCTTAAGGGATGAATTGGCCCCGATCGCCCATATAACGAACTCATGCTGCGGCATTGCCTTCATATACTGATGTATCCAATAGGAGACTCCACCCGTAACGTACGGATAGCATCCCTCCAAGATAACACATATCCTCATTTAGTACCTCGCATTAATGACTTGCCTTGCGCCTTGCGGACCGTCCGGTTATTCGAACACGATCTCAACAGCCTCATCCCTGCATTCTATAAGATACAGATCCTCGGCTGCCTCCTTATATCCTCCGCCTTTGACTGTGCTTATCTTTCTGCCGTCGTTTATACGAAGAAGCATCCACGCTTCATCATCATAACCGTCTATGTCAAGCTTAACCCCGCTATCCGTATCTGTCCTGTCAAGCCTGAGCAGGTCGTAACGAAGAACCGCTCCCGCCAGTTCGGATCCCGTAAGATTTCTTATATCGGGACAGCCCTCGTGCAGCCATTTCATATATCCCTTAAGATTACCGTACATCCTCTCCCATCCGATCTCGGCACCGCGGTCCTCATCAAGCACATCATCAGGATGGATGAAATGAGTATTCACATAATGGAAATTAAGCTCTGACAGAGCGGCCAGCTCCATGTACTCGTCTATGATACAGCCGGATGTTATTCGGGGAGTATTAATGATCCCATCCTCTGCTGATATATCAAATTCCTGCTCGTAAGCCATATCTGTCGACAGATAAACAGAGGCTAGTGAGCTTATTGAAGTATCGGCAAGAAGGCTTCGTCCCTCTTCTGACAGCACATTGGAAGGAGGCACATATACCTTAAGCTCCTGATCCTTGAAAAGGTTATGTGTGAAATCAAACACCTCGTCAAGCGAATTCCTCATATCCTCTGTAGACGGCCACTGTATATAGGAATCATACTGATCCTTGTAATCAAAGTTCTCAAGAACAAGGGGCATGTGATTGTAACCGTGGATACCTATCTCACCGCCGAGCTTAAGGATCATATTTCCGAAATACAGGAATCTGTTTGTCTCCGTATTTCTTTTAAACTCTCCGCTCACCTGATCGTTGTAATTCTCTATCACAAGACCTGTATACCTGATACCGTATTCTTTTGCCAGTTCATGTATATCCGTCCACCATATCCTTGAATAGAAATCGGAAACCGAAATGTTGTAATCCCTTGTTATATAAGTGGCATCCCCTTCGGGTACAGGTGCCGGAAAATCATCTATATAAAATGCTGAGCCGTTAATGACAGGATAGACACAATAATCCGACAAAAGGCTGAAGGCGGCACAGTGTATTCCCCTGTAAGCCTTCTCCATTATTCCGAAATTATCGAAAACCACCGTACCGCTGCCGACATTTCTTCTCCATATCAAAGGTACCGGATAATCATCATCGGACTGCATATATACATCACAGTCATCATACAATGACAGACCGAGGGATGATTCATAGGCGTCTATGATATCATAATCCTTAAGGCTCCCGCCTATCATAAAAGGTTTGTTGAAATGAACTCCCTTTACGTAAGTCACCTCGCCGCTGTCCTTAATTCCCAGCAGCTCATACAGCGTCTGAAAGCTCCCCGAACCTTCGGGCGGATAGGCTATCATGAGATTACCTCCGTCACGCACCCAGCCCTTAAGATATGAAATATTGCCCGTAAGCAGCGGATAATGTGTGATCGCAAGTATTATAGTTTCATATCTGTCAAAATCAGCCATATCGAAATCAGCCGGTTCGATAACATCATACGGCTCCTTCATCTGATCAAGTATGACAGAAAATATCTTAAAGGCCTTCGTACTTGTGGCATCATCCTCCTCGTTTACAAGAAGGATCTTCGCTCCCCTGTTTTCGCCGTTTTCCACTTCTTCCTTAAGCCTTATCAGACTTTCCTTTTCTTCAAGGCCTATACTCGTCTCGCGCAGGGAATATCTTACATTCATCTGTACAGCTATAAGAACGATCATAAGCATACAGAAAAGCCCGCCGATCAGATACACACCTCCAAGGCTTACATGATTATCACTATTCAGTTCACGTACCTTTTTTTTACGAAACAGCTTAAACATCCGCGCCCTCTGTATCTACATTCCAAAATCTCGCGATGCTCTTCAGCTCAAGCGACATATGCACATTATTCCTCTTAATCCGGTCAAATGTACTTCTTATGCTTTTAGTGTCTTTTTTAAGTATGGCACTCTGTATCTTATACACATACATCTTCTCTCTTAACGGCCAGCGCTCCTCCATATATTCTATGTCCCTGTCAAGCTCCTTTATATCCCTGAGCTTAAGATCCGCATCGGCCTTCTTGTTTATCAGAGACCATCTTCCCCTTGTAGCTTCATCTTCAAGCCTGCGTGCAAGAAGCTTCGAATAGTTAAGAAGCTGGCTCCTCAGAGCATCTCCTTCAAGCAGGCCGCTGGATATATAGTTTTCAAGAAGGATCTGGTACTCATTGTCGATCTCCCTATCCTTGGGATCAAGCTGTCTGCGTTTCATGATATCCTGAAACTGTATATCAAAATCCTTCTGTATTTCGGCAAGTGCGGTCGCCGCATAATGCACAACCTCGGTATCCGAGTTTTCCTTTGCATTGTTAAGCTGTGCAACATAATCCCCCGGATCCGTATACAGTACATCCATTATAAGATTACGTCTTGTGGGGACATCATTTATGACCAGAGCCTCCTCCAGAGGAACCGCTTTCTCCTTTAATTCATCATCATCAACTATGATACTCCGGTTCACATTGTAAAGGATATCCATCATTATCTCCTTACGAGTGGGAGCATCATTTATCACCAATGCCTCCGAAAGTGGGATTATCTCCTTATTATCCTGATCCACCACTATGCTTCTCTTGTTTTCTTCGGCAACAGGTCTTACTATATCGATCTCATCCGCCAGTCTGTCGGAATGCCTGTCGGAATATCTCTTTCTCAAGAGCATGATCTCTCCGAATACAGGTATCGGGAAGGCAATAAATATTGTTATGTATTCGCATTTTATAAGCTTTAGTATCCGTAAGACCAGGAGGATCAGACATACAAGGATATGTATGATAAGAATGATCAGGATCAGCTTGCCCATAATCTACATACCCTCCACCATGATATACTCAACTTCGTGCTCCTTAAGTCTTTTTCCCACTACTTCAAAGATATCTCTCGTGGTCTGTGTGAACAGAACATACGGCTTACCGTCCGTTCCGATACCGGCATAGTCACTGTGTCTGATAAGACCCCTGATCAGCCTGTCAAAAGTCATGACATCCCCGGCAACGATCTCTATCAGTATATAGCTTGCCACACCTGCATCTGCCATACGGCGCTGCGAATCAAGTTCTTTCTCAAAATATTCGGGAAGCAGTATTTCCGTTCCCTTACAGAACTTTTCATCCTCGATGGCTTCCTGATATTCAAGGGCTCTTTTAAAGGATACCTTTATAAGGTTACACATGATCGTAAAGAGATTCATGTAATACAGACCCAGCTGTTCCGGCGATGCATCAAAGACAACTATCATAAGGCGGACAAGTCTGTTCTCGACTATCCCGTAGGCATAAGCCGGAAGACCCTCAATGAATTCCGTATTTTTCCAGGTTTCACTGTTAAGAAGAGTATCGTATATTATCCGGAAATCCTCTATGCTGACCGAATTGGTAAGCTTATTGCTCATCTCCCGTGAGCATGCCACAAGACGAAGGTATTTCTGATAATCATCCATCGTATATATCGCAATACTGTGATTGTTAAGTATGCGTTCAAGTGTATCAACGCCGTTCATGAATATATCTGCCGGCATGGAACTGTCCAGCTTCTCGACCGTTTCAAATATCTTGCCGAAGCTGTCCTGATACCCCAGTATCTGTCTCTTGTACTCTTCTTTATTGTCTATGACAGACATGTAAACATCATTGAGGAAAAGATACTTATCCTGTAACGCAAAGGATTCCTCCTCCATGAACTTCAGCTTGTTCTCCCTTGTGCTCGTAAGATATCCCGTTATCGATCCGGTCATTATATATATCGCAAACGGCAGCCAGTAATCCACGTTATAAAACAGCATTGTACCCGTGACTCCGGTAGCTGCATATTCGAATATGAGAGAGATACACTCAAGTACCCCGGCAGTCATTCCTGTAAGCATACCGTGGGTAACACCCATTATCACGACATAAAAAAGCCTTAAGTCGACATATCTGAAATACACGGAATCGGATGTATATCTTAACAGCACCTGCACTAACACAAAAAGTATCACAAGCTCTGCTGCTTTTACCGTCTTACCGGTAAGCCTCGCAAGAAGACCCTGCAGCTTCTCTCTGAACGGAGACACGTGACCTGCCGCCCTTTTATATGCTTCATATGAAGCTTCAATATCACGCAGAACGTCATCTCTTGCAATGAAGCCGTAGTTCACTCTAAGCCGCCTGCTCTCGCTTTCTTTATCCGTGTCTATCTCATAAACCGAAGGCCTCTCGTACTTCACTGTCACCGATGGGTCACAGCGTACAAGGCTCTCACCGAGCTCCCCGTATCTGTGGTCATATCCGCTGAATACCGTGTATTTCGAAGCTTCATCCAATGTTTCTTCCGTAACCGAAATAAGCAGCTTGATCAGATCTTCCGTCGAAAGAAAATCTATTAGCTGCCTCTCATTGTATGGAAATTCCACACTTTTCTTATTGATCATCTGCGAAAAAAGACTGCCAAGATAACTGGTACTATTGGTCCTGCCGGTAATAAACGGGACTCTTAACAATACGGTCTTAATGTTATTTTTCGAAGTCGCGTAATCAACCAGTTCCTCAAAAGCCGCACAGTCATGTGCGGTCTGGGTTACATATCGGGGTACGCCCTCATCCTTTACGAACGCTTCGTTCATACCGGGTCTTTGCAAAGTCTTAGTGTAGTTCAGGCTGTTTATCGAAGAAATGACTACAAGCTTTTTGATATCATTGACCTTACAGCACTCAACAAGAGCCTCAAGCTTCTTATTCTCATTGTCAAGTCCGTTCCCACCGTCTATATATCCCGAAAAATACCATATTACATCCGGCGAAAAGGAATAGATAAGCTTGGAAAAGTTTTCCGATGTGGGTTCTTCCCTGTAAATATGTATCTTTCTTGATACTTTTCTTCTGAGAATATCCGAATTAAGGCTTTCGCCGGTTATTATCACATTATAAAAACGGGCAACCTGTCTTATCGTTTCGTATTCAAGCGGATCCACCTTTCCGCACAACAAAACGCAGGCAGGCTGATCCTGACTGCTGTTATCGTAATTCATCTGTACTGACCGGATTCCTTTATAAATTCCTCATAAATGTGATTAAGAACGAGTGCGGATGGCGGGACTCGAACCCGCACATCTTGCGACATAAGGACCTAAACCTTACGTGTCTGCCAATTCCACCACATCCGCATAAACACATTTGCGCGCGCAAAAGATTTTAACAGATAATCAGTCTTTTTTCAAGCATAACATTATGGTATAATCTATATGTTATTCAGAAGTTTTCAAGCCTTTTGCAACATTGAACGGACAGGACATATTTATGAGGATTATCCAATGAAGAAAAAGATTGCGGTATTTGCCACCGGATGGGCATGTGAAATATTATCCCAGTTCCTTGAAGGTTTGACTGAGCGGCTCAAACCTACAGAAACCGATATTTTTCTGTTTACCTGCTACCCCACCTACACGGACAAACCGGAACGGCGTCAGGGACAGTTCAACATCTTCAGGCTTCCCGACCTGACGCAGTTTGACGGAGTTGTGCTTTTCGCAAGCACTCTGAGCTACACGGATGATCTGACCGATTTCATACAAAAATGCCGTGAGCTTGATATACCCGTCATTTCACAGGGAATGAAGCAAAAGGAAATGTACTATATAGGTTCCGACAATTACTCCGGCTCAAGGACTCTGTGCGAACACCTCATAAATGAGCACAATGTCAGAAGCATTGTTTTCTTTGCCGGTGACACCGGCTCACTCGATTCGTATAACAGACTTAAGGCTGTTCAGGATGTACTTGCCGAGCATAATCTCGAAGCTGTGCTGGAGGATGTGTACTATACGAATTGGGAGAACGGCGTAGTAGACAACTATATAAGGCAGCATTATGACGCGGGAAACGAACCTCCCGAGGCGATGATCTGTGCAAACGACGGTCTTGCAATGCAGGCATGCCTTACTCTTTCATCCATCGGCTACAATGTACCCGATGACATTATCGTTACCGGATTTGATCATATTAATGACAGTCAGATGTTCTATCCGTCCATCGCTTCCGTTGATCAGGGCTTTTTTAAAATGGGCGAAGAGTGCGGACAGTTGTGGCTCGATCTTTCATCCGGAGTTTCACGCGATAAAGAGACCACAGTACCGTCGGCATTCATACCGGGTGAGAGCTGCGGTTGTCAGGAATGCCGTGAAAGCGACAACATCCGCCGCATAGCCGGGCGTGAATCGGTAAACAGACGAAGCAAGAGCAATTATTTTGCAAGAAAGCTCAATGATATTGATGAGACCATTCTCAGTTCAGCATCATATGATGAATTCAGATCAGGAATCAGGGAACTGTATCTTCACGATCATGTTTTCGAAGGCAGTTCTTTCCACCTGATACTTGACAGCCGTTTCGGACCGTCGATCTATGATACAAATATACCTCTGACCAAAAAGGGCTACAGTCGGCAGATGGATGTTGTTTTTTCAATGGAGGATGAGGTGATCTACAAAAGGGAAACCTTTAACTCACGGGAGATGATCCCGGGTTACTGGCCGGAGAGGAACAATCACCTGTATGTGTTCATCCCGCTTCATTCGGGACAGGATACCTACGGATATCTTGTATTCCGGGATTGCATGGAGTCCGTAAGTAATCATTTCCTTGAAACATACCAGAGCAGGATGATAATGGCTCTTGAGAAGCTTCGTCACACTCTCAGCCTTAATGTGCTAAACGAAAAGCTTCTGACCCTTATGCGCAAGGATCCGCTTACCAGCGTCAATAACCGTATGGCTTACGAGGACAGGATCAAACAGTTGCAATCGGAAATAAACATGAACCCCGAATTTCTGTTCGGGATAGTAACCTTTGATGTGAACGATCTTAAAAACATAAATGATACATTTGGACATGATGCCGGTGATATTTATCTCATAAGATGCTGCAGGTTCATCTGTAACACCTTCAAGCACAGTCCCGTATACAGGATAGGCGGCGATGAATTCGTTGCAATTCTTACAGGCGATGACTATGAACGGAAGGATGCTCTTATTGAACAGATGCGGGATCATATGAGATCGGTCGCGGACAGGGATCACTCATCTCCCGAGTATGTATCCATTGCGAGCGGTTTGTCCGTATTCGATCGCGGAAAGGATCGGAGTGTTTCGGATGTAATCAAAAGAGCCGACACGTCCATGTATGACAACAAAGCAAAAATAAAGGGTTCCGGTAATTAAACCGGAACCCTTTCTTATTCCTAACGCACCAATATGTATGTTTTCTTTTATTACCGTCGTGAATGCTTTACTACCTGTTTAGTCAAGCGCTTCCTTAACAGGAACCTGAACTCTCTTGTCGAAGCATGTGAACATCTCATCTATCTTTGCCGCATCCTCTTTCCTGGTGAATGCACTTACAAGCGGTACGACGATCAGTCCTCCAACCATTGCCACAACGCCCGAATTAATGGATGATTTGAAGATGTATCCTATTACCGGTCCCCATGAACTTACATCTGCCCCGCCAAGAGTTACGATAAGCTGGATGATCGCTATGCCGCAGCCCCAGATATAGCAGGCTGCCACAGATGCCCTTGTCGCACCCTTCCAATACAGTCCGTAAAGGAAAGGAGCAAGGAAAGCTCCTGCAAGTGCTCCCCACGAAACACCCATCATCTGTGCAATAAAAGTTATGCCCGGGAAGGCATCCTTGACTACTGCTATGATTGCAGATACAAGGATGAAGAACACGATGAACATCCTCATTGTAAATACCTGTTTCTTCTCATCCATTCCCTTTTTGGAAGCAGGCTTTATAACATCAAGCGTAAGTGTAGAACTGCTGGTAAGCACCAGTGATGAAAGTGTTGACATCGACGCCGAGAGCACGAGTACGATCACCACTGCTATGATCACAGGCGAAAGCGTTGAAAGCATTGCGGGAACTATTGTATCAAAAAGCGGCTTGCCGTTGGCGGGATTGTAACTTATCTTATCTGCATACAGTCTTCCGAAACCGCCGAGGAAATAGCAGCCTGCTGCCACTATCATGGCAAAGAATGTAGAGATTATCGTTCCCTTATGAATATCCTTCTCACTCTTTATTGCGTAGAACTTACCTACCATCTGAGGAAGTCCCCATGTACCGAGTGATGTAAGGATCACAACGAATACAAGCGCTAAAGGATCGGGTCCCAGGAAAGAGGTATAAGCTCCGCCTGCCCAGCCTTCACATTCAACCGCCGACAGCTCCTGCATGGCCGATATCAGTCCGCCATGACCATTGAGCACTGCAAGAATCACAGCCGTGATACCTATCAGCATTATTATTCCCTGTATGAAATCGTTGATGGCTGTTGCCATGTATCCTCCGAAGATAACATATATTCCTGTAAGCACTGCCATGACCGCTATAACCACCCAGTAAGGCAGATCGAATACAAGACCGAACAGCGATGACAGACCGTTGTATAAAGAAGCCGTATACGGTATCAGGAATACAAATACGATAACCGATGCTATTATCTTAAGATTCTTGCTGAAAAACCTCTTCTCAAAGAAGTCCGGCATAGTCTTTGAATCAAGATACTGGGTCATGATCCTTGTCCTTCTTCCGAGTATCTTCCATGCGAGCATCGAACCGACAAGGGCATTTCCAATACCTGCCCATGTGGCGGACATACCGTACAGCCAACCGAACTGTCCCGCATATCCGACAAAGATAACGGCCGAGAAATATGAAGTACCGAAGGCGAAGGCCGTAAGCCACGGACCAACACTCCTTCCGCCCAGAACAAATCCGTTTACATCGGTCGCATTCTTCCTGGTGTAGATGCCGACCCCGATCATAACCGCAAAAAATACGATCAACAGGATCGAGCTTAATATAACTGTCATTTTCTTTCCTCCTCACACTGACCGGCTTATGCCTGTTCGTCAATTTCCGCACTCTTTAGTGCTGTTTACTTCTTTTG